>JALVKE010000250.1 GCA_027028005.1 Persephonella sp. | reverse complement strand
AAATATTAATAATTATAGGAATTGGTAAAAAAGGTTTTTTATAAAGTTTGTCTTTTTGGTATTCTTGGTAGAACCCTATTCCTGCAAGGCCCATAGCAGCTGTTAAAGAATATAGGTAAGCATAGTTGACCCCTATAAAATCTGCAAAAAGTCCTCCAAATGCCCCCAAATATCCTGCTGCTGTGATAACGGGATTTGAGATTATATTTTCTAGCTTCATAAACACCCCCTTTATTGTAAATATCCATATCCTATGGAGGTTTTTGCTCCTATACCGTTAAATTCGAAAGCTTCTTTTAAAAGTTCTAAAATATACTCCAATAATTTACTTGCATTTTTTATTTTTTCATCATTCTCAAATTTTTTTAGACTCTCTGGAATATTTGTTCTTTTTTTCATTCCAATAAAAAATTTAAAAGGTGTGTTTTTTACAACTAGAAATTTTATTGGTCTTGGATTTTGCCAGTCTGCAGGTGGGATTTTACCTTCTTTGTCCTCATAATATTCTGGAAAATGAGGATTCATTATATCTACATCAATATTTATCTTCCCATCTGGAAAAGCATCAAAAAATATAATGTTTCCCTGATTGTCCTGTGAACCGAAGATAACTTTAAAAAGTTCATTGTTTAGTGCTTCTTCTTCATCTAAATCAAAAAACTCGTTTATTATATAACTCCTTAAAACTCCTTTAATAGCTTGTCCTGGGATGTAAGGAATACCGTATATATGGTGAAGGGTCATTGAAACTTCGTAAACTGATGGATTTCCTAAGCCTATAATCAGCTTGTATTCGGGTTTAAAAATTTTATCCTTTATAAAATAATCTTCCTGAAGATTTTCTATCTGTGCTTTATAGTTTTCTATAAAATTTTTGATTAAGTTGTATCTGTCATTACCAAAATTAACATGCTTTAAATTGTCTATTTTTAATTTTAGCTCATCTTTTTCTTTTTCAAATTTTCCTATAACGTATTTGTTCAAATACAAACTGTAATTGTCTACTTTATTTTCTCTGTAAATTTGGTGCAAATATTTGGGAAAGAAAAAATTTCCATCAATATGCTTCTCTTGTTTTTTATCAAAATTCTTTTTAGATTTTTTGGGCGAAACTTGTTCTTTTTTATCATTTTCTCTTTTTGATTTGTTAATTCCCATATTTTTTGCCAGTTCTTCAAAACTTTTAAAAGATTTTTTCTTTTTGTCTTTACTCATTTTCTTCTCCTTCAATCATCCCTTCTGCAAACCTCTTAAGCCATGAAAAGAAAGCCAAAACTTCAATGGTTATTGCTTTATATAATTTGGGGTTTTGTTCTATAATCCATTCTACTAATTCTTTATCTTTATCATTTACTTTGTAATTTTGATTTAACCACTCCCAAGTCTGAAAATAAATCAAATCCCAATCTCCATATGGATTTTGTTTTGTGCCTTTTTCTTTATTATCTTTCTTTTTTGTCATTTTAGAGAATATAAAAGCAAATGTTCCAGCTAATCCGTTAACTTGTATAAGAGTGGGAACTTTCTTAACATAGGACCTATAATATTTACTGGTTTTGAAATATTTATTTTCTTTTAGATTGTATCTTTTTGCATCATGTAAACTTTCAAAAATTAATTCTTCTCCCTTTAAGGCTTCTTCAGCATTTTTTACGCAATTATAAGCAAATTTAGCTCTATTTAATTCTGTTTTTTTCATGTTTGATAAGTCAGTTGCCATTTTTATTTTCCTCCTTGCTATTAAATAAATTCACTTCTATAAATCCTTTTCCTATTGTTTCGTTTCCACCGATTTGGAGGATTTTAGAAATATTTCCAAAAAATGTTTTTGGTGTTTTCTCAGAAAAATCAAATTCATTTCCTATTTTTTTCTTTAACTCTTCTCTTTTTTCTTCTGGTATAAACAATGGTGAAAAGAATGCTATTGAATACATTACAGTTTCAGCTGGTAGGTATTCTTCTGTGAATAAAGCTCCTTGGTCTACTGTTCCTGTTTCGTTGTTTATTTTTATTCTTGTAATAACTTCTGTTGAAAGTTTTACAAAATCTGCAAAATCATCGTCGGGCAGAACAATAAGTCTTTCTTTTAAGCTATCTTCTTCTATTCCTGTAAGTCTTGATAGAATTTGGGCTAATTCAGAGACTTCCTGTTTTTTCTCAACTTCAAATAAATACTCTTCTAAAACAACTTGATTTCCTTGGACTATTAATTTGTTTTCGTTAGAAACAAGAGCTTTTCCTTCATCTTCAACTTTATAGCTTTCCGCTTTGAATTCTTTACCATTTATTTCTATCTTATCTGTTAATAAAGCCATTTTTAAATCTTCTTCTAATCTTTTTAAAACTTGTGGGCAAGTTACATAAGCAAAAACTCCTTTTAAGGATTTAACAGGAAATAAAAGAATTCTGGCATCTGCAAATGCTATAGCACTTGAGAATTGAGTAAAGTCTAAGTCTTGCTCAAAGAATTTTTTTACATTTTGGCTTGCATTTGTTCCATCATATCCAAAAATAAGATGTATTTTTATCTCTTCACTTTCATTTCCATTTGCTTTTAATTCAAAAGCGTCTCTTATACTTCCTTTTAGCGTTGAAGATTCTATCTTGGGAAATCCTGTATGTCCTTCCCTCTGTATAGGCAAATCAACAATTCCTAAATCATTTCCACTCCCTGCATGAACAGGAGTAATTGCTCTTATAAAAAATGGTGTAGCGGTTTTGAACATATTTTAGTCCTCCTCGTAGTTATGGATTTCTAAGTTATCAAATTTTTTGATTAGTCTATCTAATTTATCAGGTGTATATTCGAGATATTGAATTTTTATATTGTTTGATATATTTCTTAGTGAAGAAACGAAGTTTTTAAATTTATTCGTTTTAAGGATTTCTCTATCTAATAC
>JALVKE010000249.1 GCA_027028005.1 Persephonella sp. | reverse complement strand
TCTTCTATATCCTTTTTTGTTACTTTCTTTCTTCCTTGAATTATTGCTTCGTATTCATCTTTAGGAATGCGGATATAGATATAATCTTTATGGTCTTGTTTATTTTGTTTCATTTTAATACCTTTTTGTTTAAAACTAATATCGTATTTTAATATAGCAACCTTGTTAAAAGCTTAAAAAAACGATATTGATTTTTAATAAAAGAGTGTTTTACTTTTCTTGAAAAAAATTTTTTAATTATAGAGAACGTTGATTATGTTAAGTTATTTTTAATATTGAGTTAATGGTATAATTCTGTCAAAAAAGTGTTGGGGGATAGTTTTATGAAAAGGTTATTTGTCTTATTCTTTATTTTATGTGGTGTTTTTAGTTTTGCTAGTAATGGACAAGATTATTTTAATAAAGGTGTAAACGCTTATAACAGTGGAAACTACGAAAAAGCCGCAGAACTATACAAAAAAGCATGTGATTTAGGAGAGGCTGAAGGATGTAATAATCTTGGGGGGTTATATTATAATGGTCGAGGAGTAAGACAGAGTTACAAAAAAGCCGCAGAACTATACAAAAAAGCATGCTATATGGAAGATCCTAAAAAGCATGATGTTGTTAAAGTTGCTTATGAGGAGGGTAAAGCTGAAGGATGCTGGAACCTTGGAGCTTTGTATGAAATGGGTCAAGGAGTGGGACAGAATCATAAAAAAGCAAAAGAACTGTATAAAAAGGCCGCAGAATTGTCTGAAAAAGCATGCGATTTAGGAAATGCTAGAGGTTGTGAGCTTCTTGGACTTTTATATAAGCTTGGTACAGGAGTAAGACAGAGTTACAAAAAAGCCGCAGAACTATACAAAAAAGCATGCGATTTAGGAAATGCTGGAGGTTGTGAGCTTCTTGGACTTTTATATGAGTATGGTAAAGGAGTAAGACAGAGTTACAAAAAAGCAAAAGAATTTTATGGGAAAGCGTGTGATATAGGGTTAGAATTAGGATGTGAAGATTATGCTAGACTTAATAAGCAAGGTTATTGAAAAGATAAGGAGAATACATGGATATAAATGAATGTAAAGAAAAATTAAAGATAAGTATAGAAGAGTTTTGTAATCAAAATTATAGTGATAAAGATAATTTATTGAAATTTTTAGAATCAAAATTTGGTATTTGTACAGAAAAATTTACAATAACAAATTCTAAGTCTATTTGTAACAAAAAAGATTTAATAGATAAAATATGCGATAAATTATGTAAAGATAGTGAAATATTGTTTCAAATGTCTTGAAATATGGAGGGTAAAATGAAAAAATTATTTATTTTATTTTTTTTATTGTGGAATAATATTAGTTTGGCTAATAGTGGAGAAAAAGAAGTTTTTGTAGGTGCATTGTTGGCTACTTCTAAAAATGAGAAAGATCATAAAAAAGCCGCAGAAGCATTCAAAAAAGCATGTGATTTAGGAAACGCTCAAGGGTGTTATTTTCTTGGGTTTTTATATGAGTATGGTAAAGGAGTAAGACAGAGTTACAAAAAAGCAAAAGAATTTTATGGGAAAGCGTGTGATTTAGGAGAGGCTGAAGGATGTAATAATCTTGGGGTTTTATATTATAATGGTCGAGGAGTAAGACAGAATTACAAAAAAGCCTCAGAACTATTCAAAAAAGCATGTGATTTAGGAAACGCTCAAGGGTGTTATTTTCTTGGGGATTTATATGAATATGGTAAAGGAGTAAGACAGAGTTACAAAAAAGCCGCAGAACTATACAAAAAAGCATGTGGTATGAGAGATGATAAAAAGCATAATGTTATTGAAGTAACTGATGAGAAAGGCAAAGCTAAAGGATGTACGTCTCTTGGGTTTTTATATGTTAGTGGTAAAGGAGTAAGACAGAGTTACAAAAAAGCCTCAGAACTATTCAAAAAATCATGCGATTTAGGAAATGCTAGAGGTTGTGGGGTTCTCGGACTTTTATATGAGTTTGGTAAAGGAGTAAGACAGAGTTACAAAAAAGCCTCAGAACTATTCAAAAAAGCATGTGATTTAGGAAACGCTCAAGGGTGTTATTTTCTTGGGGATTTATATGAGTATGGTAAAGGAGTAAGACAGAGTTACAAAAAAGCAAAAGAATTTTATGGGAAAGCGTGTGATATAGGGTTAGAATTAGGATGTGAAAATTATGCTAGACTTAATAAGCAAGGTTATTGAAAATAGTTTAATTTCAAGTCCTTTTTAAATAATATTCAGTCATTTCAGGTCGGTGATGATTAATTTCTTTACTGACCTCTTTTAGAGCTTCTTTATATTCTTTTCCCTCTTCTAATTTTTGTTGTAATAAGTCTTTCGCATAAGTTACTCTAAAATCGTGACTTCTATTTATTCCAACTTCTTTTAAGTCTTTATTGTAAGTATTGTAGTGAGGGACATTCTCCATTTTTTGTATTTCTTGGGCTAATTGATAGCTTATAGGTTTTGGAGTGTATTGATGATTACCTTTTCCAATTACTCCATTTAAAGTATTTGTTTGAGGGTTATAATAGTTTGAGAAATTTTTTGCAACTTCTAAAGCTTCATTAACTCTAAATCCTGTCTCATATTGAATTTTTGCTATTACATAGCTTTCATATCTTATTTCTCTTAATGCGTCTAATTTTTGTTCTACATTTTGAATATAACGGCCACTTTCAACTTCTAATTGTTTCATTTCTTCTCTAAATACTTCTCTAAAGTCTTTTAAAAAATCATTTTGGCTTGGATTTGCAGGAATAGTTATTTTTGCTTGTTCTAAGCCCTTTAGAAGCGAATTAAAGCCTGTTGTATAGTCTAATGCACTTTTTGGGCTTAAATTGCTTACACGGCTTTCTATGAAGTCTTTAATAGTTTCTTGAGTCATATATTGGTTTATTTTGCCCTCTGTTA
>JALVKE010000248.1 GCA_027028005.1 Persephonella sp. | reverse complement strand
TCTTTATATCCCATATAGTTCAGATAAAACTTTTTATAATGCTGAAAATCTCATCTAAAACATCTTGCTTTATATCCCATATAGTTCAGATAAAACTTATTTAGTGCTTGATACTGTTCAAAATATTCACAAAACTCTTTATATCCCATATAGTTCAGATAAAACTATGTAGCTGGTTCAGCTTCAGGAGAGCCCGCAGCTAACTTTATATCCCATATAGTTCAGATAAAACCCTATCCCACCTACTTTGTTTATCTTCTCTATCGCTTCCTTTATATCCCATATAGTTCAGATAAAACGTAACCAGAAAAATCAAAAGGAAGAGCAGCCATATTAAGCTTTATATCCCATATAGTTCAGATAAAACACAGCCGCAATTTTAAGCCGTTATAACAATGCTGTCTTTGCTTTATATCCCATATAGTTCAGATAAAACCATAAAAAACCATGAGGAAAAGTTTAAAAGGAATGACTTTATATCCCATATAGTTCAGATAAAACTTTTGTTGCTGTTATAAACGTTTCCATCTATTCTCCCCCCTTTATATCCCATATAGTTCAGATAAAACCATGTTTAAAGATTGTGTTTCTTCATCATATCCAAACTTTATATCCCATATAGTTCAGATAAAACCCCTGAAAAATACAAACACGAGATAGAAAAATACGTCACTTTATATCCCATATAGTTCAGATAAAACTGAACAAGGAGCAAAGGCAAGGGACAGGATAAAAACACTTTATATCCCATATAGTTCAGATAAAACCTTTCTCAACAGGAATATCTTGAGATAGAGCAATGGCACTTTATATCCCATATAGTTCAGATAAAACGTTTTTTGATTTTGTCAAGTCTGATTAACATAATTACTTTATATCCCATATAGTTCAGATAAAACCCCTGAAAAATACAAACACGAGATAGAAAAATACGTCACTTTATATCCCATATAGTTCAGATAAAACCCGTTAATTGAGATAAGTAAAAAAATTTTATTTCGGCAAGTAGTTTCGAGGCTTAGCGAGATTTTTAAAATTTTATCAAATCCTCGCTGAAGGTAGTTTTTTGCATCAAACCTCCAGTAATGCGAATATATTTTCTATTATATTCTCGCTAACGCCTGTAAAAAGCCAACTTACGCAGAAATATATTTTCTGTTTAAAATGCAAAACTTAATAATAACTATTATTAATTAATTTAATCCCTTGAAATGGATTGTTTATGGGATAGCCATATTCTTTTCCCATGTAGCCAGAACATTTAGCTAAGATGTAACAAATTTACAAAATTAATTCTAACACATATTCAAATGAACAGGAAAATTTTAAATATAATGTTATCTAGAAAATATCTGAGTAAGGAGGAAATTAATGTCAAAAAATGCCTTTGTTTTTCCAGGACAGGGATCACAGTATGTAGGTATGGGAAAAGATGTTTATGAGAATTATCCTGAAATTCAGGAGCTTCACGAAAAAGTTAACGAAAGACTTGGATTTAATCTTACTGAAATAATATTTTCAGATGAAGAAAAACTCAACTTAACTGAATATACACAGCCAGCACTTGTTTTAACATCTTATTCTCTCTTATATGCTTTAAAAAAGAAAAAAGATATAAATCCAGACTTTGTAGCAGGTCATTCTCTTGGAGAGTTTTCTGCACTAACAGCAGCAGAAAGTATAGACCCTGTTGATGCTGTATGGATCACACATATTAGAGGAAAACTTATGCAAGAAGCAGTTCCAGCAGGAGTTGGAGGAATGGCAGCTATTATTGGTCTTCCTGCAGAGGAGATAGAAAAGGTTCTAAAAGAGATAAACGGTATTGTAGAGATAGCCAACTACAACTCCTACGAACAGATCGTTATCTCAGGAGAGAAAGAAGCCGTAGAAAAGGCAATGGAGATATTAAAAGAAAAAGGAGCTAAAAAAGTTGTTCCTTTAGCAGTATCTGTTCCAGCACACTCTACTCTTCTTGTTGATAAAGCAAAGGAGTTTGAAAAATATTTAAATGAAATCCCAATAAAGGATGCTACTGTTCCTGTAGTATCAAATATAACAGCAACTTCTATTCAAACAGAAAAAGAGATAAGAGAAGAACTTGCGAAGCATTTCTACTCTCCTGTTAGATGGGTTCAATCAGTTGAGTTTATGAAAAATCAAGGAGTTGATACATTTATAGAAATTGGTCCTAAAAAGGTTCTAACAGGATTAATAAAAAGAATTGCCAAAGGTTCAAATCTTATAAATATTCAAACATTAGAAGATATAGAGAAACTTTAAGGAAGCCTTAAGGCTTCCTTATTTAAGAATGTTTTAAAACAATATCTTTTAAAGCTTCTATAAAAACAGGATAGATTTTTAATGTAGGAATTCTTTTATAATCTTCTATATCAGCTTCTTTAGCTAATTCTCCATACTGAATATCAAGCTCGTATAATGTTTCTGAATGTTCAGATACAAAAGATACAGGAATAACGGCTAGCTTCTTAACTCCTTTTTCTGCTAGCTCTTTTATCATCTCATCAGTCATAGGTTCTAGCCATTTCACAGGTCCAACTTTACTTTGATAGGCAAGGGAGTATTCATTATCAGGAAAATACTCCATTATCTGTTTGACTGTCTCTTCCGTCTGATTTTTATATGGATCTCCTTTTTCTATAACTCTCACAGGGAGAGAGTGAGCTGAAAAGAGAAAATGATAATCTTTATACTCTGGTAGATATTCTTTTATATTTTCTACCATGGCTTTTATGTATAGAGGATGATTATAATACTCCTTGACCTTTACAACAGGTATCTCTTTCTTAAACTCCTTAAAAACCCTATCAAACTCATTGAATGAAGAACCTGTTGTTGTTGAGCTGTACTGAGGATATAGTGGAAGAAGTATTATCTTTTCTATTTCATCTTTAAAAAGTTCTTTTAAAGCTTCTTCAGTAAAAGGATGCCAGTATCTCATTGCTACAACTACTTTATATCTTTCCCCTAAGGATTTCTGCAGTGCTTTTGCCTGTTCTAAGGTCTGCTCTTTCTGAGGAGATTTTCCTCCTATTGCTTGGTAATATTTTTTTGTGGATTTTGATCTTAGTTTTGATACAAGAAATGCAACAGGTTTTTGTATCAGTCTTGGTATCTGAATAATATCGTGGTCAGAGAAAAGATTATACAAAAAAGGTTCTACAGCATCTAAGCTATCTGGACCACCCATATTAAGTAAGACAATCCCTATTTTTTTCATTTTTTAGCCCTATAATAGTTTTTGTAAATTCTAACAATGTATTTCATATGTGACAAATAGGTATTCTTTAAAAGAAAAATGCTTTTGTGGTATTATTTGAGAAATAACTTAAGGAGGAGAATAACTTGGCTATAAAAGGAAGAGCTTGGAAATTTGGAGACGATATTAACACTGATGAAATAATTCCTGCAAGGTATCTTGTAACAACGGATCCTAAAGAGTTAGCTAAGCATGTTATGGAAGATGCTGATCCAGAATTTCCTAAAAAGGTAAAACCAGGGGATATTATTGTTGCAGGTAAAAACTTTGGTTGTGGTTCTTCAAGGGAACACGCTCCATTAGCTTTAAAAGGAGCAGAAATAGGAGCTATTATTGCTGAGTCTTTTGCAAGAATTTTCTATAGAAATGCTATAAACCTTGGGTTACCTATTATTGAATCTCCTGAAGCTGCAAGAGAGATAGAAGAAGGAGACGAAGTAGAAATAGATCTAGAAAAAGGTATTATAAGAGATTTAACAAAAGGGAAAGAATATACATTTAAGCCCCTTCCTGAAAGCTTACAAAAGGTTTTTGAAGCAGGGGGACTAATGGAGTATGCTCAAGGAAGACTCAAGGGGGAATAATATGCCTATTAAAAGTATCTTAGTTGGAGTTGATTTTTCAGATATAACAGAAAGTGTTGTAAAAACAGCTAACTTTTTCGCAAAACTTTTTAATGCAAGAGTTAAGTTAATTCATGTTATAGAACCTCCTTCTCCAATTCTTTATGAGGATGGATTTGAACCTTTATTAACAATAGATGGATTAGAAATTGTTGTTGAGGTTGAAAGCCTATTAAGAGAAAAAGCAGAAGAAGAGATGAAAAAACTTATAAAATTCTTTGATAATGACATTCCTGTAGACTATCAGATTGAAGTTGGTGATATTGCTGAAACTATACTTGAAATCTCAGATGAGGAAAGATTTGATCTTATTCTTATTGGTAGTCATCAAAAAGGGTTATTGGAAGTTCTTTTACTTGGTGGAACAGCAGAAAAAATTGTTAACAAATCAAAAACATCTGTTCTCGTTGTAAAAGGTAATCCTGTAGAGGATATTAAAAAACTCCTTGTAGGATATGACTTTTTACCAAACTCTATAGAAGCCCTTGAAGTTGCAAAAGATATAGCAAAAAGAACAAAAGCAGAAATATATATTGTTCATATTGATGCTGATGAATGGTTTGCCCATTTTGCCCATGTTCATGAAGAAGTTTTCAATAAGAAGGTAAAAATTTTAGAAGAGATAAAAGAAAAGATAGAAAAGGAGCTTTCTATACCTGTTAAATTTGAGATAGAAAAAGGGGATCCTGAGGAATTACTGTTAGAAAAGATAAAGGAGTACAACCCAGATTTAGCTGTTGTAGGAAAGAGAAAAGGTAAAAAGATAAAAAGATTTTTCTTAGGTGCTACAGCTATGAAAGTTGTAAGAAACTCTCCTAAACCTGTTTTAATTGTTAGAAAAAGAGAAGAATAAAAATTTCGGGGGAAAAATGAAAAAATTTATATATGGATTATCCTCTTTAATTATACTCTCTTCCTGCTCTGCAGCAGTAACAAGTGCTAAGGAAGAAGCTTATAAAGATTTTGTAGCCTGTAAATATGCATACATGAAAGGTGAAAGTCTTTCGGCTTATCTATTTTGTAAAGATGCATTAAAAGAGGATCCTAATTCTATAACTATATACAAAGAACTTATAAAGCTTGCCATAATTTTAGGAAAAGATCAGGAAGCAGAAAAGTATATAAAAGAGATGCTATCTAAGTTTAGCGATAATCCTAAAGCTTACGATTATGCAGCAAAGGCTTATAAATATCTCCATGAAGATGAAAAGTTTAAAAAAGTTGTACTTGAAGGTGTAAAGAAATTTCCTAACAATGTTTCTCTGTTAAAAAAACTAGGGGATATCTATATAAAAGAAGGAAAAGTAGAAGAGGCTGTAAAGGTTATCAAAAAACTTATTAAGTTAGATCCAGATAATAAAAAGAAGTATTACTTCCTGATGGCAAAGATATATATGTATAAGAATCAAGATAAAAAGGCAGAAGAGATTTTAAAAAAAGCTTACGAAGAAAATCCTTCAGATATAGACTATCTCATATATCTTGGAGATTTATACTATGGAAAAGGAGAATTTAAAAAAGCTGAGAAGATATATGAGGAAGCTCTGAAAAAAGATCCAAAAAACATAAAAATTTTAGAAAAACTTTTTCAGCTTTACGTTTTATTAGATGAATATGACAAAGCAGAAAAAACTATAAACAAAATAGTTGAGATTGACCCGTTTAGAAAAGATGCTCTTTTAAAGAAGTATCTTCTTTATCTAAGGTTAGGAAAAGCTAAAGAGGTTGTAAAAGACTTAGAAGTTTTAGCGAAAAAGTATCCTAAAGATGAACAGGTACTCTATATTTTAGGAATGGCATATGATTATCTTAAAGAGTATGATAAAGCTATTACTTTTTACAAAAAGGCTCTCAAACTTAACCCTGAAAATGAAGAAGAGATATTAGAAAGATTAGTAGACATATACATAAAATTAGGAAAATATAAAGAAGCTGAAAAAATCGCCAACAAATTACTAAAGTTAGATCCTTTAGAGCGTAGATACTATCTTATACTTGCAGATATAAAAGATAAAGAAGGGAAAACTGAAGAAGCTATAAAAGTTTTAAAAGAAGCAGAAGAATATCTACTAGATGAAGATAAAGCTGTTATTTATTTTATGGAAGGGGTATATTACGATAAGCTAAACAAATGGAAGGAAGCTGAAAAAGCTTTAAAAAAAGCAATAGAATTAAGACCAAATTATCCAGATGCTCTAAACTATCTTGGATACTCATACATTGTGAAAGATATTGATGTAAAAAAAGGAATGGAGCTTGTAAAAAAAGCTTTAAAATATAGCCCTGAAAATCCTGCTTATCTAGACAGTTTAGCTTGGGGATACTATAAGCTTGGAAAGATAAATGAAGCTTACTCTTACATTAAAAAAGCTTATGAAGAAATGTCAGATGATCCTGTTTTAACATTTCACTATGGGGCTATCTTAGAAAAGTTAGGGAAAAAAGAAGAAGCTTTAAACTTATACAAAAAAGCTTTAAAACTTATAGAAAAAATAGGAAAAGAACCTGAACCAGGTCTTAAAAAAGAAATTCTCAAACACATAAAAAAGCTTGAAGGGAAATAGTTCCCTTTAAGCTTTTAGTGTTTCTTTATGTAACTCTGAAGCTGGAACGATATCAATAGCTTCCTGCAATATTAGATCCTTTACAAAAGCAGCATTTAATTTATGTCCACCTTTAAAAGAATAAAAATCTCCAACTAGTGAATGACCTATGAGATATAGATCTCCAATAAGATCTAAAACTTTATGTTTAACAGGCTCATCTTTAAATCTAAATCCTTCAGGATTTATAACATTATCTTCATGAATAACAACAGCATTTTTTAAAGAACCACCTTGAGCAAGCCCTTTTCTCCTTAAAAAATCAACTTCTTCTAAGAAGCAGTATGTTCTTGCATCAGGTATTTCAGATGTTAAAGCATCTTTATGAATATATGTAGCTTTTTTGTTGCCTATTATACTGTTGTTGTAATTAGCATGATATGTAGCTTTAAAGTAAGGAGATGGTTTACCTACTATAAATCTATCTTCATATGTTGTTTTTATTTCTTTTGTTAAAACTGCAAAAAGTTTTTCTTCTTTAAATTCTCTTATACCTACTTCTTTTATCTTTTCCATAAAGACTTTTGCACTTCCATCTAATATTGGCACTTCTTCGTTGTCTATCTCTATAAAAAGATTGTCTATATCAAGGAAAAAAAGAGCAGCCATTAAATGTTCTATAGTTTTAACCCACTGCCCATCCTTATAAAGAGAAGTAGAAAAATCAAATCCATTTGCATAATCTACGTAAGCTGGTATAGACACGCCGTTTCTAATAAAAATGATACCTGTATTTGCCTCCGCAGGAATAAGCTTTAGATTAACATTTTTACCAGAATGAAGACCTATACCTTTTATCTCCATCTCTTTTTCTATTGTTCTTTGATATTTATTCAATTTTTAATTTCTCCTTACTTAGGAATTACCACTTTATTTTAAGCAAAAAACATTCCTAAAGACATATTTTAACATTTTCAATAACTTACAAAAGAAACAAAAATGATTTTTGCAAAATTTCAAATTTTTCTACCAAATATGAGGTATCCTGTATGGGCTATCATCCTGTCTTCTGGCCTTAATCTATCAGGAACAGGTTTATAATGTCTCAGGAGAATCTCTAGAACTTCAAGATTTATAAAGTTGTGCTTTTCTAACTCTTCTAACAGCTTAGAAACCTGATTTGTTGTAGGTAATAAAAATCCTATAGGAGAGCCATTTTTTAAAGCGTTCTTTATATTTTCTATATAAAGCCACGGTTCTCTAACATCTATAAATGCAGCATCAAACTCATTTTTAGGGAGAGGCTTGGAAAGATCTTGATTAAATACTTCAACATACTTTTCTAATCCTGCAAGCTTTATATTTTCAAGAGCATTTTTTATGTACTTTTCTTCTCTTTCATAGCAGTATATTTTTCCATTAGGTTTTACAGCATTAGCCATAACAATGGTTAATCCTCCACTTCCTATCCCACTTTCAAGAACTTTCATTCCATCTGTAATACCAAGCTTTAATGTGATATAGGCACTATCCTTTGGATAAATAATCTGCGTCTTTCTTTTAATTCCATACATTATAATGTCGTATAATGTAGGCTTTAATACAATGTACTCATGTCCTTTATGGGTTTTAACTGTATCTCCATAATTTTTTCCTATTATCTCATCATGGGGAATATTTCCTCTGTGGGTCCCAAATACTTCTCCTTTTTTTAAAACAATAAAGTAAGAATTTTTTTTATCTTTTAGCCAGACTGTATCTCCTTCTTTTATCAAATCTTTTTCTCCTTATTCATTTAGTGATAGCCATTTATCTGCATACTTAACAATAGAGGAAAAACTAAGACTAAAAACATTATCTCTAAGAAAATCTTTTGGAGATTTTAATTTTTTATTTTTTATCTCCTTTTCTAGTTCTTTTTTTGTAAGTATAAAAAATTCAGGTCTCTCATAAATATCTTTTGGTATGTAT
>JALVKE010000247.1 GCA_027028005.1 Persephonella sp. | reverse complement strand
AAATATATTTGTCTTAGTTTCTTCAATCTTTGTTTTAGGAACAATAATATACGCTGCCGGAATATATGCACCCGGAGAAACCCTTAACCCAGCCTGTGCACCGGGAGATACAAATTGTACTGTTGATGTTGGAAAATTAGGAAAATTTAAAGATGGTGGTTCTGGAAAAATTTATTACAATGATGGAAATGTGGGGATTGGAATAACTTCACCGGCTGCGAAGTTACATATAAATACAACAACTGGAAATGATTATATGAAATTTAGTTCACGTGGTTATATGTATAAAATGACTGATCAGGGCGGTATGAGTTTTGGTACGGATTCTAGTTTTATTCTTCACGCAGGAGATAATACTAAGAACTTGGTAAGTGATTTAGGAATTACAGCTACAACTACATCAGAAAGTTTATATCTCACAGCAGATAAAAATGTTGAGATTATCACTAATAGGCAAAATGATTTTACTAGTTCGCATAAATTTATATTTACTAATTCTGGTAGGCTTGGAATTGGAACAACTTCACCGGGAGCTAAGTTGGATGTGAGTGGAGTAGTAAGATCAAATAATGGCGGGTTTAGATTGGCAGGAGAAATTTCTTCTCACCCTGGTGGTGATGGTACTTTTTATAGATATTCAGGTCAAGCATATATTAGTTTTGATGATAATTTATATTTTAGAGATTCTAATGATAATGTGGATAGGGTGAAAATTTCTGCTAATGGTAACGTTGGAATTGGAACAACTTCACCGGGGGCTAAGTTGGATGTAGTAGCTTCTTCTGTTAGACCAGCTAATATTAGAACTACAAGCTCGTCTAATGTTACAATATTAGAATTACAGCACCCGGATACTAATTGAGTATTTCATGTAGATGCTAGTGATCATGCAGAATTGGGGATTTATGATCATTCAACATCTACAACAAGATGAAATGCTTTAGATTTTAATCCTAGTAGTGGATATTTAGGTTTGGGTACAGATGGCGATACTACCTATAGGCTTTCTGTAAATGGTAATATTAAAGTTAATAATATACTCACTGAAGGGGATGATTGATCAATTGGTGGTTCTGGAGAAAATTTAGAATTTAGAGAACCAGAAGATGGAAATAAAGTATGAGGGTATATTCAAGATGATAATGGTCTTCATATGACAGGTGCCCCAAATATTTATGCGAGTGGTGATATTTATTTATATGATGATTTAAGATTTACTAGAAATGCTGCGTGGTTTATAGTAGATGGAAATACAAGAATGTATATCAGCTCAAATGGAAACATTGGAATTGGAACAACTTCACCAGGAGAAAAACTTGAAGTTAATGGAAAGGTAAAGGCAGTAGATTTTATTTATAGCTCTGATAGAAGATTAAAGAAAAATATTAAGACAATAGATTCTGCTTTAGATAAGGTGTTAAAATTGAGAGGAGTTGAATTTAATTGAAAAGATAATGGTGAAAAAACTCTTGGTGTTATTGCACAGGAAGTAGAACAAGTATTTCCAGAATTGGTTGTTAAATCTGAAAATAAAGAAGGTTATTTAAGTGTAAAATACGGTTCATTAGTAGCACCTTTGATTGAAGCTGTAAAAGAACAACAAAAAGAAATAAAAAACCAACAAAAAGAAATTGATGAGTTAAAAAAGGAAAATAGGGAAATATTAGAAAAATTAAAAAAAATAGAAAAAAATAACTAATTTTAATTAGTTATTTTTTATTGTATTTTCAAATTATAAATTTTTATACTACCTTCTGGTGGAAGGTCTTTTTGTTTTAAAGTTAATTTCTCAACTTCTTCAATTTCTAAACCACTTTCTGATTGGAATTCTTTCAAGTCATCTTTTGAACCCATTACTGGAATTATAATTTTAGGAGCAAATTGTTTTGCGAATTTTCAAGCTTCTTTTGGGTTGAAAGTATCACCACCGCTGATTGGTAAAATTAAAATATCTGTTTTTCCAAATTCTTCAAAAGCTTCATTTGAAAACTTTTCTGTTTCTGAAATCGGAGCAATGATTGTTAAATTCATTCCGTCTAAAAGCATTGAGTAGGAAGTTAGCATTCTTTCCTCCCCATCAAATTTAGAGATAAAACCAAAACCATTTATGAAAACATTTGAAATTTCATATTCTCCTGGGCCTCTAATTTTAAAAGCTTCTTTCTCTCCATAATTCATAAAATTAAAACCATTAAAATCTTTGTGTGGTAGATTTGAGAGTACAATATCAGCGCCAAATTTTGTTGTTTTTAATTTTGATTCTTTTGAAACTGGATTTAACCCGATTGTCTTGTCTCCAAAAATAAACTTTAAAAAATAATTTTCATGTCTTGTGATTACCATAAGGGAATTATAACATTTCTTTTAGAAAAAAAGAAAATTTGGTATAATTTACCTTGTGGAATAGAAGTGTGGTATGAACCCTGGGCTGTTAAGTGGTTGTGGTTTTTGTGTGGTTGTGTCAGCCCGGGGTTATTAAGTTTGAATTGTAAAACCGTGCTTTTTGAAAAAATGGTGAAGTGTCTGAGTGGTTTAAGGTGCTTGCTTGGAAAGCAAGTGTGGGGTAAAACCCACCGCAGGTTCAAATCCTGTCTTCACCGCAAAATACCAAAACCAAGGCGGTAGCCTTGGTTTTGTTGTATTTTGGAGGAGAAGAGAGGATTCGAAAAAAGGGAGCAATATAATTTGGTGAAAATTTATGAACGAAGTGAATAAAGGTTCCCCGCAGCAAGCTGACGGGGTATTAGTTGAACTCACTTGCGTTCGTTCTATTTCGGAAGTATAAGCTTTTTTCGTTACGCTTACTCACTCAAAAAAGGTATTGAACCTGTATATAAGCTTATATAATTAACTTTCGCTCGGTCATGCAAAGCTTTCAGCTTTTCATAACTCTCGCTTCAAGTCAATTATTAACTTCGCTCGCTCGG
>JALVKE010000246.1 GCA_027028005.1 Persephonella sp. | reverse complement strand
AGGTCAACAACAGATATTGTGTAAGATGTAGTAACTTCTGGAGCAAGTCTCTGTATAGCTGTAACAAGGTTCCATTTTGCCTCTTTTTCAGCTTCCTTTTTAGCCTGTTCCTCTATATCTTTTGCAAGTTTTGCCGCCTCAAGTTTTGCTTCTTCCTCAACCCTTTTCATCAGTTCTTCTTTTGCTTCCTCTTTAGTCATAGAGGCAATTCTTTGAAGCTCAAGCATATACTGTTCTTCCGCAGCTTTAAGCTTTGCTTCTTTCTCTTCAATCTCTTTCTGTATATTTTTTATCTCTTCTTCTAACTTTTTAATCTCTTCCCATTTTTTATCTAGCTCTTCTTCTCTATGCTCTACTCTTGCAAGTCTTTTTTCAAGCTGAGCTTCCCTAGCCATTAATGTTTTTTCAAGTTCCTGAAGTTCTTCTCTTTCCTTTTTAAACTCATTTTCAAGTTCCTGTTTTCTCTTAAGGATTTCCTTTTCTATAAGTATTTCCTGCTTCTGTTTTAGACTTTCAGCCTCTCTAACTATCTCTTCTGCTTTTCTTCTTGCATTATTTTCTGCTTCTTTTATTATTTCTTGTGCTTTTCTTTTTGCTTCTTCTTCAATTTTTTCTTTTTCTCTTATTATTCTCTGTGCTTGTTCTTCTTTTTGTTTTAATGTTTTTCCTACAGTGTTTTTACATGCTGCAAATCCAGCAGCTCCACCAACAGCCAACGCTGATATACCTACAATAACTTCAATCATTTTCTTTCCTCCTTTGTTTGTATTATTTGGGTTGGGGTGATAATTAGGTCTAGCGGTACGTCGTGTTCTTCAGCAGGAAGATTTTCTACTATTTGAAAATCGTAAGCTAGACCTATCTTTAAAGCGTCTGTTTTTGATAGAAATCTGTCATAGTATCCTTTCCCATAGCCAAGTCTATGGCCTTTTCTGTCAAAGGCTACACCAGGAACTATAACAATATCTATCTTTTCAGGAGATACAGGTTTTCCCTCAGGCTCTTTTATTCCTGCATAACCTTCTTTTAGCTGTGAAAAATCCTTGAATATAATTGGAATGATATTGTTACCTTGAACTTTTGGAAGAAGAACATTTTTTCCTTCTTTTAAGAACTTTTTGATTAGAGGTAGCGTATTTACCTCATTTCTATGAGGATAGTATAAAAGAATATACTTTGCTTTTTTTATCTCTGGCAGAGAAAGTAGTTTCTCTATGATCTTATTTGTATCTTCTTCTGTTTTTGTATGAAGCTCCCTTTTTTGAAGAAGAGACTCCCTTATTTGTTTTTTCAATCTGACCTCCCATTACTGGAAGGTCACGCGGTGGCTTTATATAAAGCCCCGCGGAGGGCCGACGGGATGCTGAGTCCCATTTCTGGACCCTAACAAAACGTGGGTGCTCGCACCGTGCTCCCACGGGATACACGGAATGTAGAGCTCCCTAATTGGTAGCTATAGCCCAGAAACTACCGTCTCATCCCTATCGCGCCCCGCAGGTTTCTTTAAGTTTATAAAAATATATATAAAATGCCATTATTATTACCGCGTTAAACCTTCCTAACTTCTTAGTTTTAGTCCTTCAAATTTTTCAGCTAAACTTTTTACAATCCTTTCAACTTCTTTGTTTACTTCTTCGTCTGAAAGGCTTTTATCTTCAGCTCTAAAATCAACAGCTACTGCAACGCTTTTTCTATTTTCATCAAGGAAATATATATCAAAAAGCTCAACTTTATCTACAAGTTTTGAACTTTCCCTTAAAGCAGTTAATAATTTATCCACTTCTAAATCTGCGTCAACTTCAAAAGCTAAATCCCTTTTTACTGCAGGGAATTTAGGAAGTTCTTTATATATAGGTATTTCCCTATTTATATAAAGAGTAAAAAGATAACCTTCTTTCAGATTGTCTTCCTTTATATCTCTTGGAACATATCTGAGTTTCAGCTCTCCAATCCATGTATCCTTTGGTATTTCAAGTTTATCAGCTTTTTCTGGATGGATTTTTCCTATATATCCTACATTGTATCCATTTACAAAAATCTCTGCACTTTCGTAAGGATTTAAATAAGGCTTTTCAGAAGGTTTATACTCAATGTTTCTCATACCAATAGAAATAAGATAGCTGTGTAAAAGCCCTTTTGCCTTTAGAAAATCCCATTTCTCAGTTGTATTAAAAGATGTTTCACCTTTTGTGTAACTGAAACCTTTTATAAACCTTCCTGTAAGTAAAATACCTGCCCTTATTTCCTCATGTTTATCAAAAAATGCAGACGAAATCTCAAAAACAGATACATCTTTTATCTGATGTCTAAGGTTTTCTTGAAGAACTCCAATAAGAGATACAGCAAGATTATCTCTCATTACACTTTGAGTTTTAACCAAGTAATTCTCTATTCTGATAGGTGGAACAGGTATACCAAGGGTTTCAAAAATCTCTTCACTAACAAATGTGTATGTTACAACCTCATCTAATCCGTTATCCTTAAAGAAATCTCTTGTTCTAACTTCAAATAAAAACTCTTCACTTTTTCTAAAAGACTGGGTAGAAACCTTTGGATAGGTTTCTACAAAGGTATTTAAACCTTTTAATCTTCCTACTTCCTCAACTAAATCAATCTCTCTTTCAAGGTCTAATGCTCTAAATGCAGGAATTTTAGAAACTGTTCCGTCTTCTACCTCTTCTGTAGGTATTTCTAATCTGTTTAAAAGCTCTTTTGCCTCTTCTTTTGGTATAAAAACCCCTAAGACTCTCTCTGTTGTTATTTCTCTTAGTTTTATCTCTTTTGGTTTGTATGGATGTGGATATATATCTTTATCTCCAACAGCTTTTCCACCTGCAAGTTTTACAATAAGTTCTAAAGCTTTATCCTGTGCATTTGGAAGATTTTCTATATCTACTCCCCTTTCAAACCTGTAAGAAGAGTCTGTAGATACAGCAAGTCTTTTTGCTGTTTTTCTAACAGAAATATTATCAAAATGTGCAGCTTCTAAGAGAATATTTTTTGTGTTTTCATCTACCTTAGTGTTATCCCCACCTATTATTCCAGCTATAGCTATAGGTTTCTTATCATCAGCTATTATAAGATCACCTTCTTTTAATTCTCTCTCTTCACCGTCTAATGTTTTTATCTTTTCTCCTTCTTTTGCCTCCCTTACATAAACCTTGCCTTCTATCTTATCAATGTCAAAGGCGTGTAAAGGCTGACCTTCTTGAAGGAGAATGTAGTTTGTTATATCAACAACGTTATTTATTGGATTTTGACCTGATTTAATAAGCTTTAACTGTATATCCCATGGAGAAGGCTTTATCTCCACGCCTTTTATCACAATACCTCTATATCTGTTACATTTATCAGAGAGAATTTCTATCTGTGGAATTTCTTCTTCTGCTATGGAAACAACAGGGAATTTTTCCTTCCTTTTTAATCCAAATATAGCTGCAATCTCTCTTGCTAGACCTCTGACAGAAAGAGCATCCCCTCTATTAGGAGTGATTTCTATCTCTATTATGTAATCCTCACCAAGTCCAAGGATTTTATTTGCATCTTCACCAACAGGTGTGTCTTCAGGTAAAAGGAGAATTCCTTCTGAAGACTCAGCAAGTCCAAGTTCTTCTAAAGAGAGAAACATTCCTTCACTTTCAAGGGAGCCAAACTTTCTCTTCTTTATCTCAATATCTCCTATCTTTGCTCCTTCCTTTGCAAGAATAGCAACAGCATTTTCCCTTACGTTATCTGCACCTGTTATTATCTGATACTCTCTGCTTCCATCTGTTGCTTTACATACAAAGAGCTTATCCCTTTCTGGATGTTTCTCTACAGAAATAATCTTGACTGTTATTATGTTTGGAATATACCTACCCCACTTTTCACATACAGCTTCTATCCCTGTTTCATTAAGTCTTTCAACAACCTCTTCAGCTGCTTTATCTATATCAACAAACTCTTTTATCCAAGAATAAGGAACTCTCATCTTATCCCCTTGAACTGGTGATTAAATCTCATATCTCCTGTAAATAGAAGTCTAATGTCTGTAATACGATATTTAAGCATCGCTATTCTTTCTATACCAAGACCAAAAGCAAATCCTGTGTATTTATCTGTATCTATGCCAACAGCCTCAAAAACGTTAGGATCAACCATTCCACAGCCAAGTATCTCAAGCCATCCGGTCCCTTTACAGACCCTGCATCCTACACTACCGCAGACTGTACATCCAATGTCAACCTCTGCTGATGGCTCTGTAAATGGAAAGTAACTTGGCCTAAACCTTATTTTTATATCTTTTCCAAAAACAGTTTCTAAAAATATCTTAAGTATTCCTTTTAGATCTCTAAATGTAACATTTTCATCTACTAAAAGCCCCTCTATCTGATGGAACATAGGAGAATGGGTAGGGTCTGCATCTTTTCTATAAACTCTCCCAGGGGCTATAATTGCTATAGGTGGTTTTTGTTTAAGCATTGTTCTTATCTGAACTGGAGACGTATGAGTTCTGAGAACATCCCCATTGTTTAAGAAGAATGTATCCTGCATATCCCTTGCAGGGTGGTCTTTAGGTATGTTGAGCATATCAAAGTTGTATTCTTCTTTTTCAACCTCAGGACCTTCTGCTATAGAAAATCCCATAGAAAGAAATGTTTCTGAAATCTCAACAAGGGTTGAAATAACAGGGTGTGAAGCTCCAGCTTCAATCCAGTGAGGAGGAAGAGATACATCTATACGATTTTTTAAAAGTTCTTCTTCAAGAGCTTTCTTCTTTAGCTCCTGCTGTCTTTCTTTTAAAAGAACTTCAAGTTCTTCTTTTATCTTATTTGCAAGCTGCCCTATATTTTTCCTCTCTTCAGGAGAAAGCTTTCCAAGAGTTTTAAGAATATTTTTCAGTTTACCCTTTTTACCTAAATACTCAATCCTTATCTGGTTAAGTTTTTCTACATCTAAAGCTTCTTTTATAAGTTTTTTAGCTTCTTCCCCTAAAGCCTGAACTTCTTTTTTGAGCTCCACACCTACACCCTTCTAATCTTATTGAGCTAAAGCACTTTTAGCAGTTTCAGCTAGCTTTGCAAACCCTTCAGGGTCAGTTACAGCTATATCTGCTAATACTTTTCTATCTAAGTCAACACCAGCAAGTTTTAAACCGTGCATAAATCTGCTGTAAGAAAGACCGTTAAGTCTTGCTGCAGCGTTGATTCTTTGGATCCATAGTTTTCTAAAATCTCTTTTTCTAAGTCTTCTATCTCTATATTCATACTGTAGAGATCTTAAAACCTGCTCTTTAGCTCTTCTGTAAACTCTATGCTTTTGTCCATAGTAACCTTTAGCTAGTTTTAAAATTTTCTTTTTATGCTTTTTAGACGAAGGTCCTTTTACTCTCATTTATTATCTCCTCCTTTTTAAACTTCGTAAGGTATTAACTTTTCAACTTTGTGTTTTAAATTTTCAGGAACATACTGAGGTTTTCTTCCTTGTCTTTTTCTTTTTCTAGATTTTTTTGTATTGTAGTGCGAAATTCCACCTTTCCAGTACTTTATTTTCCCTTTTGCTGTAACTTTAAATCTCTTCGCAGCTGTTTTATTTGTTTTCATCTTAACTTTAGCCATAATAGATTTATACCTCCTTCTTTTTAACAGTGTTAATTTAGGATTTGCTTAAAATCAAAATAGACACAATAGTATAAAAAGAAATTTAGAAATAATCAAATTTGTATTAGCTAAATTTTTCTTATTTTGTTACGAATATATACTAGGTCTTGTTATCTTCTGTATTTATACGTATTTTAATCAATGAAAAAATATAAACCACTATTATAATAAACTTTGTGAAGGGAGAGTGAATCAAAATGGCATATTTTGAGGGCTTGAAAAATTCTCTTATATGCGATTTAAACACTAAATTAAAACATCATGAAATTTCAAAAGAAGATATAGAGAAAATAAAACAATTTTCTAAAAAACTACAGAAAATACCAGAGGATGTTTTAAAAAATTTTTTTAATTATCTCTTAAAATTCAAAGAAACTAATATAACTTTTTCAGATAAACAAGTCCAGTTAATAAAAAACAAACAAAAAAATTATTTAAAAGAAATACTTAGTGGAGAAATAAAGGAAGTATATATAAATAACAGAACCAAAATTGGTTTAAAACATTATAAAAATAATATTCCTATATCTCATTTTATTGCTGCATACTCTAAATTTGTACAGGAATTTTTTAAACATGTTTCTATTGAAGACAAAGAGACATTTCTATCTTTGTTAAAAATTTTCTTTTTTGATCTATCTATTTTTGCTCAGACATATATATTAGCTGAAGAAGAAAAATTAAAGAAGATAGCAAATAAATATAATAATCTTTTCCAGAATATTAACGACGGTATAATACTAATTAATGTTGATAAATTTAAGATTGTAGACGTTAATAGAAAAATAGAAACGTGGATAGGTGTTGATAGAAAATCTTTAATAGGAAAAGATATTTCCCACATTTTTTGGGAAGAAAGTAAAATTAAAAACTTACTTAGGGAAAAATTTGAAAAATATCCGGTTTTATATCTTAGGGGAAAAAATGGTTCTTTAATTCCTGTTGAATTATCTATGAGCTTTACTATAGAAGAAGGAACCTTATATGCTTTCACAGTAGTAAGAAACATAAGATATAAGATAGAAGTTGAAAAGCAAATGAAACGTTTAGAAAAACTATATAAGGTTTTATCTCACACAAATAAACTTATAAATCAGGTAAAAGATGTAAATCATCTATTTCAAGAAATAGTAAAAATTCTTGTAAATATAGGTAAATTTGAATGTGCTGTTATATTAAATGCAAAAGATAAGGAGCCAGTTTCTTATCTATGCAAAAAAAATATTAACATAAATAAATTTATAAAAGAAAATTTACATTTTTTTGAAAACTCTCTTCTAGAAGGGAAATCTATAAGAGTTCAGTCTGATGAAGGGGAAAAAATTTTTATTCCTATTCAAAAACAGGAAGATAATCTTTTAAAAAAAAGAATTCAAAATCCATATATTTTAGGCATATTTTCTGAAAATATATCATTTTTTCAGAAAGAGGAAATTCAACTTCTAAATGAAGTTGCTGAGGATCTTGCTTTTGCCTTATATTCAATAAACAAAAATAAAAAAATAAAATTTCTTGAATACTATGATATAGTTACAAAACTACCAAATAGACGTTACTTCTTTAAGTATATCAACGAATATATAAGTAGGAATAAAAGATCTGTTTTTGCAGTAATAATAATAGATATTTCTAATTTTAAAGATATAAATGAAACTGTTCATTTTGAAGCTGGAGATCTTTTACTAAAAGAATTTTCAAAAAAGTTAAGAGAAATTTTAGGTTCTAGAGCTTACATTATATCCCGTATTGGGGGAGATGAGTTTGGAATAATAATAAAAGAAGAAGAAAAAGAAAAAATATTCCAAATAATAAAAGAAATAATATCAAATATAAGTAATGAAAGCTTTTCTATAAAAGGAAAAAATATATTTCTTTCATTAAACGCAGGTGTTTCTTTTTTTCCAAAAGATGGAAAATCTCCAGAAGAGTTATTAGCTGCAGCAGAAGCTGCTGTTGAAGAGGCAAAAAAACTTGGAAAAAATATATGTGAAGTTTTTAATCCATCCATAAGAAAAGAATATTTAGAGCAGTTAGAATTAGAACAAGATTTAAAAAATGCCCTTATAAATAAAGAATTTAAAATTTTTTATCAACCTATTTTTTCTATAAAAGATAAAAAAATTGTTGGTGCAGAAGCATTAGTTAGATGGTTTAGTCCCAAAAGAGGATATGTCCCGCCTCTTTACTTTATAAAAACATTAGAGGAAAGTGGTTTAATATACGATTTGGGGAACTTTGTGATAGAAACAGCCTTCCAAGATTTAAAATCTTGGGAAGATAAAGATATATACATATCAATAAATATATCTCCATATCAGATTAAAAGAGGAAATTTCTTTAATGTAATAAAGGAATATATAAATTCTTTTTCTGTAAAACCAGAAAACATTGTTATAGAAATAACAGAAACAGCTTTAATGGAAAATATAGACAAAGCTCAGGAGGAGCTTTACAAACTAAAAGATTTAGGTATATCTATAGCAATAGATGATTTTGGAACAGGTTACTCATCCTTGTACTATTTAAGAGAACTTCCTTTTTCTTCTGTAAAAATTGATAGATCCTTTATAAAGGACATTCCTAAAAACGAAAGTGATATAAAAATCTCTAAAGCAATAATAAATTTAGCCCATTCTTTAGATAAACTGGTTATAGCTGAAGGAATAGAAACAGAAAAACAACTAGATACATTAAAAAATCTTGACTGTGATTATGGACAAGGTTACCTTTTTTCAAAACCAGTTCCAAAAGAGGAGTTTGAAAAACTGTTAAAATGAATGAAAATATAAAGAAACATTTAAAAATATTGGAAGAGCTTGGTTTTGATGAAATATTTTTTCAACAGGAGCTAAAAAAAGGTATGGAT
>JALVKE010000245.1 GCA_027028005.1 Persephonella sp. | reverse complement strand
TGCTAATATTATTAAATCCATCTCATAAATATCTGATATCTCATCAGTAATACGATCAACTAACCCCAACTCTAAAGCCTCTATGCAGTGCTGGTCATTATGGTCAATCCCTGTAATTTTACAATCTGGATATAGATCTCTTAGAGCCAAAGCAAATGAGCCACCCATTAAACCAAGCCCTATAATAGCTACCTCTTTAATATCAAATTTCATATTTTTTTACCTTTTGTAGAGTATCAAAACATATTAATAGTCATTTTTTCTTTTATTTTAGTCAAAACAAGGTATTATATTTCTGAAATTCTTTTCTTAGTAGAGTAAAGATTAATTTTAGTGATTTTAAAGGGTGGTTGATATGAAGGTGGGTGATAAAAGTATTTTGAGCTATTTTTCTTTTTTTTAATAACTAGTTTATTATTTTTATAACTTATAGATGCATTCTCCGGCCTGGAGATCTCAAATTTATCTAATATTAATCCTGATTTTTTAACCCCTTCTGCTAAAAACTTTAGTAATAATTGAGGATTTTCACTTTCAGGTATTATTCTAGACAGATATTCCATTTTTTGATTTAACATATTAATTTCTTGCTCTAACTCTTTTAATTTTCTTGTTAATCTTTTTTTTATTCTAGGATCTGAAGCTCTTTTTAATCTTAAAACTTCTCTTTGAAGGTTCTGAACCTCTCTATTTAGACTATCCCTCTCTATTATTTTGTCTGAGATGATGAAAGTATAAATGATATATCCTACTGCTAAAGAGATTAAACTTACAACTAAAAGTTTCTTCCATTCAGAAAGTTCATCCCACTGGGTCTTGATATTTTCCATATCCAATATAAAAATCCTCCTTTACCTTCTAAGGAGACTTTTCGGCTCTTTTAAAATTTTTCATATGAAAATCAAAAGAATAAAATACAAGACTTTTTTCCCCAGCCCTTTTTGTTGATCTAAAATCAATATGTTTATAGAATCTTTTTAAATTTTGATAGAAAATCGTTATATACTGTGGATCGAAAGTATATCCTTTTAATTTTGAGTCATTACGTGAAATTGATAAACTTGTTAGCCATATACCATCCGGTACACTTATAGATATAGCATATAAAATCCTTCCAAAATCTCTCTTTTCCCTTGCCAATCTTTGATAGATTTTTATTTTCATTGAAACTTCGTCTTTCATTATTTCAGCTTCTTTTATCTTTGACTTTAGTATATCTATCTGTTTTTTTGCCATTCTATATTTTGTTTTTTCAACTAACAGTGATCTTTTTTTATTTTGTAGCTCCTTTATTTGAAACTGAAGGTCTAAATAATAGGCAATCTCTATAATAATAACTGCTAGAGGAATTCCTATATAGATAATGCTTTGTCTTGGTAAAGCTATAGATGGAGCTTTAAAAGAAATACCTTTCTTTTTAAATCTTGTTTTCTTTTTTTCTGGATTGAGATTAATCTTTATCATCTTCAAATCTCCTGTAGGCTAAACCAAATGGAACTGAATATAAGCTAAGGGGAACTTTTCCTGAGTAATCAATATTTAGAGCTTTAACAGGATCTAACTCAACAAGAGCAAATCTTGTTGAAAATTTTAGCTGCATATATGCATGTATTTCTGGAAATCTAACAAAAAGCCCTGATGTAAATATACTTTTCGGTTCACTAATTGTAAGAAAAAAATAGTTTATCTCTTTGATCAACTTTTCAACAATTTTTTCCTTTTCTACAGGAGCTACTTCTTCGTACTTCTTTGCATCAAAATTTAATGTTTGAACAAAAATATTGTTATGAAAAAAGATAAGATAAGATTCATTGTAATCTAAATGAAGAATACACAAATTTGTTTCATCTTTTAAAGCTGGATCCTTTTCCTTTTGAAGGTTAGCTAAGTTTATTAGTGCAATACCTTCTGAATCTATTATTTCAGGAGTAATTCCAGCATAATATAGAACTTCTTTTGCCTCTTCTATCTCATCGATTTTAGCAATGACAACAAGAATATGATATATATTTTCATCTTCGCCAATAATATCGTAATCGTATATTGTGCTTCCTTTTAAACTTTTAATATCCTCTCTTATATTCCATTCAACAGCTTCCTCTAATTCTTGAGGACTTAATTTGGGAAGTTTTAATGTTTTATAAAGAGTTGATCCTATTGGAATGCTTACTGCAGCTTTTTTAATTTTTATTTCTCTTTTATCAAGTTGATCTCTTAGCACTAATCCTGCCTGCTCTGTATCTTCAGGAAGATCAACTTCAAAAGGCATTACAGGAAGAATAAACTCTTTACCTTCTTTTTCTAAAACTGCAACTCTTGCAAAATTTTTATCTAATTGAATACCTAGGGATTGTTCTTCTTTATTTCCTAAAAAAGGTAATCTAAATATATTAGACAGCTTCATATTTATGATCTCCGTATATGTATGCTTTTATTAATAATATATGTATTTAACTAGGAAAAATATTTATACTGTTTTTTTCGGAGAAAAAAAGGGTACCTTTAAAGTACCCTTTTAGTTGCAGGTTATCAGTTAGAAGATTTAGCTTCTTCCTCTGAGTGAAGACCTAGTTTTTTTTCTATCTCATAGATAGCTTTTGTTGTTTTTAAAACAGCATCTGGATTTATTGAAATTGTATCAATTCCCTGTTCAACAAGAAATTGAGCAAAATCTGGATAGTCAGATGGACCCTGTCCACATATTCCTATTTTTCTACCGTGTTCCTTAGCTGTTTTTATAACCTGTGCTATTAATCTTTTAACTGCTTCATTTCTTTCATCGTATAGATGTGCAACTAAAGAAGAATCTCTATCTAATCCAAGGGTTAGCTGAGTAAGGTCATTTGAACCAATTGAAAATCCATCAAAATGCTGTGAAAACTGATCTGCAAGAACAACGTTAGATGGAAGTTCGCACATTACATAAACTTCAAGACCATTTTCTCCTTTT
>JALVKE010000244.1 GCA_027028005.1 Persephonella sp. | reverse complement strand
TACTTTCTAGCAATATTTGACTCTATTGTTGCTTTTATAAGAAATGTTGGAATATTTTTCTCCTGATAGTTCGCAAGAAGCTGTTTTGTATCCTTTGGAAGACAGTATCCACCGTATCCAAAGGAAGGATTGTTGTAGTGCATTCCTATTCTTGGATCCAGGCAAACTCCTTCTACAATCTCTTTTGCATTTAACCCTTGACTTTCTGCAAAAGTGTCCAGTTCGTTAAAGAATGCAACTCTCATTGCAAGATAAGTATTTGCAAATAGTTTTATAGCTTCTGCTTCCACTGAGCCAGTAAATAAAACAGGTACATCTTCTTTTAAGGCTCCTTCTTTTAAAAGGTTTGCAAACTGTTTTGCCTTTTCTGATTTATCCCCTACAACAATTCTTGAAGGATAAAGGTTGTCATGCAGAGCTTTTCCTTCTCTTAAGAACTCAGGGGAGAATATAATCTTATCTGTATTAAACTTTTCCCTCATGCTGTCAGTAAAGCCTACAGGAATTGTAGACTTAATAACAATTGTTGCCTCAGGATTTATCTGTCTAACTTCAGATATAACAGCTTCCACAGATTTGGTATTGAAATAGTTTGTTATAGGGTCGTAATCTGTAGGGGTTGCTACAATAACAAAGTCAGCGTCTTTATAAGCTTCTTCAGAATTTAACGTGGCTTTTAGTTTTAAAGGCTTGTTTTTAAGGTAGTCCTCAATATCTTTATCAATAATTGGAGATTTCTTATTGTTAAGAAGCTCAACTTTTTTAGGGTCTATATCTTTTAGAACTACATCATTTTTTTGAGCTAATAAAATAGCGTTGGATAAACCAACATATCCTGCTCCTGCAACTGCTATTTTCAATTTAACCCCTCCCATAAGTGCTTATAAAAGAATAAAATTTTAAAAGAAAAAAGAGAAAAAGAAAACTATTTATTTACTGTTTTTTCTCTTCCTCTGGTAAAAGCTGAACCTCTGTATAAGCGTTTAGTTTTATATATTTTTTCAGATAATTATCTACATCTTCTTTTGTTACAGCTTCTATATTTTCAATATACTTAAGGTCATAATCTATATTTTCTACAACTGTTGCTGCGTAACCTAAAGACTCTGCATCATGGGTTACTTCTTCTCTTGAGAAAACTTCACTGTTTATAAGTCTTTGCTTAGCATTTTCAACAAGTTCTTCAGGAACTCCATTCTCTTTATATTTTTTGAATATCTTAAATACTTTCTCTTTTACTAAGTCCTTCTTATCAACATCTGTTATATAGTAAACGATAAATTGACTTGTTCCTTTATATCCTGAGTAGCCACCATATATTGCCTGAACAAGCCCTTTTTCTCTAAGTTCCTGATACATAATAGATGTTCTTCCACCAAAGAGAATTTCCTCAAGGACATTTGCAGGAAATGTCTCTTTTGAGCTTATAGGTGGAGCCTGCCAGCCAATTGCAACATATGCCCTTGTAACCTGTGGTTTTCTTAGTACAGCTTTTCTTATATCAGTTTGCTCCGGCTCCAAAGGAATTGGTGGAGGTTTGTAATACTTACCTTTTACAGTTCCAAAGGTCTCTTTAACAAATTTTACAACCTCATCTTTATCTATATTTCCATCAACAACTATGTACATATTCGAAGGAACATAGTGGGAGTAAAAGTAATCCTTTACAAGTTTTTCATTAAACTTTTCTATTGTCTCTCTAAAACCAATAACAGGATATTTATAGTTGCTAACTTTGTAAGCTAGTTCATTGTATTTGTACCATAAAAGCCTTTTAGGATTGTCTAGTGCTCTGTTTAATTCCTCTAGAACAATAGGCTTTTCCTTTTCTATCATCTCTTCTGTTAAAGATGGAGCTGTTGTCATGTAATAAAGGTATCTAAGGCTTTCTTTCCAGAAAGGAGCAGCTATTTCTATATGGTAGTATGTAAAATCAAAACTTGTAGCTGCATTAATACTTCCACCTTTCTTCTCTATCTCAGCTTCTATCTCTCCAGGTTTTGTATACTTAGTTCCATTAAAAAGCATATGCTCTAAAAAGTGAGATATACCTCTTTCATTATCTTTTTCATATACAGAACCTACTCCAAACCATACCTGAAGAGCTACTGCCTTTGTATCATCTCTTTCTTTTACTATCAAAGTAGCCCCATTATCAAGCTTCTCTATATAGACGTTATCGTTATCATAAATAACTTTTGCATTTGCTAACATAACAATCCCCAGTAAAAATATAAGTATTTTCTTCATTTTACTCCCTACATTTTTAATTTACATGATTTTTCATCTTTTTTCTTTTAGCTTCTTCTAGTTTTTCTTCTACTTCTTTTACCCAATAGTCTCTTCTTATTATCTCATCTTGGGTTTCTTTATGTAAAAGTTCAAAGTTATGAAACTTTGTTCTATTTCTATCATAATCTATAACTATTTTATAAGAAGGAAAGAATTTAACTATCTGATTAAACTCAAAAAGGTTCATATCATACTTGTAGAGAAGCTTCTCTATGTTTTCTGGCATATTAGTATTAGTAAGTATCCAGACAGACTTACAGTTATATTTTTTTCTACCTTTCTCAAGATCTTGAATATATTTCTCATTTATCTTTTTTATCTGTGAAAAATCAATAAAATCCACACATATTTTTTCTTTGTCAGTTTCTATTATAAGATCTATATTATAGTCTTTATATATAGGTGGTTCATATGTTTTAAAACCTAATATATGAAACATTACAGTAAATGTTCTTTCAAAATCAGTCCCCTTTAATTCTTTTAAATACTCTTTATCTTCTTCAGTCCATTTGTAGTTAGGAATATTTGCTTTTATTCTATGCCATTCTTCTTCAACCTCTTCCATCAATTTTTTAAAATGTTCTGCTTTTTCTTTAAACTCTTCTTTTTCCTTTAGAAATCTCTCTTTATAAGCTTCAAGCATAGGAATAAGTTGCTGTTCTTGCTTGTGTTTTTCCTCTTTATACCTTAAGTAAGCATAGTATCCAACTATAGAAAATATTAAAGAAACTAAAATTATATCCACTAAATCAACGTTCATTTAAAAGCTCCTTGAGAGCTTTTGAGTATTCTTTATATGTATCATCTGTAAATAAAACAAATTTTATCTCTTTTAGAAAATCTTCCTTTTTTATAAAATCAATAACAGTTTCTAAAGCTGTTTTTGCTGATTTATAAACAGGGCAGCTGTAAGCCCCTGTACTGATAGATGGAAAAGATACTGTCTTTATACCTTCTTCTTTCGCTAGCTTTAGACTGTTCCAGTAAGCTCTTCTTAATAATTCTTTTTTTTCAAGGGTTAATTTTCCTTCAAGACATATAGGACCTACTGTATGAATAACATATTTTGCTTTTAGATTTCCCCCTGTTGTTATTACAGCTTCACCAGTTGGAAGACCATTAGGATACTGTTTTCTTCTTATCTCTTTACACTCTTCTAGTATTTTATGACCCCCTTTTGAATGTATAGCACCATCAACACCACCACCACCCATACATGAAGAGTTTGCAGCATTGACAATAGCTTCTGTATCTTCTTCTGTTATATCTCCTTTTTTTAAAATAAGATAGGTATCGTTTATCTTTATCTTTTCCATAAACCTCTCCCTTATATTTTTAAACCAAATATAAATTATAATGTTTAGACAAAAATTTTCATAATCTTGGTGGAAGATGGAAATACTAGAAATCTTTTCATTAGAAGACTTTAAAGAAAGTATTCCTTTTACAGCTATAGGAGCGAGAACATGTTACTCTTCAGGGGATTTAGACTATCTTCTTAATGACCCTAGAGTTGTAAGCACTGAAGATAGAGCAAAATTTCTCTCAAAACTTGGAAACTACAAGCATTTTAGTGTTTTTGCCCATTCTTTTGCATACAAGGATTTATCAGACCTTGATGAATTTATAATCAATAAATACCTAGCTAAAGAACTACACTCTCTACCTAAAGAAACAAAAGCAACCATTTTAGCTCAAAAGATAGCAGCTACACATTTTAAGTCTTATTACAACCCTAAGTTTCCAACTGTTATAGGATTATCTTTAAGACACTACCTAGAAAAACTCCTTGAGAAAGATGAAAAAGAGTATTTTCAAGCATTTGAGAAAATGGCTCAGTATGATATTCCTATAGAGCCTTTAGGTAAAGAAGGAAATACTACTCTTATAGGTCTTTTAAAAGAGTATGATGGGTATGCTGTCTTTTATATAGATAACGTTTCAAGAACAATGACCCATCAACTTGTAAGACACACAGCCTTAAACTATTCTCAGAGAAGTCAAAGATATGTAAGAGAAGATGAAAATCTTCTCATTATTCCTCCTTCAGTGAAAGACGCTTCCTGTGTAATAAGTGATAAAAGTGTTGAAGATAGCTTTAAAAATCTTTTAGGAAAACTTTCCCTGTATGTTGAACATTCAGATGCAAAAGAGAACTTAAAAGAAAAAGCTTTAAACAAGATAAGAAACGTTTTAAAAGAAAATAGAGAAAATCTATCCCTTGAAAATCTTTTTAGATATATTGATCAGCTTTCAGAAAGTATATATAACTATGCAGTTTACAACTGTAAGGTAAAGAGAGAAGATGCTAGGTTTATCCTTCCCCATGGTAGAAAAACAACAATTGTTGTTTCAGGAACATTAACATGGATAAAAGATTTCATAGTTAAAAGAACAGACCCTCATGCTCAGTGGGAGATACAGAATGTAGCTAATCAGATGAAAAAACTTTTATTAAAGCAGGGTATAGATGTTTAAAAAAAAGGTTAGACTAGCAAAAAGATTTATAGAGATTAGTAAAACATTATCCCAGCTTGGTTTTTATAACGTATATGACTACTTTAAAGCCCTTCTAGGTTTAGAAGTAGAAGAAGAAGCTCAACCAAGAAGAATAAGAGAGGCTTTAGAAAAACTAGGACCATCTTTTATAAAGCTGGGGCAGGTTTTAAGTACAAGACCTGATATTGTTCCTCAAGCAGTAGTGCAGGAACTTATTAAACTTCAGGATAAAGTTGCACCTATAGATTTTGAGATTATAGAAGAAATTTTAAAAAGAAACTATGGAGATAAATTATGGGAGATATTTGCATATATAGATCCTAAACCCTTAGCATCTGCATCTATATCACAGGTTCATGTTGGATACTTGCAAACAGGAGAAAAAGTAGCTGTAAAGGTTAGAAGACCTAATCTTAAAGAAATGATAGAGTTAGATGCAGAATTAATGCTAATAATAATTGATTTTTTAGAAAAGCATTTTAAGACAGTAAAAGAGTTTAATCTTAAAGGAGTTATCTACCAGTTCAAAAGAACCACTCTTAATGAAGCAGATTTTGAGATAGAAGCACAAAATATAAAGATATTTAGGCAGAATTTTAAAGATTATCCTAACTTTTATGTTCCAAGATGCTTTGAGGATATATCTACATCTGAGGTGCTTATTACAGAGTTTATAGAAGGTATAAAGATTTCAGATATAGAGAAACTTAAAGAAAAAAACTATGATTTAAAGCTCCTTGCAGAAAGATTAACAGATGCATATTTCAAAATGGTTTTTAAAGATGGTGTATATCATGCTGACCCTCATCCAGGAAATCTGTTTGTTTTAGAAGGGGGAATTATATGTGCTGTAGACTATGGAATGGTGGGATTTTTATCTAGAACAAAGAAGAGATACTTTTTTGATTATATAGTAGCTGTTACAACCCTTGATATAAACCTAGCCCTTCAATTTTATGAAGGTTTTAATATGTTTACTCCATATACAGATTTTAATAACTTTGAAACAGATCTTCAGTTCTTCTTAGAAAAATATCACAATAAAAAACTTGAAGAGATTGATTTAAAAGAGATGATACTAGATATTATAGAGTTTGTTAGAACAAATAAGCTAAGATTACCTACAGATGTTGCTTATCTTGGAAAAGCAGCAATTAATCTTGAAGGTACTGTAAGAGAATTAGATCCCTCTTTTAATCCAACTCAAAGACTAAAGAAGTTTGTAACTGTTTCCACAAAAGATTATCTAATAGAAAAACTTGGGGAAGTTAGAGATAGTGCCGAACTTGCTTTTTATGCAATATTTAAGCTTGAAAATGTCTACAGGCAGCTGATAAGAGATAGAGTAACATTTCAAATAGTTTTTAAAGATTTAGAAGATCTACAGCTTTTTTATAAAAATCAGATCCATAAAATTGTTTTGGCAATTTTATTTATTGGATTTTTAATATCAATTCCTTTATTTAAAAGTGTTAATATGCATACGGCATCAGATATTATGATTTTCTTTTCAGTATTTACAGGTATCTTTACTTTATATAAGATATTGAGACATTAAGGCTTACATCTACTGCAAGGTCTTAAACCTTTTTTAATAGCTTCATACCTTGATTTAAAGATCACTTTTGATTTCAATCTCTTTGCAAAAGGACAGTTAGGACGGTGAAATACTTTACTTTTCCTTCCTGCTATGTAGAAAGATTCTCTTTTATGTTTCAATTTCTTTTTAACTGTTTTCTTATTTTTAGGAATGCTTTTTTTCTCAAGAGAATATATATTTCCATTAGATTTAATTATAATGATTTCTTGAGAGTTACTAAAATTAAATAGGATAAAAACACTGCAAATGCTAAAAATTATTTTTTTCATAGCTTTTCCTTAAAGTTTCTTTCTTTAAAGTTAATAATGGATTAATAAACTTGTCAAATAAACGCAAAGCTAATAGGAAAGACACATAGGGTACTTCATAATAAAAATGTAAATCTTTATAATCGTATAAGAATTTTTTAGAAGGTTATAATACAAATGCCAGCACTAGAAGTAAAAAATGTCACTGTTCGTTATAAAAAAAAGATTGGAATAAAAAATGCCCATCTTGAAGCCAATGATGGAGAGATAATAGGTTTTATTGGACCTGATGGAGCAGGAAAAAGCTCATTAATGCATGCTATAGCAGGTGTTATTAGATTTGAAGGAGAAATTACATATAAAGGATATGCCTATCACTCACCAAAAGAAGCAGAAAAAATAAAACCATATATAGGCTTCATGCCTCAGGGAATTGGGCTGGTTTTGTATCCTCTTTTAACTGTAAAAGAGCATTTAGATTTTTTTACTGCTATAAGAAATCTAAAAAAAGATGAAGAGTACTGGAAGTATAGGGAAAGACTTCTTAAAATGGCAGGTTTGTATCAGTTTCAAGATAGACAGGCTGGTCATCTAAGTGGGGGAATGCAGCAGAAGTTATCTTTGATCTGCACTCTTCTTCATAAACCTAAACTTCTCATTCTTGATGAACCTACAACAGGGGTTGACCCACTTAGCAGAAGGGAACTTTGGTTAATTATTGATGAAATCAGAAAAAAAGAAGGAATTATAGCTCTTATAAGTACAGGATATATGCAAGAAGCAGAGAAAATGGAGAGAGTTCTTCTCTTTGAAGATGGGCAGATTATCGCAAAAGGAACTGCTCAAGAGCTTATAGACTCAGTTAGAGATTATACGTATGTCGAAACTGAATGTCATGAAGAATGCTTCTCATTTAATAAAAGAACTTATTCTTTAAAACCATTGAATGTTCCTCACGCAGAGCCGGATCTTGAAAGTGTCTTTTTTGTATATGCTTTGAAAAAATACAAGCATATCCCAGAAATAATTGTAGAAGAAAGGGAAACACCTATAGATATACCAGAGATCGTTTTAGAAGCAAAAGGCTTAACAAAAAGATTTGGCGATTTCGTAGCAGATGATCATATAGATATAGTTCTGAAAAAAGGAGAAATTTTAGGCTTACTTGGTGCAAACGGTGCAGGAAAAACAACTCTTATAAAAATGCTTCTTGGACTTTATCCAATTGATGAAGGTGAGCTTTGGCTACTTGGAAAAAAAATAGAGAGTTACAAAGACAGGCTAAAACTGAAAAGCAAAATAGGATACGTAAGTCAAAAGTTTGCCCTTTATAAAGATATGACAGTCAGAGAAAATTTAATTTATTTTGCAAATATGCACAGAATACCAGCTTCAAAGGCATTAAAAAGAATAAATAAACTTGCTGAAGGTCTTGGATTTAAAGAGTATATGGATTATTTTCCAACTGAACTACCCCTTGGAATAAACCAGAGATTTTCTGTTGCTGCTGCTATAATTCACGAACCCGTAGTTTTGTTTTTAGATGAACCTACAAGTGGTGTTGACGCAGTTGCAAGGGCACAGCTGTGGAAATTACTGCATCAACTTAAACAAAAATGGGGAATATCAATTTTAATCACAACCCACTACATGAGCGAAGCAGAATACTGCGACAGGGTGGTTGTTCTGAAACAAGGAAAGAAAATCGTTGATGACACTCCTGAAAATCTCCACAAAAAATTCCCAGACGCCAGAACTTTTGAGGATATTTTTGTTAAATTTTATGAGGAGAATTAGTTATTCACTCCCTTTAAAAGGATTTATTATTTTTAAACCTTCTATAATCTGGTTATGTTGCATGTCTTCTGAGTATAAA
>JALVKE010000243.1 GCA_027028005.1 Persephonella sp. | reverse complement strand
ACTTAACCATTTTCCCATATTGTCGCCGTCAAATTTTATAAGAGCATAGTATCTGGTTATTGGTATTCTCTCTTTTTTTGCAAGCTGGTAAATTTCTTGAAGTTTTGATTTTGCTTCAAATAATTTACTTTCATCTAATCCCTGGTCTTTGAAATACTTCTTGGTTAAATTTTCCTCATAATAGAGTTGTTCGTTAAAGAAATTCTCTTGTTTTAAGAAATCTTTATCTTTATATTTTTCTAGTTTTTCCTTTAATATATCCGAGGCTCTATTCTCAACATTGAGGAAAGCTATTTTTGCTGTAGAAGGAAAAGCGGATTTGTTAGAACTCTTTTTCGTTATGTGAGATTTTGAATCTTCGTTTTTTACATAAAACCTTTTTACAAAACAAACTCCACAAAGTCCTTCATTACTTTCTATAAGAGGGTTGTTTGGAAGTAATAAAGAATTTTTATATGCAAATGCTGGTTCTGTTCCACCATCTTTTTTAAATTTTATCTCTCTATAAACAATTGCATCTCTTTCTCCACATATTGAGCATTTTCTATGATTTTCTTCTGTATCAAATTGTTCAAAGCATCTAACGTTTTTTATAGCCCCTAAATACTTTTCTGCTTCTTTATAGGCATTTTCATAAGAATTATTTACTATTGGATAAAAAAGCCAATAAATATTGAAGTATTTAGTTATATGATCGTTAAATTTTAGTGAAAATTCTTTTTCATTTTTAGGCTTGCTTTGATTGTTTCCCTTTATATTTCTTAAAGTTTCATGTGCTATTTTATTTTTCCAGTGAAGTAAAGTTCTAAATTCAATATCTTTACCAATTATTTCCAAATCTTCTTCTTTTATATTTTCAAATATCGCAACAAATTTATTTGAAATTGAATGAGCTTTATCCAAATCTCCGCTAGGTATTATAATTTCAGCACCTTTCTTCTTTGCTAAGCCGACAGCTTCTTTTGTTAATTCTGATAAAATCTGACTTCCTGCAAATAAATCTCTTGTTTTTCTCGCTTGTGATATAAAACTTTGAACAGGTGTTATGGTGAAAATGAAAATGTAATTCTTAGCTGTCATTTAAGTTAACCCCTTCTATCTTATTCTCACTTATTAATTGATTTAAGAACTCATTCACTATAGATAAATCAGGAACATTTAAAAATTTACTTTTTGGTTGATTTTTACTTGAAATTTTTACTTTTTCTCCTTTAGGTAATAATTCTTTTTCAAAGAAGATGAGAAGTGGTTTAAAGTAATTATTAAATTGTAATATTTTTATAAATAATGGAGATCCACTTCTTTGTCTTTCCTTGTTGGAACCTTCTAATGTTGCTGATTTACCGCTTAAACTTTTATATCTATACATTAAAGGAAGTCCAAAAGCAGGTCTTTTGACTTCACCAATTCCCCCATTAAGTATGAAATTTTTTACAGTTGAATAATCAGGTTCTCTTTTGTTCCTGAAATTTTGAAGACTTTTCCCTACATCGTCCAAAGCTTCTTTCCAAGAGGAAAAGGAATTTCTATGAATAAACAATTGGAAATTTCCTAAATTTATATAGCTTTTTTCATCTTGTCTTTTAGGTAGAAGTTTTCTCAAGTTATCTTGAAATTCTCTTTCTTCATTAACGAGAAAATTTAAATTCGCCTTTGAGATTAAATTTTGACTATCTTGTATACCTGTTATTCTAAAACTTCCTGCACCTCTTCTACTTCTGCTTCCCAGTGCTCCTAAATAAGTTAAAAGCCAAAATACAGCTAAAATATCTTTAATATGCTTTTCTTTTCGAAATATAAAAGTTAACTTGAATTTTGTTCCTGGTTTGAAATATTCTTTGTTTTTGTTATCTCCTAAAAACATGGAATAAAAAAGATAGTTAATTCCTTTTGTGTTATGGTTTCGTAAACTTAGGTTATTACCCTTTAGCTCCTTAATAATTTTTGTTTTGATCCTAAAGCTACTCTTTCTTTCTGTGCTTCCAAAAATTTCATTTTCCTTTTCTTTTAATTCCTCAACTGATAACTCCGGATGTAAAGCTCTCCACCAGAAGCGAAGCATCCCTTTAAATTCCGAAGGTCTAAGTTCTAAAGTTTTCCCATCTCCACCGTACATAAACATAGGAGTTATAATTTCACATTCAAATGTAATTTTTCCCATATTGGCTCCTTATTTTTCTTTACTACTATTAACTCCTTTTATACTAAATATCTGACACTACCTCTATCATCCCAAAGCCCTGGGAGTTTTTAGCTCCTAAGCCTGCGTCGTAAACAACTTTAAACATTTCTGGGTTTGTTTTTATTTTGAAAATTCCTTCATAAGCCTCTATTGGAAAGTCTTTATATTTGAAAAGAACTTTTTTAATATTTTTAGGTTGGATTTCTATGGGAAAATCCTCAATTTCTTTTCCTGTGATGATATTGTATTTTTTTGCCAGATTTTTTCTTATTAGCTCATTAAACTCTTTTTCCTGCGGGGAGTAGTATCTATAATACTTTTTTCCGTTCTCAAATGTTCTGTAAACTGTGATAGGGGATAGGGTTTTTATATAAAATTCCTCTTTAAATTCTGGCAAAGGCTCTATTTCTATAGATTCTAAAAAAAGAGTATTTCTGCCTAAAACCACTTTATCTTTTTTTATGAAAGTTTCTCCTAAATTTTTTGTGATATCTGAGACAGAAGAAGATATAAACAAGCCAATAGGTGTTCTGTATTTTATTCTTCTGGATTTTTTAAGAGGTATAAAATGTTCAGACTGAATTTTTGAGAAAGTAAAAAGTTTAAAAGGTCTTCCCTTGTAAAAAAATCCCATATCATGAAGAAAATCTGAAAGAAACTTGGGTAGATTTTTATATAGCATTGATTGAATCGCATAGTTATGGTGTAAAGGCAAAGTTATGTATTCTATATCAGAAGTAAAAGAAAGCTTTAGTCTCAATTTTTCCTCCCCTCTAAAC
>JALVKE010000242.1 GCA_027028005.1 Persephonella sp. | reverse complement strand
ATTATATTTATCAATATTCAGAATTAATGTTAAAGTTCCACCCATATCAGCAACTAAAACAAAAAATAATGTTCGTAAAATTCCTTCTAAAACTTTTGCCCTTTCAATTTCTAATTTCTTAAGCTCAATTTCTTTTTGCTCTTTGTCCATCATAACACCTTTAAATATCTTGCATTTTTTAGTATAAATCAATTTCCACTAAAACACAATACCTTAATTAGAATTAAGGTAAATCCTTTGGTTTCAATATCTTAAAATCTATATATTGTCTAATACTTGAATATCAAAGCTTATAAGCCATCTTCGGTATCTGATTATATCCCTCGCCATCAAGATTAGTTATACTTCAATCTTCAAATAACTTTTGTTCTATCATCTATAACTGGCTCAATATGTATCGCTTTTCGGATACACTCGGAAACATAATATTTTGGATTTTCTTTGCTTGGACCTTCTCCGCATGCATCTATAATCCACACAGATGTTTTAAATCCCCTTATGTATTCCTCAAACCACAGCTTTGCTGCATCATACTCTATGACAAGTTTATTTCCTTCCTTTCTGCATAATAATTCAAGTCTTTTTTTTCCATTATAAGCAGAACAGGAAAATTTATTGTAAAAGGATAAATCTCTGTTAAAAGGATTTTCTACTGTTAACTTTTCTTTTTTTGTTCCTTGATACTCTAAACATGCTTTTTTTACTCCATCATAAACGAGACAAGAAAACTTAGTCTTTTTGTCCATAAGAAAATTGCCTTTATGGACAATAGCATATAAAACGAAAAAAGCAACAAAAAAAACAACTGTCTTTACAAATTTACTAAAAGCTTCCTCATCACTTATGTCTGATGAAACTCTTACCAAGTTATATGTTATCCATGGCAAATATATTGCTATTACAAAGAGAGAAAAAGTCTCTAAAAATTGGAGATACTCGGGAAGCTCAGAAGTTAAGAACTTTTCTTCATAGTAAGTATGTATATACTCATAAATTATTATTGATGATGCAAAGTCTACGGGAGAAAATGTATAGTAAAGAATATAACAAAAACCTATAAGTAATAAACTTAATGTTCCCATCATCAACTTAATTAGCTTTCCTAACCTTATGCCTAACATCTATCCCTCCTCTGAAAGAGATACTCAAACTTCATATCTCTTATTTTTTTCAGCTTTTCATAATCACTTTAATAAGACTTTTATCAACGCTATAATAAAGTCTTTATCCAATAAACTTAAGAACACGGCAAATAAAAACAACAATGGATATATCAATAATGCCCAAATAGCTGGCATTTCCCTTCCTCCTTTCTTATGTAAAGTCTTGCTCATTTTCCTTCTATGACTTTGCAGGTATATAGATCAAAAGCTCTGTCTTTGTCCTTCCAGATAACCAAAGAATGTTTCTCATCTATCTCATAATGCTTTAAGACGTATTCTGAACAAACCAAGATGGGGTTTTTGGATTTTTTTATTTGCTCTAAAATGGTTTTTTCTTTTATTGGAGGTAATTCTTTTATTAAATAATGATACATAAAAAATACAGCAAAAATAATAAGAGCAATTCCTACTGTTGCTTTAAAAGATTCTAACATTTTTCTTCTCCTTCTTTTTTATTTTTCTTTTCCTCATTTGGAATTCTCAATTTCTTTTAAAAATATCTTTTTACAAGTTTTACATGTATAGTGGCAATGAGGGTCTGTGTCTAAACGCTTCTTTATTTCCTCTTCAGGGAAGCTAACTCCTATTGTTTCTTCCCCTAATTCATCCACATGTACCTTTCCGCATAAAGTTTTTTCCTTATTAGGTTTAGCTATATGGTAGGTATATCTATTAACCTGCCCAAACCTATCAGGTTTGTAAGCATAAAAACCAAAAATATACATTTTTACATCTCCTCTAATGATTTCTCCACTTCTTCTTTTTCTTTATAAAGTTCCTCAAGCCTTCCTTCCAACTGATGCAGAGAAAACTTTAAGGCAAAATCTTTAGGATATTTTTGTATCATTTCCTTGTCTTTCTCTATTACTTGTTTAAGATGCTGGATTTCCTCATTTACAAGCCTTAAGTGTGTTAGCTTCTCCTGAATAGATTTAATCCTTTCTTTTAACTTTTCAGGCAGTTCCTCAAAGGATAAATCCTTACCACTATGAACATCTATATTCTCTTTACTTTTCAGGAAATCTGCTCTGTGGTATGTGTATTTCTTTTTTGAAAAATGAGGACGGGCAATGTATATTGGTATTTTCTCTTTATCTATATCCTTTATAAGTGGCATGATGTTTTCCCATAAGGTATAGGGACAGTCAAGGAAATGTCTATTTTCTTCTACTATTAGAATACTGCCGTCTATTTCTTTTATGTAGTAAGCCAAAACATTGTCAATTTTCACTGGTTTCATTTTTAAAGACCTTCTTGAAAGTTTTTTCTCTTATATAGAATTTATCTGTTTCAAAATCAGGATTGAAAATAATATAACTTAATAATCTTCTAATAGTATCCATCCTTTTCTTAAAATGTCGGGAATAGTTGGAATATAATAGTAGTCCTCATAATTATCTAAATCCTGTAAAAATAAGAAATAATATCTTCCCTGTTCAACACTTGGATTTTTAAATTCATTCATTCTTGTATAAGTGCGGGTTTCAAGAGTTATAATCTTATTCCCACTCCAGTTTTTATGTTTAATTGCCAAAAACTTATTTTCTTCAAATAGTTTTGAAACTGCATATCCAAATGTGTCTTCAATCGGTTCTTTAGCTTCTTCTACTATTTCCCATTCCCCACAAAAGTCTGAAAGTGATGGACTCCATCCTATTCTTTCTATTACAGGCTGACTGTTTACTTCAGCTATTTTTTTATGAAAGACAGCAACAGGGTAGTTAAGAAGTGGCTCAAGAGATACATATAAAGCATCTTTAGACCAGTTTTCATTTCTCACTTTTCCTTTTGATGCTAAAACTGCCATCTCTT
>JALVKE010000241.1:2100-2978 GCA_027028005.1 Persephonella sp. | reverse complement strand
AAAAAGGTTGATAAATACGCAGATTTAAAAGAGCAGTTAGGTATCGAGGACATTATCGACTATTATAATAATAATGGTGTCCATTATGCTTATTTATACAAGGGTTATTTAATCCACTATCCAAGAAGAGATAGCACAGAGATTACAAAACCAAAAGAGGGCGATATACAGCAGTTAGGGGATAAGCCATATAGAAGCCTTGTGGATTACCGACCAACAGTTTTAAAAAGCTTTAATCCCTCTATTCCATTCCCTAAAGCTATCGAAGAGGTCGATAAGTTATTAGAAGAGGGAACTGAAAGAAGCGAACGGTTTTATTTTGATAGGCTTTTTGAAGCAAGTAAACAAAAAGGCGACAAACTAAACCCTAAATCAAAAGTGATAGACACATCAAAAAGAAGAGAAGTAGAGGCACTATCTAGGGTTTATAAAAAAATGGTAAATCTTGGAATTGCAGAATTGAGAGGCAATAAAGGCTATTATGCCCTTATGGATTACGCCGAAGCGTGGAAGCTTTACGAAGAGAAAGGGGGCAACTAATGACCCCTATTAAAAATATATTCTTACAAGGCAACATGAAAAATAATAATGCAAAAAGAAAATTAGGTTTAGTGGATAACACTATGATTACTGTAGAATCAACTAAGAGAGCAAAAAATAACGAGTTTGTCTTTTTTGAAAAAGAAGATGGGCGTATAGGCTTTAAGAGATACAAAAAAATTAAACACTTAAAGTGTGAAGTTTATGCAATAGTTGATATTTGGAATCACGACACAAAGAAGATTCTAAAAAAGCTTTATAAAAGATAGGCTAAACAAACCCTCTATAAAATCCTTAGAGTAATTCACAGCGAATTACTCACCCCCCCCCCATAAACT
>JALVKE010000241.1:0-2090 GCA_027028005.1 Persephonella sp. | reverse complement strand
TGTACCGTTTTTAAGAAAACATAAAACCTTTTATGTTATAATAACGGTACATATATATTAAAAGGATTACCATGAAAAGATTAATAGATAAGTTAGAAAGCCTTTATCAAGAGTTAGAAAAAGAAGAAGTAACAGCAGATGAAGAGATAGTAATTTTTAGACAAATATCAAAGCTTAGAGAGTCTATAAGAAAGCTTGAAAAAAAAGAGCATGACCAAATCAGAAAACAAACTTTTTTAACTGTTTACGGTGTAGAGAACATCAAGGAAGTGTCTGAACTATTCAGAGCAGATTATAATAAATTAAAAAATAAAAAAAATGGTTTTGATGAAGTATCAAGCCTATTTCAAAAGTACGTTTTATCAATTACTTTTCTGTACTCAACTCCATCAATTAAAAACAATTTAGGAATATTTAGAAAGATAATAAATGAAGAGGGTGGAATATGGAAAGAAACCGTTAAATCAAGCTTTTATATTTTTGATGTTTATAAAGCAGTTACAGCCATTACAAAAAAGACAATTATCAAAAAAGAAGAGACTAACAAAGATATGGCTTTTAATGTTTATGATGAAATCAAAAAAGTTAAAAATATACTAGATAATAAAACTTATGTTGATGATGTAGCACGAAATCAAAATGAACAGCAAGTAAGAAGCTATTATATTTCTTATCTCTTAGGGTTAAGCACTGGGCGAAGATTTACAGAAATTTTTAAAACAGTGAACATTAAAAAGAAAGGTAAAAATTATATTTTTGATGGGATATTAAAAAAAGATAAGAATCAAAAAAACGAGATAGAAGCAAATATTTTATATCTCTCTATTGATGAAACAAAAAGCTACTTAAAAGAGCTTAGAGCTTTTATTAATGCAAAGCTTAAGACCACAAAGAAAAAGACTCTTAAGGAGCTATCAGAGGGCGAAATTAACGCCACATTCTCAAAAGTATATAACAACGCAATAAAAAGAATTACAGGTGATAAAATTCCAAACTTCCACGAGCTAAGACACTACTACGCAATAGAGGGAACAGAGGTATTTAAAAGAGATGATGAAACGCCAAAAGATACAAGATACAGAATATTAGGTCACCACATCAAAGAAGATAGCACACGAACATATAAAACTATAAAATAAATTAAAAGTGTACTGTTTTTAAGAAAATATAAAACCTTTTATGTTATAATAACGGTACACATAAACCACAAGGATTAAATCATGAATACAGTTGAAAGAAACGAACTATTAAAAGCACTTTATCAAGTGACCACTAAGAGCGATTTAGTAAAACAATTTGATGCTAAATTATCAGGAGCAAAGGGAACAACAGCCCAAAGATATACTTTTTTATTAGAACAAGTATTATTTTATTCTCATGCGATTATATTCGGTCATGGAGTACAGACAGCACACAACTACCGACAGGCATTTATGACCACAGCAAAAAAATCAAAGCTTTTAAAATTGAGCAACAAGGATATAGAAAAAGCTTTTAAGTTTCTAAATAGAACAGAGAAAAAAAGCTTATTGAAAACAGAGCCTAAAAACAACACAAAAACAGCCAATAAAGAGATTAAGGGTGATTGTATAGCCATTAAAGAGATAACACGCTTAAAAGCTCAATTGGACACTAAAACGTATGACTTATCCAAAGGTCAAAAAATAGAAGATAAAGAAACATTTATTAAAGTAGCATTAGTTGCACTCTCTACGGGTGCAAGACTTAAAGACATCATGGAAGATTTAACCGTATCAACTAAAAAGGGCGTTACCTATTTTGATGATGGTATCAAGAAAAAAGAGGGCGTTATCTTAGTGCTAGACACCAAGACTATACAAAGCTATTTAAAAGCCATTAGAAGCCACTACAGCGACAGAATAGGGAAAGTTGATATTAGTACAGGGATTAGAAAAGCAGTTAAACGCCTAAATATCCCAAATTGTGGAAACACAAACAACCTAAACGCCCTTTACCGTGAGTGCCTAATCTCATCAACCCCAAAATAAGCCCCCAAAGGGCTTTAACTAATACAATCATATACCCTAACCCCAAAACCCCTTTAAAATCAATCCTAAGCCCTTTTAAGA
>JALVKE010000240.1 GCA_027028005.1 Persephonella sp. | reverse complement strand
GGACAGCTACTTCAAGAGTATAAGGAAATAATTTCTAAAATAGCCGGTCTTCTTGTTATTCTCCTTGGTATTCACTTTACAGGTATATTTCAATCTGAAAAGGTTAAAACATGGCTTGCTGTTATAGCTGGAATTTCTATCCTTCTTTATGGTTATGGATACATAACAACTAAGGATATTTTTAATGATTATTTTCTTCTTATAGTTTTAGCAGTTCTTCTTTATATCTTCTATTACTCAGGAGCTTACAGAATTCTTTATCAACAAAAAACAACAGAGGTAAAGAAAAAGCCACCAGGTATTATTGGAGCTTTTATTGTAGGAATGGCTTTTGCTTTTGGGTGGACGCCTTGTATAGGTCCAATCTTAGGAGCTATCCTTATATACGCTTCTCAGCAGGAAACTGTTATGCAAGGGGTTATCCTTCTATTTGCGTTCTCAATGGGGCTTGGAATTCCATTTATCATAACGGCATTTGCAATAAATCAGTTCTTCAGGTTCTTTAATTTTATGAGAAAATACTTCCTTGTTATTGAAATTATTGGTGGACTTCTTCTTATCCTTGTAGGTCTTTTAATACTAACTGGAAGTATGGAAAAAATTGCTTCTTTCTTCATGTAAGGTGACCTTTCAGGTTGCCTTTTTCTCCTTTTATTAAGCTAGTCATAAAGTTAAAGTTTAAGCCATACATTTAGAAAATTGACATAATATTTTTTATGTATAGATTTACGCATATAAGATAAAAATTAAAAGGTGTTAAAAATGAAGCTAAAGAACAAAAAATCCTATAAAGTTAGAAAAAATATTACCCTATCAAAAGAAGCAGAAGAAAAACTAAAAGAACTTGCAAAATTAGAGAATAAATCCCAGAGTGAGATAATAGAAGAGCTAATAAACGAAGTATATAAAGAAATAGAAAAAAAGAAAAAGTTAGAAGCTCTAAAAAGGATAAAAGAAAGAAGAAAATATTTCAAAGGGATAGACCCTAATATTACTATTCAAAAAATTAAGGAGCAAATGGGAAGTGAACTATAAAAAAGTGTTTGTAGATGGTAATGTTATTCTGGATTATTTCCTTAAGGATAGACCATTTAGCGAATATTCAGAAAAAGCTATTGATTATTTAGTAGAAAATGATATTTATCTTTTAACAAGCTGTGATTTGATAACAACAGTTTATTATGTTTTAAGCAAAAAAGATAAAATTCAAGCTCTATATGATATTGAAGACGCAACTGAATTCTTTTATATTATTCCATTCTCAAACTATGAAACCCGAAAAGCTATAGACTTAATGCAAAAAGATAAAAACTTCGTAGATTTAGAAGATACTCTTCAGTATGTTTTAGCAAAAGAAAATGAATGTGACTTAATTTTATCAAATGATGATGATTTTTACTCACCAGACATAAAAAAGATAAATACAAAGGATTTTATAAAGAAACTCTCATGAACAACATAACAGAGAACAGATTTATAAAATAAGCAGCTTTAGATTAATTAAAAGAAGAAAGTTGGAGTTATATACGTAGATAAAAGTTAATTCCAAAAGTTAATCAAGAGAAAAACTTATAAAAAAGTTTGAAAAATCCTAAACATAAAATCTCGTGTAGTTGTTCTTTATAAATTTTCTACATTTATTTTTTCTTTTTATGAGTGTATTATTAGTGTATTAATAATGTAAAAGGGAATGTTATGCTTTCGGTTATAAAAAGTGGTGGATTTTTAGGGGTAGATGGATATATCGTTGATGTAGAAGTTAATATCTCTCAAGGGCTTCCCCAGTTTATAACTGTAGGGCTTCCTGATACAGCAGTAAAAGAAAGTAGGGAAAGGGTAAAATCAGCAATTGTTAATATAGGCTTTTCCTTTCCACTGAGAAAGATAGTTGTAAATCTTGCTCCTGCAAATGTTCCAAAGCAGGGAACATTATACGACCTTCCAACAGCTATAGGGATACTAGTAAGCTCAGGAGCTATAAATAAAAAATCTATTGAAGATACAGCATTTATAGGAGAACTTGCTCTAGATGGAAGTCTCAGACATATAAAAGGTGCTCTGCCTATTGCATTTGCTATGAAAGAGGCAGGAATAAAAAGACTTATATTACCTGAAAGTAATAGCAAAGAGGCAGCTTTAGTTCAGGACTTAGAGGTCTACGGTTTTAACAATCTAAAAGAGATAGTTTCTTTTTTAAATGGAGATTTAGATAGAAAAAAAGTTCAGGTAGATATTTCAGATTATCTCTTAGAAGAGAATTTTCCTGTTGATTTTTCAGAGATAAAAGGTCAGTTCGCAGTAAAGAGAGCCCTTGAGGTTGCGGCAGCAGGATTTCACAATCTAATGATGATTGGTTCTCCTGGTTCTGGGAAATCAATGATGGCAAAAGCTTTTCCATCAATTCTTCCTCCGCTATCCTTTGAAGAAGCTTTAGAGACAACCAAAATACACAGTGTAGCAGGTGTTTTAGAAGATTTTATTGTAAAAACAAGACCTTTTATATCTCCTCATCATACAACGTCAGATGTAGCAATAATTGGTGGTGGTACAGTTCCAAAACCTGGAGCAGTGAGCTTAGCTCATAATGGAGTTTTATTTTTAGATGAGTTTCCAGAGTTTAAACGTTCTGTTTTAGAAGCTCTCCGCCAGCCTTTAGAAGATAGAGTAGTCACTATTTCAAGAGCTTCAGGTTCTTTTAAGTTTCCTGCAAGGTTTCAGCTTATTGCAGCAGCAAATCCATGCCCTTGTGGTTATAAAAATGACCCCAAAAAAGAGTGTAGGTGTTCTCCTGTAGAGATAAAAAGATATGAAAGAAAGCTGTCAGGACCTATTCTAGACAGGATAGATATTAATATCTTTGTAAATCCTGTTAATCCTGATGATTTAGTTTCAAAGGAAGAAGGAGAACCATCTAAAAAGATAAGAGAAAGAGTTATAAAAGCTATTGAAATTCAAAGAAAAAGATTTGAAAATTTTCCTATAGGATACAATAGTGAGAT
>JALVKE010000239.1 GCA_027028005.1 Persephonella sp. | reverse complement strand
AGGTTGAACTTAACGGAAAGAGTTGGGAAATTAAATTAGAAGATGTCGGATCCGGAATAAATCCCAATAATCTAGACGAAAAAGCTTTAAGATATTTCTTAGGGCAGTGTGGAATATCTTCTGGAGAGAAGATGGACACAATTATTGATTCTTTTTTAGATTGGATAGACAAAGATGACAACAGAAGATTAAATGGCGCAGAAAAGGAATATTATCTATCTCTTCCAAAACCTTATAAGCCCAGAAACGGTCCTATAATTGATGTTAAGGAACTGTTATATATAAAAGGAATGGATATGAAAACTTTTTTGTGTTTAAGAAAAGTACTTTCAAATTATGGAGTTAACAAAATTGACATAAACACTGCTAATAAAGAAACTCTTGAAGTTTTGGGTTTTTCAGAAGAAGAAGCACAGGCCATTCTAGAAGCAAGAAAGAACAAAAAAATAAAAGATTGGGAAGAGCTTTCCCTTATAATTCCCAACGTAAAAAGAAAAGAATGGATAAAGTGGGTTTCATTTAATGCCTCAGGTATTTATAAAATAACTATCAATAAAGACGGAAAAATAATGGGTATCTTTATATACGACGCTACAAGAAATAAAATCATGGAATACCAATAAGATGAAGGATTTTTTGAGAAAAAAGAAGAAGACATTAAATAGTGAAAGTTCACTAAACGTAAAAGATATATGTGCATTCTGGGATATTCCACTCAGAGAGGCACAACTTTTGGGAAAATGCTCAAGCTATGAAGAAGCTGGCAAAAAACTTCTTATGTCTGGAACTATTTCTGAAGAGAATTATCTTAGAAAGATAAGTACTCTTTACAACATTCCCTTTGTTCTCCTTAACGAAGACCAACTTAAGTCTCCTCCAGAATTGAATATAGATCCTCAAATTATGAGAGCTAAAAAGTTTGTTATATTTGGAGAAGAAAACGGAGCTCTTCAGCTTGCAGTGGCGGATCCTACAGATTTTTATAGTGTCGAGTATGTATTTAGAAAAACAAATAAGAAAGTAAAACTCTTCATATCAACAGAAGAAAGAATAGAATCTGCCTTAAACAGGCTATACGGAAAGGAACAGACAGAGCAGGAATACACCTCATCAAATGAGTTAGATAATGTTGAAGCTTTAATAGATATGGCATCTGAAGCTCCGATTATAAGGCTGGTAAACATGCTTATATCCAGAGCAGTAGAGAATAATGCCAGTGACATTCACATAGAACCCTTTGAAAATGAAGTAAAGGTCAGATATCGTATTGACGGGGTTTTAAGAGAAGTGGAAAGTCTCTCGAAACATATACTGCCTGCTGTTGTATCAAGAGTTAAGATAATGGCTAGACTCGATATAGCCAACAGAAGAGTTCCGCAAGATGGCAGAATAAAAACTAAGGTGGGTGGAAGAGAAATTGATATAAGAGTAGCAACTCTGCCCACAATCTATGGTGAACAAGTAGTTATGAGACTTCTCGACAAAGAAAAAGAAGAGTGGGACGTCCATAAAATCGGATTTTCCGAGAAAGATAAACAAAAATTTCTCAATCTCATATCTGTTTCACATGGGATAATACTAGTAACTGGTCCCACTGGTTCTGGAAAGACCACAACACTTTACTCTGCCCTTAAAATACTTAACAGGCCAGAAGTTAAAATAATCACCATTGAAGATCCAGTAGAATATGTGATACCTGGCATTGTTCAAATTCAGGTAAACCCTCAAGCCGGTTTGACCTTCGCCTCAGGCCTTCGCTCTATAGTTAGGCAAGATCCAGACATAATTATGGTGGGAGAAATAAGAGATAAAGAAACAGCCGATATCGCCATTCATGCAGCCCTTACAGGCCACCTCGTTTTATCAACCCTACATACCAACGATGCTGCGAGTGCAGCAACCAGATTAATTGACATGGGAGTAGAAAATTTTCTGGTAGCTTCTTCCCTCATTGGAATTGTAGCGCAAAGACTTGTGAGAACCATTTGTCCTAAATGTAAGGATAAAATTGAGATACCCACTGAAGTCTCTAAAAAGTTTGGATTGAACGGTATAGTCTATAAAGGAAAAGGCTGTAGTTTCTGTAAGGGTTCAGGCTACTTTGGAAGAACAGCAATTTACGAGATATTAATTGTAGATGAAGAAATAAGGAAAGCAATTCTGTCGTCTGCAGATTCTGAAACTATAAAAAAGATAGCCAAAAATCAAGGTATGAAAACTTTGATAGAAAATGGAATAGAAAAGGTAAAAGAGGGAATAACCACTTTGGAAGAGGTTATGAGAGTTGCGCATAGAGTCTAAAAATGACGAAGGATTTACCCTTATAGAAGTAATGATTTCAGCGGTTATACTTTTTCTGTCTGTAGCTGTAGTGGCACAAATATTTGCATCCTCGGCTAAAAGAATAATAAAATGCGAAGAGCGATTGGAAATTATTTCTAAAATAGGAACAGTTATCTTTGAAAGATACGCTGGACTTCAAGAAAGAAATATCTGGACATCTGAAGAAAAGGAAGAAGAAATAAACATTAACTCAACTGAAATGAAAAAAGAGTATAAAGCTCAAATTGAATTCTTAAAAATTACTGAATGCAAAAGCTGCCCTTTAATCATTTATAAGATCACTTTTGGTTCGGGTTTCTAATATGGCCAGAGGAATTCGCACAGTAATTTTTCTTAAAAAAGACTTTTTCTTATTCAAAGAGGGAAAATTAGTAAAACTAGAAAAAGAATTAGTAGATCCCAGAAGTAAATACCTAGTTATCATTCCAAGAAGCGAATTCCTTGTTGATAAGATCACACTCCCAGAAATAGCTTTAGAAGACGGAAAAGAAGTGGCATTGTATCAGGCACAGAGAATTTTCAAAGCCGAGAACCTAGTAGCTACACTGTATCAAGTGGAAAGAAAAAATGGACAAATTGAATGCCTTTTAATAGCACTAAAACACGAATATTTGGAAGAAATCAAAAAAAAAGCAGAAGATCTGCTACTTAATATCTTTGGAATATCTATGGCCACACTAATTTATCCAAAGATAGCCGATATAACCGAAGGAGGCGTTTATATAAGATGGGATGAAGGAATAGAGTGTGCAAGAATATCAAAAGGCATCATAAAGGATGTATTTTTTATACCCAACGAAGAAAAGGAACTTTTCAATGCTTTAAAAAAAAGCCTCTCGCCACTTATAGAAGTAAATCTATCAGAACTTCAGGAAATTCCTTTTCGAATAGAACCATTATTCAAACAGAAGATAGAGCACTTTGAAGAAAAGAGAGCTAGTAAATTAAAGCTTCTTGTAAGAGGGCTACTTTTATTTATAATAATAAGCGGAATTTTATTAATAACAAAAATATCTACATTAAAAGGTGAAATTCATAACTTAAAATTAGAAAAAGAAAAGTTAAAAGATATTGTATCTAAAACAGTAGAAATTAGAAAAGAAAGCGAAAAACTTAAAAAGGAATTAACAGATCTCAAAAAGATAAAATCTGGATTAAAACCTGTAAAAACAATAGCCCTAATAGTAAAAAATCTTCCAACTGGCACTATTTTCAATTCAATGAGAATGGAGAAAAACAGAATTGACATTTCTGGATATACAGAATCAATTTCTAAACTAATAGAAAACCTAGGTAAAATACCATTTGTTAAAGACGTCAAAATAAGATCCTCAGTATCGGAAATAAAAACTGGAAAGTATCAAGGTAAAAGCAGATTCTATGTAACTCTCGAAATAACATCAATGGAGGATAAAGCTGGAAATAAAATGGAAAGCCCCAAAAATAAAGTTAAATAAAACTTCAATTATATGGGGAATTTTAATAGCCAGTTTTACATTTATTTATATTCTTTTAATCTTTCTATATATCAGAAATGTCAAAGAAAAAAAACAACTTATCAAAGAAGTCAAAAAAATAAAAAAATACAATTATTTATATAAAAGAAGCTTGGCAGAATATAAAAAGTTACAGTCAGAAATAGAAAACTTGATAAATTCACTGCCTCAATCTCAATCAGAAGCATTAATATTTGCAAAGGTACAATCAGATTTAAAAAAACTTGCTCAAACGTTACAAGTTGAAATAACAAACATAAGGGTAATAAGAACCACAAAATTAAAAGACAGTATCATGGGTACTGAAATATCTTTTAACGTGAGAGGCAATCCTGTCAATGTGTTAAAATTTTCAAAATATATTGAAGATGGGAACATTTTGAGGTTTCTCATTATAAAAAAAGCGAGCTTATACATTAATACTTATTATTGGGCAGGGAAAAAAGCAAACACTCTTAACGTAAGCTTTTATATAACAGCCTTGTGGATCAAAAAGGGAGAGGAGAAAAAATGAAAAGAAAATTGGCTTTATTTCTATGTTTTATTTTTATTATAGGATGTTCCTCAATTAGAACACCTAAAATTTCAAGCTTTCATGTAATACCTAAGAAAACGTTAAAAGGAAAAACAGGAAAAAGAGAAAAAGAGATAATAAAAAAAATTGGTAAAACCAAAAAAGAACAAACAATAGAGGTATTCTCCAAACCAGGAAAGGGAACAGATCTTGTTATTTATAAAAAACCAATAATTCAAAAAGGTAAAAAATACCGATTATCAGTATATTACGACACAATTCCCATATACGATCTAATAGTAAACATATTCAAAAACGTTCTTAAGAAGAATTTCTTAATTAAAGCTAATCTATCGACTACTATTAGTATATCCATAGACGGGAATTTTACGGAAACAGAAATCCTAGAGATGCTGAACTTTATACTTGAAAACATAGGGTGCATTATAACACAAAAAGGAAACTTATATGTGGTCGAGAATACTTCAATATCGCAAAATGCCTTTTTGCTAAAAGGCACAAAACTTTGGTTTTACAAACCAAAATTTCTCTCTATAAGGGACATCTATCAAATAATTATGAATCTAAAATCAAGATCTGGAAAAGTTTTAGTATTAAAAAATTATATTTTCACCATAGACACAAAAGAAACCTTAAACAGCATAAGAACACTAGTAAAACTTATAGATACAGACACGTTTAAATCCCATTCTATTAAAATCTTCAAACTCCAAAACACTGAACCGAAAGATATGCAAAATGAGATCTCACAGATTCTAAAATCCACCGATGTAAGCCCAGAGAATTTTAGCCTAATACCTATAGATAGATTAGGCTTTCTCGTAGTAATCGCTAACACCAACGAACTGATGAACGAAATAGCTTCACTAATTAAAACCTTAGACAGTCAACCAGAAAAGGGAGAAAGAGGTATTTATATTTATAGAGTTCAGTATGTTAAAGTGGACAAACTTGCCCAAACCTTAGAAAAACTTCTTTCTGGCAAAGAGGCAATTGTTTCTAAGAAAAAAGGGAAAGAACAAACACCAACTCCTATTATATCCTCTAAAATAGTAATAGTCCCAGATGAAGTCAACAATGCACTTATAATTGAAGCAACCCCTGAAGATTATAAAAAAATAAAAGCCATAATATCTGAACTCGACACCATGCCTAGACAGGTACTGATAGAAGTTCTAATAGCAGAAATTACTTTAAGGAATCAGATGGAAAACGGAGTTGAATGGTGGCTGAAAATACATGCAAAATCTTATACCTCGGAAACAGCATCCCAATTTGGACTAGCAGGAGGAAGAGAAAGTCTGTTTGGTTTCACATACTATGGAATAAATCCTGATCACTTTTGGAACTTTCTCTATTTTTTATCCACCAAATCAAAGATAAACATCCTATCATCCCCCCACATCCTTGTAAGGGATAATGAAGAAGCTACGATAGATGTAGGACAAGAAGTTCCTGTTTTAACTATGGAAACTGTTGGAACTACGCAGATACAAGGAACCACTGCGATAGACCGAAGAGTAGAGTATAGAGACGTGGGTGTAATTTTAAAGGTAAAACCTCACATAAGCGAAGAGGGATTCATTACCCTTGAGATAACTCAAGAAACAAGCGAAGCAGAAAAAAATACAGTGTCTGGTATAGATTCTCCTGTAATACTAAAAAGAAAAGTTTTGACCACCTTAATGGTGCAAAATGAACATAGTGTAATACTTGGCGGAATTATCAATAGGAAAATTAACAATGTGGCTAAAAAAGTTCCAGTCATAGGTGACATACCATTTCTTGGTAAACTATTTTCTTATGAATCCAAAGAAGAAGAACGTACAGAACTCATAATAATGATAACCCCTCATGTAATAAAAAGTGTAAAAGAAGCTGATATAATCTCAAATTTATTTGAAGAACGACTCAAAAATCTTATGAAAAACAAAAAGAAATAATATAGTGAAAAAGATTGATGATCTAGAAGTAAAAAAAGCAGTAAAAGAAATAAAACTATTATTCCCTGAAATTACTCTACCAGAAAATATAACAAAGTGGTGGATAGTTCACTATATAAGGATCAAAAACTTAGTCGAAGAATACGCTTTATCTAAATATAAAACCCAAATATTAGAAATTGGCATAGGACATGGGATAATAGCCAATATACTCTCTTTCTATCCCAGTTTCTCCATTTTTGCCACAGAACACCCAAGCAGAGAATACCTGTGGAGAGAAGAATTTTTAAATTTTTTTAGAAGAAAAAGAATTAACATTGTTGCTCATGACTTAAACGAATCTATACCCTTTAAAAATGAAAGTTTTGACATAGTACTTTTTTGTGATGTCATTGAACACTTATCACCAGAAAAAATTCCAGAAGTTATAAAGGAAATACACAGAATCCTTAAACCTGAAGGTCTACTTTTTATAAGTACTCCTAATCTTGCCAGATTAGAAAACCGTATAAAATTATTGTTTGGAAAATCACCCAATCCATATTTACCAATACCAACTGTTGGAAAGACACTTGGACATATAAGAGAATTCACAGCCAAAGAGATTATCTCTTTAATCCATCCTCAGTTTAAAGTCTTGAAAATATATTATGGACTACTACCTGTATTTGAAGGAAAATTTGGAAAAAAAGAAAAATTACTACTGTTATTAAAGAGAGGGATTCCTGCTTTTCAGGACGAAATTTACATAATCGCAAAAACATTAAAACTGAAAACATGAAGTATTACCCAATTTTTAGACCACCTAAAGTTTCTTTTTAATTCATGCCACAGCAGGTTGCTCCTGTCCATAAAATACCTCATCCAGTATCTTATAACCCAAAGCCTGATGATGCCTTTTACTGTTATAATACCTAATCCATTCCATTGTCTTTTCCTTTAGTTCTTTAAGCTCCATCTTTTCCCACAGATACAGACACTCGTATTTGTATGTCCTCCAAAACCTCTCAATCATTATGTTCCCCTTAAAACCATTTTAAGATACACTGAGCTTGATCCCAAAGTCTTTGAGAAACTCTGTAAACTCGCTTCCTACAAACTGCTTGCCTCTATCCGTGTGTATAACTTTTGGCGCTCCATATCTTTCTACAGCTTCCCTTGCCGCCTCAACACAAAAGTCTGCACAAAGAGTGTTGAAAATTCTCATGGACATCACTTTCCTTAAGTAAGCATCTATGAAGGCTACGCAGTACCCAAATCCTCCTTTTACCCTCACATAGGTTATGTCTGCAAACCACACTTGATTGGGCCTTATTATGCTTTTCTCCTTCAGAAGGTTAGCGTAATGAGTCGCTGTACTTTCTGTGGTCTTTGGAACTGGATATACTGCTTTTAAGCCTATCTCCCTCATGAGCCTTCTTACACGTTTCAAGGATATCTTGCTTCCTGTGACTTCCTGCAAGTACTCCCTCATTCTTCTAACACCGTATGTGGGATCTTCTGTGTATTTCTGGTCTATTAAGCTCTATCAGCTTAAGATTTTCTTGGTTCTCTACTTTGGTCTTGTAGTATAGGCTGGATCTGGTGACCTTTAGAAGCTTCACGGACTTTCTAAGGCTCATGCTGTATTTGGCTGCCATTTGCTTTGCCATACTTCTTCTGGCCTTTTTATCTAAGCCATTTTTAACACATCTGATAAAAAATCCCTCTCTAACTCCAGCTCTCCTATCTTCTTGTAAGCCTTTTCAAGTTCTGCTTTGAGCCTTTGGGTTTCCTGCTAGTCTTCGAAGACTTTTGATGCGTTTTTGAGAAACTCCTTTTTCCACGCTCTCACCATTTGAGGATGTATCCCATAGTGTAAGGCCATTTCGTTGATAGTCTTTTCCTCTCTTATAGCCTCAAGGGCTACCTTTGCTTTGAATTCGGGCGCTGTACTTCTTCCTCTTTGCCATGATTCCCTCCTTTTGTATGGTTGGTGAATTTTATAGCTGGTCTAAAAATTGGGGACTACTTTAAACGCCACAATTGTTTAGCTTAAATTTTTATGTTAAAGATTTTTACTATGTTTTATATTTTATTTTTGTTTTTAAGCTATTTTTTGCTCTACAATCATATAATTTATTATGGATGGTGGACCGGAGATGATCCAGCGATACTCTATTTTATCGTTAAAAACAATGTTCTAAAATATTTTTACGATCCTAGTATTTGGCAATATATTTCTACTAGCAATCTTACTCCATGGATAAATTTATCGTTAGGGGTGGATTATAAACTTTTTGGATTGAATCCTCATCTATTTTTCTTACATCAATTTATATCAGGATTTATACTAATATTTACTTTCTATTTGATATTAAAGGAATTTTTTTCTCGATTTCCTGCATTTTTAATGTCTTATCTGTTTATGTTATCTGTATCTGTATGTTCAATTATACACCTTATCTGGCTTAGGCACTATATGGAAGGATTTATTTTCTCTTCTCTTGCTTTTTTGATGTATATAAAATCTATAAAGAATGATTCACTTGTTCTGTCTTTAATAGGTTCTTTTTTTTATGCCATAGCATTAACTGCTAAGGAAATTTATGTTCCTCTAGTAGGAATTCTTTTTCTTTATCCTAATTCATTTAGAAAACGTTATATTAGAAACATTTTATCTTTTATTCTGATAGCTTTTTTGTATGTTTTTTGGAGAGTTTATATGCTTGGATTTAAAAATATTATTATAACACACAGATTACCATCTGTTCATGCTCTCAGCGCTATAGATAGGTTGTTAATTCTATTTAAAGGCATGACTAATTCTCTAAATATCAATCCTTTATTAGTAGTTTTAATTTTATCAATTAATTGCATTATTTATAGAAAAAAAATTAAAAACGTGGTTTATTTTATCATACTAAGTTGCTTTGTGTTTTTGCCTTTAATGCCGGCTGTTGATTTTTTTCTCTTGATTATTTGGGAAGTTATAGGATGTTGATTCTCCCAACTTTATGGTTATGCTTACTGATAGCTTTTTTATTGAATTACAATTTTTCTATAAAAGTTAAGGGAATTTTATATTTTTTTATTATGCTTTTAGTTTTTGAAAACATAATTGTTAGTTTTCCTAAAGTTAAAAATAATTTATTGAAAATGTATTTGCTTCAGAAAGGAAGTTTTGAGTATATTGTTAATAAAAAGGATACTAATACTCTTCTTATCAGATATCCTGCTCCGGACTATTATTACTTTTTTCTAAAAAACATTTATTATAATAAACATGTTAAACATGCGCCTTTGGGATTATGTATTGATCCTTGTTTGTGTAGATTTATAAATAATAAAGCTAAATTTGCAATATATGATACTGCAGGTATAAGAGTCATGGATGCTGGTAGATGTAATGTAGTTAAACGTGAACTGAAATTAAAACTTGTATATTTTAATCAAGTTCCAACCATTAATTGGGAGTTGGGTCCTTATAAAAAGGGCATGTATCAAATACTTATCAGTATCGATGGGGTTTTCCCAACTTCAGCATATGTTCTTCCTTTAAAAGGCTATGTAATTTTTAACAGATCTATTTTTAAGAAAGTTATAATGTGGTTAAAATACACTTCTCCTGAAGGGTGGGTTACTTATTCTGATAAATTTGTTCTAAAATTGGACAGAGATAATGCAATTTTGTGGAATAGGTGATGGTGAGATGCCCAGTTTGTGAAAAAACGTCTGATTTAATATTTAGAAAAGAAATTGGCATTGAGATTTATAATATTTATAAGTGCACTTTTTGTGGGCTTGGTTTTGTTTATCCTTTACCGGATTTTCAACAACTTTTAAATATTTATACTAATATTGCTTATTATAGAGGATCTTTTTGTTGGGGATATTCTGGAAATTACAGTGATTTAGAATCAGGATTGAAAGTTACATATAAAAAAATTCTTATGAGAGTCTTTAATTTATACCCGGGCATTAGAATAGAAAGAGTCCTTGATGTAGGCTGTGCTAAAGGTTTTTTTCTTGACGTAGCAAAAGAATTAGGGGCTTTATTTACATTGGGAATAGATCCATCTGAAGTTTATAGAGAAGATTTAGAAAAAAAAGGACATATTTTTATAAAGGGATTTTTAGAAAATATTGAGCTTAATTGTAAATTTGACTTTATCTTTATGGGAGACGTTTTTGAACATATTTTAGATCCAGGCAAAGCAGTTGAAAAAATTTCTGAGTTATTAGATTCTGATGGAATTATAGTTATAAGTACAGTGGATTTTTCATCACTGATTGCTCGCTTTTTGAAAGATAAATGGAGACTCCTTACTCCTCCAGAACACCTTTATTTCTGGACGCCCAAATCAATAAAACTTTTATTCGAGAAGAAAGGGTTTAAGGGACGTACATTAAAGTACTGGCTTTTTTATCCAAAGGATTACGTATTAAAAGTTTTTAAAAAACAATTTGGTTTTTATCCTTATTTTATAAAATTGTGGCCTAGAAAGCTTGTTCCAGTATTTGGTTTTGATGTACTATTAGCTATTTTTACGAGAACGGATCATAATACAAATTAAAGATAAGCTTTTGTGGTTTAAAAAATGAGAGATCACTCCAAGGCACTTAGCATTTAAATAAATCTTTACTTCTTAGGTTTTCTCCTTTGTAACGATTTTATTAACTTTAAAAAGGCTCTTGCAGCAGGTGAATTTTCATTGGTAGTTTGTCCTTTTCTCTGTTTAAGGAAAATATTTAAAGGTTGCTTACTTGCCTGTACATTCTCAAACGTGCTGTTTTTAGGAGAGGGCTTATTTCTCAGCGTTTTTCTATTTATTTTCACTTTTTTGATATCTTTGCCAATAGGATGTCTTTTCCCGCTACTTCCTGATTCTATCACTGCCTGCTTTAAAGGAGCCTTAACAAATTTTGCAAGATGTGTTCTAGCTTTAGAAGAGTTTTTTGAAAAAACAACAAGTTTAACATCACCATTTGCCGAAGAAAGGATTGCTTCACCGGGTAAAACTTTCGATACTATATAAACGCCCAATCTTTCTCCTTCTCTTACTTTTATAAGCTTTTTAACTCTGCTATCAAAAAATAACGCTTCCTTAAAGTTACCGCTTATAAAAGTGCCCATTAACATGTAATTGATATCTTTGCTATTTTCTTTTCCAACTTGATTTTGAGACATATCCGGGAAAACACCAGACCGCATAATAATATTTATATCGTTATCACTATATGAATATCCTGCTTTCAATAAAACTAGACAAATTATTACAAAAAACAATATCGATTTGTTCTGCACTGTAATTCACCTTTTGTAATAAAAGTGTATTCTATAATACATCAGCAAATCCGTTTTTCAAGAGACGGAAGAATTTTAAACCGCCCCAAAAAGAAGCCACAGATATTATTAAAAGTATACTAAAATTTTTTAAAGAACATTCTTTATTAATTAAAAGAATATGTCTGTAGCATTCCGCAAACCACATCCAGGGATTAAGTTTTAAAAACTTTCTGTATGAAGGAGGAATCATAGAAACCGGATATACTATAGGAGTAGCATAAAACCATACTTGGAAAAACAGAGGAACTAGCTGTATAATATCTCTCACATAAACAGAAATTGCCGAAACAAAAAAACTTATTCCTAGAGAAAATAATAATTGAAATAAAATAATTCCTAATAAATATATAATGAGAAGAAAGGTTGATAAACCTATCTTAAAGAAACAATAAATACAGAAAAAAATAAAAGGCAAAGAATATATTACGTAAGTGGCTATCGAATTGCCAACAATTATTGACTCTATTGGGAAAACTGTCTTTTTTATAAGATCTTTGTTTTCTATTATGGAGGAAGTATTTTTTATCACTGTGTCCTGAAATTGAAGCCATGGGATAAAGGTTGAAAGAAGAAAAATGATATAGGAAGTATTTCTTCCTATAATGGCGATCTTAACTTTTAAAATGGTAGAAAAAACAAAGGTTAAAATGATGAACATGATAAAAGGTTGAATAAAGGTTATAAAAATTCCACCTATGCTTCCTGCTGCTCTAAACTTTAGCTCTTTCTTGGTAAAGTACAAAACTAGGTCTTTAAACATTAGAAAGCTATCCATTGTTGACCTTTTTGAAAGGATAAAGAATCAGAGGGTTCAACTTCAAAGAGATTTTGCCTTTACGAAACTCTAAAACTGGCATATCGATGCTTCCAGAACTTATTACAAAGGTCAGCCTGTCCTCCAGTGGCTCTTTCTTATTTTCAGAAACTACAAAGCATTTTATATCTTTAAATTCTCTTTTCCAGATTTTTTTTCCTAACTTTATCTCTATATATCTGCAATTGGGTTCTACCTCAATAATAGCTGTTTTCCCTGTTAAGGCTGTTTTGAGTTCTAGAAAGCTTATAATGTTTTTTAAATGCTTTATATTTTTTTTAAAATTAACATTTTCTAAATGATGTAACCATGCTACTGAAATAGAAAAAACTACTCCGAAGATTGTCAAAACTACTAAAATTTCTAAAAGAGTAAATCCATTAGCATATTTCATAGATTTTAGTAATAATTATCCATGAGTATAAAAGTCAATATCTACAATTAATTAATAAAAAGAGCATCAAAGATTGATTGACAACCTCAAACTCTCGTAGAGAACTTTAAGAGCAAGCAAATTTTACATCACCTAATTGCTGGTCCCATTCCTTGTCAATAGGTTAGATAATTTTTTTCCAATTAATCTTATAATTTACTTGTTATGCTGAATTTACGAATCATAATGAAATTTTTCTCAGGAGCAAGAGTTTGATTTTTTAAAAATATTTAGAATAAAATTTAATAAGGTTAATGTAAAAATGAGGGAGGGGGGTAACATGATTGGTAAAATAAAAATTTTTATAGCTGTGATGTTTTTTATGTTGACTTCAGGTATTTTCTTAAATTCCTTTGCTTGGGTAGAAAATGACATTGTTATATGGAGTGGAGATCCTGTAAAAGCTTTCGATGTTGATTATGACAAAAATACAGGTGAAATTTTCTTGGCTTTTCAAGTTTCAGGAGAAAACGTTATAAGACTATTTCACTCAACAGATCATGGATATTCTTGGCAACAAATGGCCACATTGCCTACCTTTTGCAGATTGTATGGTGCTCCCACTAGTGATATAAAAAAACTTCGTATATTATACAATGATAATACGCAAGAGCTTCATTATTTCTTTGTGGGAGCTGATGGGCACTTGTGTGCTAATAGAAAGCCAATTTCATCCCCTGTGATTCATGTAGGTAAAGTAAATACATTTACAGCTTATCCCTCAAAAGACGAGTTTGAAGTTGCCTTGAATTTAGAAACCGGCCGATTAGTTGTTGCCAATTTTGAGTATGATAATTATAACCGTCTCTTTTTGTGCATTTATGCCTCTGATGGCGGAAATATATGGGAGAAAAAAACCTGCTTCCGTTATGTGGGATCAGGAGGCGCTATAGAAAGTCTCACCTATGGTCCGCCAAACAATTTTTATCTCACTTATAGTTACCCAGATTCATTTGGAAAATTAGATATATACATGAGAAGATCCACGGATGATGGTGAACATTGGAGCATTCCTATTCAAGTTACAAACGACGCTCAATATCAATTTCAATCAAAAGTAGCAGCTGCAAATGTAGACAACTCTATTGTATGGGTATTTTTTGATGAAAGTCCTTACGGATATAGAGGGATAAAATATAGATACACAACAGATAAAGGGAACTCTTGGTCACCTAAATATACCGTTTTCTATCCTGCATCTGGTAAAGGATGTATAGAAGATGTTAAATTTTATAAAACCAAACCCAATGCCTATATCGATTTTATTTATAGTTACATTTCTTCAGATTATCATTCGCGTAAGCTCTACTGGAGATGGACATCTTCTAATGATCCTTCACATACTCATGGCATAGTAGAAGTGACTGACAAAGAAATCAATATGGCTTGCCATGGGGGAGAAACAGGGCTTACTCCTAAAATAGTGTATTCACCTGGAGCGTCTGCACCAGGAGGTGGTGTTGTATTTGCCGATACGGACGGTCACTTATATTTTGACGCTCCTTGGGTCTTTTCCACACCCAGTCATGTAAGATATCATATTACGGTTACGATTAATGGTTCAGGTAGAGTTACGAGTGATCCTCCGGGATTAAATTGTGTAAATACAGATCCAACATCTTCTTTGAATTGTACTTTTGGTTTTGATGCAGGAACGACTGTCACCTTAACGGCAACACCAATAAATGGAACATTAACAGACGGCACTCCTTATACATCACATTTTTATTCTTGGAGCGGTGACTGCTCAGGAGATGGTTCTTGCACTCTTACAATGGATGAAAACAAAGAAGTAACAGCCACTTTTTCATATTTAATTCCACCAGTTGCAGCTGTAATTCCGCTTCCAACCACACCGAATTATTTCGAATACAATGCCACATCCCAACCCATTATGGATATAGATCCTTCTCTTATAAAACCTATCGGAGTTGAATACATTCCTGACGGAAACTTTACACTAAAAGTAGGGCTTTTTCCGTTCGAGGAACCTGTGGATATATATTTTGCAATATATGCTCCTAGCATCGTGAGTGAGTTGCTAATAGTAAAACCAGATAGTAGTTTACAACTTATATCTGAGGGACTTGTTCCTTGGAAAAGCAACATTAAAGCTTCTATTAGCGAAACTCTATACACATTCCCTGCAGCTTTCTTGCCCTCTGGAGATTACTATTTCTTTTTAGGAGTTGTTCCTGCAGGTGAAGATTTCTCATCAGCATATTATATATGGAGCACGCACCTATTGGTTCCCTAAAGCAGTCAGTAGTGGGTGAGGGACACTTAAGTGTCCCTCACTATTAATCAGTTTATTCCACAAATAAGTGTAAATTAGATTTAAATGTTATGCGTTTATTTTTCAATATCAAATACCCAAAATCTTGATAAAGTATATCCAGTAATCACATAAAATGATCCGCCAAACACTTGAGCCAAATATTTGTCAATACCTAAGACTCTATAACTATAAGACATAGCTGCTAAATTTAGGATATAAGCAATTCCCATGCTTGTTACAAATTTTGGTAATTCCTTTCTTATTTTTCCCCTCGATTTGAAATTAAAATTTTTATTTAAAAAAAATGAAACTAATATGCCTATCACGTAACCTGTTAAATTGCTAATTTCAGGGATCAGACCAATATAAAGCAATAAAAAAATAATCGAATAACCTACTAATGTATTGATTATTCCTACTACAAGATAACCTATAAAATATTTATACCTCATAATTTTTTGAATATCCAATATCATGTTCAAATACAAATGGTTCAAAAGGAAAAGGTAGCCCTGTTCCCGGAATTGTATAAACGAGTTCCCGTATCTGAGTTTTTTTGTTATGTTGGTACATATATTGCATAAACTTTCAGGTATCAAAGAATATGTTGCAAAAATGCATGGACGATAAACTAATGAGGTAGAGATCAAGATATATTTTAATATTAAGGGGTGTGTAGAATTAAAGGTAAATGACAAAATGCCCAGGAAAATAAATACAGAAATACTCTTTCTCGCTCTGCCTATTTTTGTATTGTTTTTAATTTTTTTAGTTAAGTTTAAATATGCCTGGTGGGGTTCAGATGATGTCTGTTTTCTTTTAGGTATAGACAAAGTAGGTTTTTTGAAACTCATTCTATACAAATCTCTTTGGAGGAAATACGTATCACCTGTTAATTTTACACCTTTTCTTATTATAGAATTTGGATTAGATAATCTGATTTTTAAACTTAATCCTACCGGATATTATGTTCATTTATTTTTAGTTGATGCTTTGGCAATTATTATCATGTTGCTCTTTTTTAAAAAAATATTTAATATTCCAATATATACATCAGCTATTTTTCTGTTATGTTTTATTTTGTCAAGATCTTTTATAACGGTTTTCTCATCATTAAATACAAGGCACTATATCACTGGATTATTTTTTTTAATAATAGCCTTTTATTTATTTAGATCACATTTTTTATTAAGTTTAATATTTTATTTTTTAGCTTGTATGTGTAAGGAAATATATATATTATATTTTCCAGTTTTTATTATATTATACTTATGGTATGAAAATAAGCTTATTATTAGTAAAGAGTTGTTACTTTTAATAATTCCGGGTGTATTATTTGCATTATGGCGATTCTATATTACTGGTTTATCAATCTATCCTTTTGTTCCCAAGCCAACATGGAATTTCATATTAAATTTGCCCAAGTATATTTACGGTCAACTTTCGCTTATTATTTTTATTTTACTTATGCTATTAATAATTAGTTCGTCTATCGAGAATCCCAAATTTTTTGTTTTTGGTATATTGTTGAGTGTATCTTCTATAATGCCTTTCTTACCGGTTATAACTTTAAATCAATCAAGATATTATTTTCCGATATTATTAATCTTCTATTTCCTAGGTATCTATTCTATATCAAGTCTAAAATTAAATAAAAAATTTTCTTATGTCATTCATTGTTTGATAATATTTGCCTTTGTTACACACTCTATGAAAAAAATACCAACTTATAATAAAACTACAAGATCTATTTATATAGAAGGAAAATTTTATATAGAAAATCCAAGAAAATTTTTACACCCCAGAGTGTTATTGCCATGGTATTTTTATTGCTCCGATCGCCTTTACAAAACCCCTACACATTATTGTTCTGATTTATGTTTCTGTGGTAAATTATTTAATTTACATGAAATATGGGAATATAATAGGAATTCAGGTCGTATAGTGAAAGTAAACTTTGAAGAGATTTGTAATAACCATCTTAATGCATCCATATTTTTAGATTTAAAACACAACACACTGAAGTGGAAATTTGGCCAACCTAGAAAAAATGGCGAATATAAAGTTTATCTAATTTATAGCGATCTCCATTATAAGCAATATAAATTAAAATTGCCGGCTGGATCATACAAGCTATCAAATCCGGTGGTTGATGAAATTAAGCGAGTAAGATTTTATATAGAATTTGTTTCTAAGGCAGGCGATATTTACAACACTGATATTTTATATCCAAGTCTTGATAAAAATAATATAGTATGGGTAAAAAAGTAATAAAAACGATAAAAGGAAATGTCAGAAAGTAAAATGAAGATTTCCATAGTGGTACCTGCTTTTAACGAAGAAGATTGTCTAGAGGAACTTATAAAAAGGGTTTTAACTGTACTTGATGAGTTGTCTTTAGATAAAGAAATAATAATTGTTGATGATGGTTCAAAAGATGAAACATGGAACGTGGTAAAAGTTTTCAAAAGAGAACATAAGGATATTATAAAAGGAATACAATTTACTAGAAATTTTGGGAAAGAATCTGCTATTTACGCGGGACTTAAAATTTCTACTGGAGACTTAATTGTAGTTATAGATGCAGATTTACAACATCCACCGGAACTTATAAAGGATATGTATAAAATCTGGAAAAGTGAAAAGGTTCCTATAGTTGAAGCTGTTAAGGTAAAAACCGAAACGGAGAATTTTTTAAGGAAATTTTTTAGATCATTGTTTCTAAGAATAACTTCTCATTTAATAGATATAAAAGATTTTTCTATCTTAACTGATTTTAAACTTATGGAAAGAAAAGTGGTAGAAGCTTATTTAAATATGCCAGAAAGAATAAGGTGTTTTAGGCTAGCGATAAGATGGCTGGGTTTTGATGTTAGAAAAATAACTTTTATTCCTCAAGCAACTAGGAGAAGTAGCAGGTGGAGTTTTTCTTCTCTTGTTTCTTTTGCTCTTAATAATGTTATCTTTTCATATACAGATATTCCTGCAAAGTTAATATTATTTACTACCTTTTTTTTATTTATAATGTCGTTAGCGCTCTTTTTGGTTACTATACTTTTAAAATTTAAGGAAATGAGGGCAACTACAATTATTTTAATAGCTGTAGTTTTTCAGTTCTTTAGTTTTGTGATGCTATTTATATTACTAGTAATTTTAAGTATGTATGTAATACAAAGTCACAGCGAAATTAAAAATAGACCTTTATTTGTAGAAAAAGAAAGATTGTATTAAAATTTATCACTATTATATCCAAGTTTTTTCAGAGTCCGCGCATTTATATTATCTCTTTCAGCGTCATTAAACCAACCCCATTTATTAAAATATTTTATGGCCGATAAAATATGAATTCTTAATAACCTAAAACTTTTATATGAACCTTTTCCGTATTCGTGATATATATGGGCATAGGGATAATATACGGTCTTTGCTACACAATGTATTCTCCTAGATAAATCCGTATCTTCAAGATACATAAAAAATCTCTCATCGAATAAGCCGACTTTTTTTAAGATAGAGGTCCTCAAAAACATAAAGCAACCAGAAAGATTAGGAACTTCCATAATTCTATTATACCCTGTAAATCTCAATTCGTATAATCTGTTCCTACGATGTACATATTTCTTAAAAGGTCCCCAACTTAAAAATCTTCTACTAATTAAATCAATCGGAGTGGGCAATAATTTGCAAAGAAATTGAAGACCTCCATCAGGAGATAAGACTTTGGGCATTACTAAACCAACATCTGGATTATTTTCCATAAATTCGTAAAGTTTTTCTAAAACATCAGGGGAAAAATAAACATCCGGATTAATAACTAAATGATATGGCACACCATAACTTATAGAATCGCTCAAAGCCATATTATGCGCTTTTCCATATCCTAAGTTAGTTTTATTAAATATATACACAATCTTGTCGCTTATATTAACTAAACTCTTTAGTTTTTCGTTAGGAGAATTATCTATTAGATAAAATTTAAAAAGAAGATTAGATTTTAAACAGTTATCAATAAGTTTAGAAACATTAGTTGAATTATTGTTAAAAGTTACTAAAGATATGTTGATTTTTTTCAAGCTTCCTCCAATTTAAACTTCTTTTGAAATAACTCTAGCATAAGCTTCATCGAGTTTGCACTGTCTTTCTAAAAAAAGCTTCCTACTTTTAGGGACACAGTATATGAGAATATCTTTTGGGACAAAAAGAAAAGCGTCTTGTTTTGCTGCTCTTCTTATGAAGTCCCAATCTTCAAGATACTCGAGAGATTCATCGAAAAAGCCTACTTTCTTGCACAAGTTTTTTGAGATAATAAAACTTCCCATAGGAATATAGTTTTCTCTCATTATTCTGTCTCTGTCAAAGTTATCAAAATAACCGTATTTCAAAACTCCATTAATTTTATTATCTGTTTCAAATTTTAAACTTCCTCCATAAACAAAATTATAATTCTTATGCTCAGCGTATGATACAAGAAGCTCAATGGCATCACAAAATAAAATGTCATCATCATCTAAAAACATTATGTACTTACCAGTTGAAAGCTCTAATCCTTTATTAAGGGCCCTTGTTCTACCCTCAAAAATCTTCATATAATTGATCTCAAGATCTTTTTCAAAGTCTCTTATGACAGCTAGAGCCTCATTAGATCTGTCTTCTACTACGATGACTTCAATATTTTTGTACGTTTGATTAGCCACACTGGTAATTGCCCTACGAAACAACTCTTTTCTATTGTGAGTTCTTATGATTACACTTACTTTGGGATAATCAGAAATTTGCAATAAGGGAACATCAAAACCTCTTCTTCTAAAAGGTTCATAACCAAAAGAAGTTGGATCAAAAAAAACAATATCAAAAAAAACCTTATAATTTAGGTTCAGGTTTTGTCTTGCTTTTAATCCTAATTTAAAGTATCTGAAAACATCTGCAGAAAAAGACCTTTTGATCAAAAACAAAAAAAGCCAATTTTTAAAAGATTTTCTATATTTAAGCCTTAAATAAAGATTGCTTAATGGATTGTATTTATGTAACGAAGATCTTTCAGAAGTAAAATCATGATATATTTTTGCAGTAGGAATGTATTTAAGCTTAAACCCTTCTCCTTTGACTCTCCATGAAAAATCAACGTCTTCGGCATAAAGAAATATATTTTCGTCAAAACCTTTCAACCTTTCAAAGACCTCTTTTCTGACTAAGAAGCAACATCCAGAAGACCAGACAGGCTCTAAAGTGACAGGATTGTAAAATTTTGGGTGTTCAAAGGGAATCTGCATCGGCTCAACCAGACCAACATCTTTATACGCGTGTAGTACCTTAGCAAGAAGTTCCAAAGTGTTGCTTTTTAGTTTAGTATCTGGGTTAACAACTAATATAAATTCTCCTTTAGCATGTTTTGCTCCCTTGTTGACTCCGCTTCCAAAACCTATGTTATTCTTAGTTTTTATATATTTTAGTTTCAAAGGTAGATTTAAACCTTTAAAAAACTCTTCAGCTGGCTCTTTATCCGAATTATCTACAACAATCAATTCTTCTGCAGGACAGCTACTATTAATCAGAGAATTTACGAATTCTTCCAATTCTTTTTGTTTATTGTTATACAATACAGTGATAACGCTTATAAATGGAGTCTTATCGAGTTCGATCTTCTCTATCTTTCTTAAATCTAAAATGTCAGGCACACAAGGAAACGACACAGTAAATTCTTTAGATGAATTTTTCATAATTTTAAGAATCAGCTTGTCCTTAAAATACCGGAAAGCTTCTTTTTTATTTTTATCTAAAGTAAGGTAAACTATTTTCTTAACAATATTATAACATCTCCTTCTTAAAGTTCCCTCTGGAAATAAAATATCCCTTACCTTATAAAACTTCTTGATTGCTTTCCACCATATATTATTTTGTATATCGGTAAGTTGACTCTTTAAAAACTGATTTTCTTTATTAAGAATCTCTATTTTAGACAATAGTTCTATATTTTGCTTTTTAAGCGCGTAAATTTCTTTTAATTTGTTATTGATTTCCTTTTTATATTCTTGCTGCAAGTTCCATAGTTTGCTTTTTAACTCATCTATATAATATTCTTTTTCTTTGATATCTATTAAATTTAATATCTGACTATCATCATGCAATTTCCAGTATTCTAATAACCTAGAAAATATTCGAGAATACTCTATTATAGGATTCAAGTAAAAAGCTTCCACAAATTTGCAATTCTGAACGCTGTAAGATCTTGTTTTATTTATTCCTAGAGAAACTTTTATATATTTATTAACGTCAGGTTGGCTAAAGAATAATTTAATAGCTTTTATTTTGCGTTTCACAACGTCGTCAATACACACTAGAAAATTGGCTTCGGATATCCTGGTTATTTCGTAAAAAGCAATTTGTTGATATAGTTTAAATTCACGTAAGTTTTCTTTTATCCACTCCAAGGTTAGTAAAGAGACAATTCTATGGTCTGGATGATACTCGAGAGGAGAAGGAATAAACATGGTTAAAGGTTGTTTTTCATTTAATATCTTTGACAAAAAACTTTTAAACCTAGCTGGTTCTTCTAAGATCTTTCCCTCTGGAAATCTTGCAAAAGTTATATTTGTTTCGGGTACACCCAAGACAGAAAGAGCTTGCTTAACTTCTCTCTCCCGTATACTTGGGATTCCCCCTTTCTCTCCAGAAGTGATCTCAACCACAAAGACTTCTATGCCTTTTGACACAGCTTTTGCAATGGTTCCCCCCATACCAATAGTTTCGTCATCTGGATGTGGTGATAAAATTACCCATGGTCCAGGGGGAAGCTCTTCAGAAGTTGCGTATGGAATTAAATCAGACTCTGGCGCCAAATTTATTTTCATAAGTTTTCTTTTAAAAGAGTAATATATTCAAAATCAAGATAGAATGACACAGTTTTTACAAAAATTTGGTTAACTGCCGAAGAATAAGATGGTCCCCAATTTTTAGACCAGCTATAAAATTCACCAACCATACAAAAGGAGGGAATCATGGCAAAGAGGAAGAAGTACAGCGCCCGAATTCAAAGCAAAGGTAGCCCTTGAGGCTATAAGAGAGGAAAAGACTATCAACGAAATGGCCTTACACTATGGGATACATCCTCAAATGGTGAGAGCGTGGAAAAAGGAGTTTCTCAAAAACGCATCAAAAGTCTTCGAAGACTAGCAGGAAACCCAAAGGCTCAAAGCAGAACTTGAAAAGGCTTACAAGAAGATAGGAGAGCTGGAGTTAGAGAGGGATTTTTTATCAGATGTGTTAAAAATGGCTTAGATAAAAAGGCCAGAAGAAGTATGGCAAAGCAAATGGCAGCCAAATACAGCATGAGCCTTAGAAAGTCCGTGAAGCTTCTAAAGGTCACCAGATCCAGCCTATACTACCTCTATCACCTTGACCCTTCTTTTCACTTCCTTCATCAGTCTCTCCAGCATGTTGGTGGTATAAATATAAGGCTTTATCTCTTCCGGATAGTCCATGAAGGTGATCAAGACATTGAAGTTTTCCTCCCACTTCCTTGCAACTTCAGGATACATTTTCCATTTACCTTTAAAGGTTTGTAGGGCTTTCCTGGCTTCTTCTCTGGTCTTTGCCCTGTAAATCTTCTTTAAATCTTCAGCTACAGCCTCTCTATCAGTTTTTCTGACTTTCTTAAGGGAATTCCTAACAGTATGAAGTACACAGAGTTGAAACTTGGAGCCAGGAAATTCCATTTTAATAGCTTCCTGTAGTCCTATAAGGCCATCTGCTATGAAAAGCTCAACACTTTTGATTCCTCTTTCTTTGAATTCTCTAAGTATCTCCTTCCAGACAATAGAGCTTTCTCCCTCTGCCCCAGAAAGCCAGAAGCCAAGAATCTCCCTTGTCCCATCAGGTTTAAGACCCAACGCTACATAGACAGGCTCTTTGTCTACTTCCCCTCTTCTCACACAGATATATGTGGCATCAAGATAGATGGCAAAGTAGCTTTTGGAAAGCTTTCTTTTCCTCCAAGCTTCTATCTTCTCCATGGCTATTTCTGTTAGCCTGCTCAAGCTGGAGGGAGAGTAGTATATGCCGTAAACCATCTCCAAAAACTTAGCCACATCCCTTACGCTTGCTCCTGAGGCAAACAAGAGGATGGTTACCTCTCCAAGATCAAAGAAGGCTTTTCTCCTTCCAGGAACAATGCGTGGTTTAAAAGTGCCATCTCTTACTCTGGGAACTTTTAAATTTTCTATTTCTCCGTACTTTGTAGCAAGTCTTCTCGTATAAAAACCATTTGCCTTGGTTTCAGGGTGTTCTTCTAAGTAAAGGATCTTTTGTTCAATAGTGGCAAGTATAAATTCAAGGGAGAGGTTTTCTTCCATGGCCTTCCTCCTGTTGTGGTTTTTGGGTGTTAAACCACCTCAAATACAGGAGGAAGGCCTCCCTGTTGTCAATTCTTCTTACCTTTTCCATCTCACTTTATCCCCTGTTTAGTAACGGACACAATTACTGAAACACTACCCCACTTTTCAGAAAAAGGATAGCTGTTTTTCACCTTCCTACCCATATTTACCTCCTTATCCCTGATATATATCGCTGTTTTAATATCCACCTCTTATTCTTACACAATATTTTTCCAAGCCCTCAAGCTCCAGGGACAGCTCGCGAGAAAGAAGGGTTATAGAAAAGGAGAAAGAAAGTCCAAAAGGTTTCTCAGAACGCTTCAGAAACTGGCCAGGCTTTACGAAAAGCTTGCCAATCAAAGGAAAGATTTCCTGCACAAACTGGCTCTCCGCCTTATCCGCGAGAACCAAGCGTTGGTGGTAGAGAGCTTAAATGTGAAAGGCATGGTCCACAACTCAAGGCTTGCAAAGCACATTGCGGACAGCTCTTGGAGCCTCTTCGTCAGGTTCCTTGAGTATAAGACTGAAAGGTACGGCAGACAGTTGATAAAAGCACCCCGGAACTATCCGTCCACTCAGCTGTGTTCAGTTTGCGGTTATAAAAACGGCAAGCTCGCCTTATCGTATAGGAGATGGACTTGTCCTGTTTGTGGCACTGAACATGATAGGGACATAAACGCAGCGACAAATCTGTACCTATACGGTCTCGCCCGCCTTATGGGCGGTAGGGTTGGGCCGACCCGAACTGAAGCCCGTGGAGAGGGCTCTGCCGGCGGAACGGACATCTGTCCGGTCTACGAGGCATCACTCTGCGAAGCGGGAAGCTTCACCTTCTGTAAGGTGGAGTAGGTCACTCTAAAGCCTATTCTTCAAACACACCTTTTGTGGGCAAAACTATACCGTCCAAATGCTACATATGTTCCAGCACAGCCAAGAATGTAGCGAGATATTCTTTCATCACAAATCTTGCCGCACTTTTGCCAAGATCTTCTATCACCATCGTTGCTTAAAACTTTTATCCCCTGTAAGGAAGAACTACTT
>JALVKE010000238.1 GCA_027028005.1 Persephonella sp. | reverse complement strand
TTTCCTCTAAAAGTTTTAAAAGTTTTTCCTCATCCTCTTTTTCTATATATTCTCTTAGTTTTCTCATGGAGTTTATAAACTCATCTATTGTGTGAAGAACATCTTTTTTGTTTTGGAGAAAAATATCCTTCCATATAACAGGAGAACTTGCTGCTATTCTTGTGAAGTCTTTAAATCCAGCTCCAGGGTATAGAAAAAGGTCAATACCTGTTTCTTTAGAAAGGGTTATTAAGCTATCTACAAGGGCAAAGGCTACAGCGTGAGGAAGGTGAGAAACAGATGCAAAAACAAAGTCATGAAGATCAGGGTTCATAACCTCAACTTTTGCTCCTAGGTCGTTCCACAACTCCTCTAATCTTTTTGTATCTTCATCTTCTTCATCTATAGTAAGTATCAGTTTTTTATTTTTAAAAAGACCTATTACTGCATTTTCAACCCCCTCTTTTTCTGTTCCAGCTATAGGATGAGCTCCAATAAATTTAAAAGGCTTAAAAATTTCCTCTAACTGTTTAACTAAATCTCCTTTTACACTTCCAACATCAGAGATAATAGTTCCCTCTTTTAGATAAGATTTTATTTTTTTTGCTATATCTAAAAATGTTTTTACAGGAGTTGCAAGAATAACTAAATCAATATTTTTCCAAGGGACTTCATCAAAGGAAGTAAATCCTTCATCAATAGCTCCCATCTCTTTTGCTATTTTTACCCTGTCTTTATTTAGATCAAACCCGTATATCTTTCCCTTGTATCCTTCCCTTTTTAATGATAAGGCTAATGAACCACCTATAAGTCCCAGTCCTATAATTAAAATCCCTTTAAATCCCCCAAAATTCTTTCCCAAAATGAACCTCCACTACTTTACTAAGAGAACAGGTATCGGAGAATGTTGTATCACAAATGATGTTGTGCTTCCAAGAACAAGCTCTTTTACTCTGCTCTCTCCAAATGCACCCATTACAACAAGATCATATTTCTCCTTGTTTTCTTCAATATACTTTTCTAGCTCTTCATCTGGATAACCGTATAAAAATTTAAGAGTAAAATCTAGATCAAGGTTAGCTTCTAGAAGTTCTTCTATATGTTTTTCTTTTTCTCTAGATTTTTCTTCAAGAACAGAAACAACAGAAATCTCTTCTATGCCTAGATCTTTTGCAAAACTGTTTAAAAACTGAGCAGCGTGGATAGATTTTTCCCTTCCATCAAAGGCAAGAAGGATATTTTTTATTTCTTTAAACTTGTCTGTTGTTATCATCACTGGACATTTTGATTTTCTTGCTACAGCTTCAGCTGTAGAACCTAAAAACAGAGGAGCAAACTTATTGTGAATACCCCTTTTTCCTACAATTATTAAGTCTTCAGGATCAGCCATATCCACAAGCTCATTTGCTACTATTCCAAATGCCTGTGCTATAGAGCAGTCTGCTCCAGCTTCTCTACATTTTTTTGCAAATGCATCAAGTAAAGCTCTACCTCTTTCATAAAGAACTTCTTTTAATTTTGGAGTTAAATCTGCATATACTGAAAATCCTAAAGCTCCTGCTAGATCTTCAAGAAAAGGAGTTTCTAAAAGTCTTATATCAACAATATGAACTCCAATAACCGGTCTTTTTAGCTTTTTTGAAAAGTATATTCCATAGTCAGCAGCAACCCATGAGCCTTTTGAACCATCTATACCTACTAAAATTCTATGTATCATCTTCTTTCTCCTTGTTTTTTGTTGTATTCCTTCCAAGATTTTAAAACTTCATCAAGAGCTTCTTCAAATGTTTCTTTTTCTGTCTCCCAAACCATAACTCCAGCTTTTGTTAACTTCCATCTAACCTCAAAATCAAGGGGATGAAGTTTTGAAACAACAATATCTACATTTATTTTTGATACTATGTCTCCTATCTCTTTTTCATCTCCCTCTACATCAATCTGATTACTAATATGGGTTTCATAATTCTTTGAAACATCTACAACTACTATTCTTTTTGCTGAAGAAAAATCTTTTATTCTGTTATTCTCATCAACAAGGAATGCTATCCTTAACCCTTCCTGTCTAGCAGGTTCATAGTGAATAAAAACTGAGTCTATATTAGGGACTTGGGTTCTTATCTTTTTTTCTATCTCATCTACTATTTTATGGGTTTCTCTTAGAGAGTAATTATGTAAAAGAAGTTCTATATCTAAAAACTTAAAACTTCCTGCTGCTCTTCCTCTTATATGTTTAATCTCAACAACTGCAGGGTGGTTATAGATAATTTTTTTTATTTTCTCTAACTCATCTTTTTCAAGGGATATATCAAGAAGTACCTTAATACCGCTAGAAAATATCTCCCAGCCACTGTGGATAATAAAAAGGGAAACAACAGCAGCAGCATATTTATCTAGGTTATATCCAAAGTAAATACCTATAAGACCTATAATAACAATTATTGAAGATAAAAAGTCAGCCCATATATGCTGAGCATCTGCCATTAAAGCAGGAGAGTTTAGCTCTTTTGCAGCTTTTATCTCAAGTCTTGAGTAGATAAAGGTAGCTATCATAGCAATAACCATAACAAAGATAGCTACTCCAACATGTTTTACTTCTGTTTCCTTATTAGAGAAAAAAGCCTCTCTGATAATCTCGTAAGCTGCAAAGAATAAAAATAGAGAGATTATTACAGAAGCTATATTTTCAAGTTTGTAAAGCCCGTATGGAAACTCTTTTGTCTTTTTAGCTGCTAATTTTACAGAGATAAGAGATATTACAGAAGCTACCAAATCTGAAAAAGAATGAATAGCTTCAGCAATTAAAGCTAAACTTCCTGTAAATAACCCAGCAGCAAGCTTAAGAATGGAAAGAGAAAGATTAAGGATTAATGATCCTATAGCCCATCTTTCTTTTAGTTTCTGATTTTTTGCCTGTTCCTGCATCTATCTTTTACATTCCTCTATTAGTTTTACAAAATCATCAAATATATAGTGAGAATCGTGAGGTCCAGGAGAAGCCTCAGGGTGATGCTGTATAGAAAAGGCAGGTCT
>JALVKE010000237.1 GCA_027028005.1 Persephonella sp. | reverse complement strand
ATACTGCTTGCAGAGCTAAATGAGAAGCTTTCGCTAGAAGAGCTATAAGAAAAATTTCTATTAAAATAGATAATATTGTCACTATACTCTATATGGCCAATTCTATTTGGATCAAGATTTCTAAATGTAAGAACTTCGTTTTCTATTTCTGCTTTAGCTAGTGTATTAGTAGAAGGAGTATATTTTAGACAATCAGTTGTACCATTGGCATCATTGTCCCAATCATCCATCAGAATCAGATAGTTAGGAGTTGGTTCGTTTTGTAATGCTGCTGAAATCACATTTTTTAACTCAGAGGTAACTTTATTTGTATCTGTTATCTTACATCCGTGGGTAATATCGTAAATGTTATTGGAGTTGTCAATAAAGTAGGATTTGTTATCGTATTCTAAAAATTTCCCATCAATCACATATCCATTAATATTTTTAAAGAATTTATATAAATCTTCTAAACTACCAGGTTTTCCTTGGCTGTTTATAATAGTAATTTGTTGTAAAGCTTTATACTCTGGTGTATTGGTAATATAGTTAAGATAAAGACAAAGATTTTTGGTGGTCTCTTTTCTTGTTTTGGTACCTTCTAAGAGATAATATAGTGATTGTAAAGTAATGCGAACATTAGTATCAGATTCATTATGAAGCGTTGTATCAAGCTTATTAAAATATGATTCAATCTCATCAAAACTTTGGAAATCAGAGGCTTTTTTGACTGGTAAATTGTGCTCTTGGATTTTTGAAGCTATTTTATGGATAAGTCTATTGAATTTAGTGTCTTGAAAATAAGTAAGAGTGTTTGAACATCTGTTTTGATAAGTAGTCATCTCCTCAAAATGGTTTATGATAAATGTATCTACTTTTTCTTTATCAAAATGGTAATTAAAAGTTGTACCTATAGGATATGAATAGGTAACAATAAAATTTCCTGATTTTTGTATAAAATCTCTTTTTGTTATTGGATAGAAGTATATCCAATGATTTTTTATGTTTTTTGGAAAATTAGTAGTATAAAATACAAAAGAAGTACGATGTGAATAAGAAAGTACTTTATTTTGACTAAGATAATTAATAATACACTCATCTCCATAAGGTTCTTGATTTTCTTGAAGGCAATTTGAGCTTTTTACGGAATAAGCAAGATCAATAGGTGAAAAAGAAGAGTATTTAGCTAAATAAGCATCAACTTTTATCCCAACTATGAAAGATGATGTCGTAATAGAAAATTTCTTTAAAAAATTTGGCAAGAAATATGCCGTGCCGTTATTATAATTTTGACTTGTGAGATAAAATATTTTTTCTATTACATAATCTTGTGTATTATTAAGAGGAATAAGGGCATATACTTTTTCTAAGTTTGTAAAAGAAGCAATATAAGGTGTTCTTTTAATTTGAGCATATATAGTAACTGAGAATAGTAGGAAAAAGAAAAAGACTCTGATTATTTCCATTTATTTACCTCACTTTTTATTTCACAAATAGCCTCTCTAAAGAGAGAGGCTGTAAAAAGGGTTCTTATAAAGTGATTATTTATTCATAATAGCATAATTCCAGGTGAGAAACTCTTTACCACCAATCTTTCTAATTTCAAAATAGGTTGGAATATATGCAGCTTTTAAATTACCTCCATATTGTGCTTGACCGTATATTGGCTTATTTTGAATATTGTGTACTTGATACATACCACTTGTATAGTCTGTAAGATTTACATCATTCCATTGAAGAGGTTCTGGCACTTTTTTGCGAATGTTATCTTTAGCTGTATATGTAATTATTCTTGTGTATTTTTTTTGTGTCTCGTATTTAAGTTGTTCGCTAATTTGAAGATTAGCTACTTCGTTTTTCATTGTAAAAGTATAACTTGTTTCTTTTATCTCACATTTGGGTGGATAGTAAGGAGAAATAGTAGGATCTTGCAGATCTTTATATTTTTCGTTAATGTAGTCTATAAGTGCTTGTCCTTTTAAACATTTATTTTGTATCGGATATTTTTCTGTCATATTACGGAAATTTTGTTTGAACGATCTAATTTGGTCACCTTCATAATGATCAAGGATAAAGGTAAAAACCATTTGAGCATCCCCATTTTCTAAATTAAAAGGGATAGAAGCATATTTGTATCTAATAAGATTTAAAATATCGTCTATTGCTGATAAGCTTCCAAAATAATTCTCTGGTCTTGATACTTCTCCTGGGGCAAATCCTTGTGCTTGAAGACTTTGACCTGTTTCTCTAGTATGTTCAAATGCAAAAAGAGGAAGTGTAGTATAAAGTGTATCACTTTTTACGCTAGAAAGAGTTACATATCCTCCAATTGCATCATTATTAATTTGAGAAGGATCAACAACATATGTTGTATCTGCTGTTCTTTCTATACCTTCTTGAGCATTTTCTGCTCCTAATGCGGCTACAAATAAACTTTTTAATTGAGGTTTATCTATAGAAGTTACATTTACAGTTGTTGTTTGATATGCCGCACTATAATTTGACTTTTTGAAAGCTGCTGCTACTTCTGGTTTTGCATTGTTTAACTCAGCTAATACATAAAACTCTACATATCCTCTTTTACATTCTTGATCTGATAAGTTCTGTTCTATACATTTTTTTGTTATTAATTCATTTAAATTAGAACGCCAATTTGAGTCATCTGTAGAAATAATTTTATCATCCACAATTTTTCCTTCCCATACATCTCCTGGTGAAAGCATAATTGTAAAATCCACAAGTTCTGCACTATCTCCATATCTTCGTACTACACCTCGCACTAGATATGCGTGTTCATTATCTGTATTCATTAATTTTAGCTTTGTCTCATAACCTTCAATAGTGGAAAACATAGGCGCTACTAAATAATCCCCCGTACCATCTGTTGCTATGTTTGGAGCAGCCATAGCTGAGCTTACTAAAAGAGCAGAAGCTACAAAGCTTACCAATTTTTTTTCCATATCTTCCTCCTCATTTCGTTAAATTAAAAATATTCAAGTACTATATTAACATAAACTTAATATCGATTAACTTAAAATATGATGAA
>JALVKE010000236.1 GCA_027028005.1 Persephonella sp. | reverse complement strand
GTTTGTCCTGCTGCTGATATTGCAATATCTGATTTTAGCATCGTTTGTTTCATCCGATTTGCATCTGGATAAAAGATTAGGTTTGTATTTTTGTCGGCGTTTTCTTTTATCTGATTTATGTTCTTAAAACCTCCTCCAATGATGACGTTTTTTTGTAGGTCAGGATAATACTTTGTTAAAAGTCTTAAAACCTTAGGGGTCATATTTCTAATATCATCTCCACCAAAGGTAATCATTACTGATTTAACCTTTTCATTAATAACTTTTTCTGGCACATTCCAAAACTCTTTCCTAAGTGGAAGATATTTTGTTCCTAGTAAATATTGGATACAGTCTCTTTTTGGATACTCTAAGTCAAAGGCATGAATATTCCCATTAATAACTGTTCCACAGGGGTATTCTAATCTTTTATTATCATCGTAGTAAACGGGATTTTTTACGATTTTACTTATCTCTTGATATATATCTAAGTCGGCTAAATAGCTGTCTATTATCGCAATATCTGCACCTTTTACCTGACTAAATAGTCTTTCTTTATTCTCAAGCCAGTTGTAAATTTTGTAGTTTGTGTCTTTTAAAAGTTCTTTTATGCTTTCATCTCCATTGATTATAAACTGTGGTTTTATTCCTCTTTCTTTAAATGCCTGATATATAGAGAGCATTCTTGTAATATGGCCAAAGCCTATTTTTGAGCTTCCTTCTGTTATTATGAAAACTTTTAACTCTTCCATTTTTCTAATATCTCTTTTGCATTATTTAGTTCTTGTAGTTCTAGTAGTTTTTTTGCCTCTTCCAGCTCTTCTTCAATACTATTAAACGTTTTTTTCTGTAGAACCTTTTCATTTATGAACTTTAGCCATGGTTTTTCTTTAAAGAGGCTTACTATGTCATAGGCATGAAAAAATGGATTGTTGGTATATAGATAGTCAAAAACAACACATAAGAGGGCATAATCTTCTTTTGTGTCTAATGTTATTCTAATATCTGGAGCTGTTAGCTGTGGTGGGGCTTCTACTGAGGCAATCTTAAATTTATCTTTGTTAGTTGTGTGGATATAGGGGCACACGTGCTCTTTTTCAAAATCTTTAGTTGCATTACAATATGCCTCTTCTAAAGCGTCAAAATTAAAAACTTCCACGTCTAGACCATGGGGAAATGTTCTTTTTATGGTGTTTGAGGTATAATCTGCGTTTTGTTTTAGGTGGGTAGCAACTGTTTTATCAATAATATTCCAATCAATACACGGACAATCACTTGTTATTCTAACAATTACATCAGATTTATTCTCTTTAGCTGCTTTGTAGTATCGCTCTAGTACGTTTTTTTTGCTTCCTCTAAACCATTTAACACTTTCTTTTTTAGCAATTTCTACTATCTTTTCATCTTCTTTGTCTGTTGTTGTGGCGATGATTATATCGTCGATTGTGTTAGATTTTTTTGTTCTTCTTATTACCTGTTGTAAAACGGTTATTTTAGTATCGTAAGGCAGGGGAAGGAGAACTTTTTTAGGTAGTCTCGTTGAAGAAGTTCTAGCTTGTATTATGGCGGTGATTTTCATCCTAAACTTCCTCTATAAGTTTATGTTTTAAAAGAATGTTTTTTATTTCTATTAACTCAAAAGCCGATTTACCTAGAATATTTGCTATATCAATCAAATCATTACTTCCATCTGTATATACTAGAAAGTTCCTTAACACTTTTATTTTGTCGGATATATTTCCTGTTGATATGGTGTGATATAAGCCTCTCTTCCCAAGCTGAGGCTCACACAAAACGTTAGTTATATATTTTTTGTTATTTTCTAAAACATCTATAAGTTTTGTATAAAACTCATAAGATTCTTGAAGTCCTTTTGGGGTAACAAAATCCAAGTTATCCAAGGAAGTGTGATATTCTTTAAAAGTGAGAAATTTACTTTTCATTACCAAACATACAGGTAAATCTACTCCCGGATAACAGTACTGTCTTTCATCGCTACCTCTATCTAAATAAGAATACTTCTTAAAATCTTTTATTTCATAATTTAAAAGGTTTAAAGCAGCTTTATCTGCAAGAGTGTTTCCATTTCGGCTAGGTAAATATGAAAACTTTCCTTCATCTCCAACACATGTTAAAACATATCCAGCTTGAACTTTTTCTTTTAACTCACTCAGATTTTTACTTAGATAACATATTGAACCAATAGTCTCAGGAATAAATATAAATCTATAACTATAGTTTAAGCTTTTCTTTTTTTGTAAATATTTTATTAAGTAAGTGGCTAAGACAGGTCCTGATAAATTATCATTTGCGAGGGAAGGATGGCATATATATGTAGAAAAAAATATCTCTTTGTCAGATTTGCCTTTTAATTTTACCTCTCCATAGTTTAATTCACCATCAAAATGTTTACTTTTTATAACTGCTCTGTATTTTTTTGTTTTATCTAATGTTTTGTGCTGGTTATAACTTAAGCAAAAACCCCAATTGGGACTATAGTAAGATGTTATATAAGGGATAGCATCTGGTAGGTCTTCTCTATAGAAAAGATGTTTATCTAACTCTTCAAAAGTTAAAACTTTATCTACAGGTATAGAGTAGCCAACAACATGTAGGTTGTGGTTTTTAAAATCTATCACTTTTTTTCCTGTATCTGTTTCCTCTATATAAGCCTCTTCAATATGCCACTCTTTAGGAACTTCCCAGTCAAAGCATTTTTCACCGCTTTTTACAGATTTTATCTCTAGACTAGGAATATGTTCTCGCAAAATCTTAAGGGACTGTCTAGGACCTTCTCCGGTAATGCTTCTATTTATGGGAAAAAGTTTTTTCATAAGTTCAAACATCAATTTTCCTTCTTTCATTTATACATTCTCAGAAAGGAATTTTTTTATAAATACCTTTACACTCTCTTTAATACTATCAATATTAAAGGACAGGTCTGTATCAAGGTTTGTGTATTCTTGAGGGAATTTTACGGAAAATGGTTGTTTAGTTCTACCAAAAACTATATTAGGGATATTAGGATAATCTATCTTATCTATAGATGGGTTATTACCATAACCGTAAAAAAATTCTTCAGGAAAGATATATGCGGGTATATCTATATCTAACTTCCTGTTCGCAATAATAGTAAATGGGTTTTTATTACCAAGATGTTTAAAATGAAAAATTTTTTCTATATTTACATTTGTTGTGTGTATCCATCCAGATAAACCAACTTTAGATGGTAAAAATAGAAAAGTATAACTGTTTTTCAAATCTTTTATTCTTGCTACTTCTTCATATAAAAAAATATTGAAAACTACACCGGAAATGTTTTCATCTATTTTATACGGACCATCATAGTAAGATGCAAAAACTATATATTTATTGCTTTTTCCCTGTAAGGATTTTTCTCCTATCAGCATTTCCCCCATTGCAAAATCTGTATCAATAGCAATTTCAAATGTTTCTTCCTTATCAATTTTTTCGTAATCTTTTATATTTAGGGACAAAATCCAGTCTCTATTATTAAACAGTTTAATATTTTCTCTTCCATAAAAGTTTACTTTCGAATGTTTTAAAAGTTTATCTTTTGAGATGGTATTTTTTATAGGCAGACTATAAGACGCTACTATATTAAAGCTGTCATTTTCAGAAAGGATAATTTCCCCTCTTGGATTTTTTAAAAAGAACTCTCTTAATCTCCACTTTTCAGGTACAATGTAGCTACCTACCTGAGTTCCAGATTTGATTTTTTTTATGTTTAAAGGAATAAGATTCCTTAAGTTTTTTAAAAATATTTCTGAACTATCACTAACTATATCCCTTCTTGTATCTAGTGCCAGTTTAGGAATATCAGATAAGCTTTTAACCAATTTTATTATTGATAAATCCTCTGAAACTCTTTCTTTTTCTACTTTTATTACATCTGTTTTAGGACCTTTTGCTAAAATCCATTTATCTTTCTTTGCCTCTTTTAGTGCAAATTCAAAATACTCTTTTGATACACAACTGTAGATTTTTATCCTACCTAGTGGTGCTGACTTCCAGATACCTGCTTCATATGCTTTTTTGGCTACTCTATCAGCATATGGATAAGATACATCTGAGAGTATACGAACTGAGTATATCCAAGGAATGTTAAAGCTTTCATCTTTTTTTAAAATGCCATTAAAGATTTTGTCATATCTATAGGGAGTTTTTAATAACCAGTCTATATAATGGATAAACGGCATCCATTTATAGCTTATCCCGATGTTTAATAGCTTGATATTTGATTTTGCAAGTTTTGATAAAAATGAGCCTTCCGCATAAGTACTTGGAGTTTTATAAACAAAAATTTCTTCACAATTCTTTCCTATACAGGAAACAGAAAGCATAGGGTCTATAGACCTTTTTACACCTTTTTGCTTTAAGACGAAATTAGGAAAAGCTCCAATCTCAGCAGGGGTATTCTTAATATCAAAAACTGCTGGCTCTGATGCTGTGCTTTTTCCAAAGGTATAAGAAAAAGCTGGAACATACAGTTTACCTTCATTTCCTAGAACTTCCAGCAGAGCATCATAAAAAAGTTTACATAAATCATCTACGTTTTTTACTTTTGGTGGAGGTAGTCCTATAACTCCTAGGTTGGAAGATACATAGACAGCATCTCCTTTTTTGATACCAACTTCTTTTAAAGCCCTTATAATATCTTCATAGGAGTAATTCATTTTTCTGGGGTGGCATATTTTTCTAATATCCCATCTTTTCTTTTACCAAATTCACTAATCCTTTTACAGTTTTTATTTCCTGACTTAAAAGTTCCTCCTCAGAAAATTTTATGTTAAATTCTTCCTCTAAACCCAAAATCATCTGAATCATACCAAAGGAGTCTATATAACCTTCGTCTAGATAAGATACTTTCAATAATTCTTCTATGTTTTTTTTATCGAAGGGTACCTTAAGATAAAAAGCTATTTTTTCTAAAATCTTTTCTTCCATCTTATACCTTACTTAAAAACTCGAAATTTTTTTCTTCTTTTGAAAACGTCCATATTAATGGATTATCGGAGATTTTCCCTTTTTCTTTATACTCTTTTAAGGCGTTATATATTTCTGTATATAAGTTTGCCAGTGCCTCTATAAATCCTGAAGGATGTCCAGGGGTCATTCTATTAAACAGTTTTTTGTTTGCCACTTTTAGTTTTGAACCTCTGTCTAATAGAACTGTATTTCCGTTATCATAAGACAGTTTTAGAACTTCTGGATTTTCCTGTATCCAGTAAGCAGCTCCCTTTGTTCCATATACACTAACCTTTAGCCCGTTTCTATTTCCTAGTGCAACTTTACTTACCCAAAATAAACCTGTTGTTTTATCTTTAAACGTAGTAAGTACTTTTATATCATCTATAACATTAAATTTTGAAAAACGACTTTTTAAAGAAGAAATACTTTCAACTTCTTTTTCAGTTAAAAAATACATGATAGAGTAAAGGTGGGATAGTAAATCTAAAGCTATAGTGGGAATCTTCCCATCAATTTTTCTCCATAAAGGTGGATAATCTATATTTTGGGGAGGTCTTAAAAAACTTTCTTGTGGCATTTCTAAGTGTATATTAATAATGTCTCCTAATTCACCGCTTTTAATAATTTCTCGTAACTCTATCAACATAGGGTAGGCTATATAGTTGTATGTGATAACAAGGAATTTTTTATCAATGTTTTTTATTTCTTTTTTTAGCTGATAAATTTCTTCTAAAGACTTAAATAAAGGTTTTTCACATATAACAGGTATATTTTCCTTTAAAAGGGTTGAGACATATTTGTAGTGGCTAGGGGTTGGGGTTAACACTAAAACAGCATCTAGCTTTCTTGCTTCATCTAAAAAGTCCTCAAAACTATCAAAATACTTTTCCACATCCCACTGCTTAGCTGTTTTTCTATTTATATCTGGATTTCTACTAAACAGACCTGCCTTAATTTCAAATCTGTTATCTAGTCGTGCAGCTGCAAAATGTGGGTATCCTGCTATAGAGTTTAGACCGCCTCCCAAAACAGCCAGTTTAAATTTTTCCATTTTTATGTTCCTCATAAAACTTAACAAGAATATTTCTATCTATTTTTCCTATAGGATTTCTAGGAATGCTTTTAACTTCTACAAACTCGTAAGGAACTTGATAAGTAGCTAACTTTTCATAGCAAAATTTTCTAAGCTCTTTTAAGTCTATCTGTTTTTCTTTATCAACTTTTTCAAAAAATAAAATTATTCTATTTCCGTAAATTTTATCTTTTATACCAATAGCAATTGATTTTTTGATATTTGGAAACTTATCTATAACTTCCTCAATATCTTCTGGATATACATTAATAGCACCAACTTTTATTACATACTTTTTTCTTCCTTTGTAGTATAAATAACCTTCTTCGTCTATATATCCTAAATCTCCTGTTAAAAAATATCCATCTTTTGTAAAAGAGCTTTTTTTATCTATATCTAGATAAAAATCAAAAATGGTTTCTGTTTTTATTCCTATTTCACCAATTCCTTCTTTGTTTTTGTTATAAATTTTTATATCTACATAGGACAGAGGTTTTCCGACACTACCGATTTTATTTTCCTTGTTGAAACATATATTAGTTGCTGTTCCTGTCTCAGATGTCCCATAAATCTCATGAATTTCGCAGTTGAGTAGGTTTAGTAGTTTTTCTTTAGTGTTTTCTGCAAGTAGAAAAGAAGAAGAGACAAGTTTTTTTAAAGGAAAGTTAGAAAAAGTAATGTTATTTCTTTCTATATAATCTAAAATCATTTCAATCTGGTTAGAGACAAGAATTGAAAAGGAAATATTGTTTTCTATAACAGATTTTATCCAGTTTTGAGGAGTAAAGTGCTTCAAAATTATACCTGTTCCTCCAAGAAACAGCGGCAATAGTGATAGCCTAAATCCTAAAGAGTGGTACATAGGAGTAGATACCACTATACTGTCCTTATCTGAAAGGTTGTATAGGTTTATAGCACTTAAAAAAGCCCTTTTTATTTTAGTTTTTTGGGACATTACCAGTGGTTTTGGAGTTCCTGTTGAACCAGATGTAGTTGTTATTAGAAAAGGAGTATCTGGAGATATTTTTAAATCTAGTTTTAACTCTTCGTTTCCTATTTCTTTTAAGTCAAGCAAAATTTTTTTAATTCCTTTAACGTCTATATATTTAAACTGATTTGTAGTTATAAGGTAATCTATATTATATCTTTCTAGTAGGGATACTATTTGAGGATAGGAGAAATTTGGATTTAAGGGGAAAACTTTAGCTCCTAAAAAGGCTGCAGCTAATGTTGATACAAGAAACTCAATGCTGTTAGGTATAAGAAGGGCAATAGTGTTATCCTTTTGTACTTTATACTCTTTAAATAGGACAATTGTACCAGCTAATTTTTTTGATAAATCTTTATAGGAGAACTTTGTAGTATCTGTTATCACTGCAGTTTTTTCAGGATGTTTTTCTATAGTTTCAAATATGATTTCAGGTATAGACGCTTCAAATTTCATTAAACACCTTCCAAATTTTTTCTATAACAAACTCAATATCTTCTTTTTTCATTGCTGGGTATATTGGAAGGGAGATTTCTCTTTTGTAAAAATCTTCACTTTTAGGGAAAATCCCTTTTTCATATCCTAGCTGCTGATAGTATGGATGCCAGTAAACAGGTATGTAGTGTACCTGTACGCCTATTCCCTCTTTTCTCAGTTTATTAAAGATCTCTTTTTTCTTATCTTTATACTTGTCTTTTAATCTTATAGGATAAAGGTGGTACGCATGGTAGGCATAATCTTTTTCTACTGGCAAATCAAAGTAAGGATTATCCTTGAAAGCTTCATTATACATATTTGCTATCTGTCGTCTTTTTTTTATAAAACCGTCAAGTTTTTTTAGCTGGGATATGCCTAATGCTGCTTGTATATCTGTCATCCTGTAGTTGTAGCCTAAAAGCTGCATCTCGTAATACCAGCTTCCATCAGGTTGGTTTTTAAACTTATCTGGTTCTTTGGTTATTCCATGGTTTCTAAACATTAACAGTTTTTCATAAACTTTCCTATCATTGGTTAGTACTGCTCCGCCTTCTCCTGTTGTGATATGTTTTACAGGATGAAAACTAAAAATAGCTACGTCGCTAAGTTTACAGCTACCTATCTTTTCTCCTTTGTATTTTCCACCTAGGGCATGGCAGGCATCCTCTACTACTTTTAGGTTGTACCTGTCTGCTATTTCTTTTACTTTTTCCATGTCTACAGGATGACCTGCGTAGTGCACTACTGATATTAGTTTTGTGTTGGGAGTGATTTTTTCTTCAATCTTTTCTACGTCAATATTTCCTGTTTCTGGTTCTATATCTACAAAAACAGGTTTTGCTCCAAGGTATAGCCCAGCATTTGATGTGGCAGCGAAGGTCATAGGTGTGGTTATAAACTCATCTCTTTCCAGTCCTAGTACATAGTATGCCCCATGGAGAGCAGACGTTCCGCTATTAAAAACTACTGCGAATTTTGCTCCGCAGTAATCTGCCAGTTTTTTTTCAAACTCAGGCACTTTATCTCCTTGGGTTATATAGTCAGACTTTAGTACATCTACAACTGCCTTTATGTCTTCATCATCTATAAACTGCTTACCGTAGGGGATAAACTTTTCCATCAGTAAACTATATCGATTTTTTTTAGTAGCTCTCTTAAGTCCTCAACCGATAGCCACTGGGTATTATTATCGGATGAATACCTAAATCCTTCAGATACTTT
>JALVKE010000235.1 GCA_027028005.1 Persephonella sp. | reverse complement strand
ATTTTAACTGGAATTTTGTTGCCAGATAGGGGGGAAATTCACAGAAGAGGTAAAATCACTGCCTTACTTGAACTTGGAACAGGTTTTAATTTTGAATTAACCGGATTTGAAAATATTTATCTTAACGGGACACTCCTTGGAATGACTAAAGATGAAATTAACAAAAAACTAGATGCAATAATAAATTTCTCTGAGCTTGGAGATTTCATATATGAGCCTTTAAAAACCTATTCTTCAGGAATGGTTATGAGATTAGCCTTTTCTATAGCTATAAATGCTGACCCTGATTGTTTTATCATAGATGAAGCTCTAGCTGTTGGAGATGCCCACTTTCAGCAGAAATGTATAAAAAAAATTCAGGAGTTTAAAGAGGATGGTGGTTCAATTATATTTGTTTCTCATGATATGAATGCTGTAAGACTTTTATGTGATAGAGTAATTCTGCTAAATAGGGGAGTTGTGATAGATGAAGGGGAGCCTGAAAAGGTAACAAACAGTTATAATTTGCTGTTAGCTAAGTTAAATGATAAAGATGAACAGATAACTTTAAGGGAAGAAGATAAATCTTATGGCACATTTGAAGTAAAAATTGAAGATGTTGAAATAAAGGGAATTTCATCTGAAACAGATGTTATATCTAGTGGTGAAGATTGTGTGTTGGAAATAAAAGTTAGAGCATTTAAAGATATTGATGATGCTACAGTTGGTTTTCTGATTAGAGACAGATTTGGTCAAGATATTTTTGGTATAAACACAAGTTTATTGGATAAAAGGCTTGTATTTAAGGAAGGTAATATTTATAAGCTTAGTTTTACTTTTCCATTGAATATAGCTCCCGGAAAGTATACATTAACAGTTGCTATTCATAAGGGACAGGTTCATACAGAAGGTTGTTATCATTGGGTTGATAATATAAAACAATTTCAGGTTGCAGGTTTTAAAAACGAGATGTTTACTGGGTTAGTTTATTTACCTATTAAAAAATTTGTCATAAATTATATTTAAATAGGTAAGAGGGGGAATCTTATGGTTCCAGAAGAAGATGTAGCGGCTTTATATATAGCTATGTTTAATAGGGCTCCAGAAGGAGAAGGCTTAGAAAGTTGGTATAAAGCAGCTTTAGAAAACGATTGGGGATTAGCAGAACTTGCAGAAAGTATGTTGTTAGCAGCACAGCAGGTAGTTTCTTCTAATGTGGACTATATGTTGTTTTATCCTCAGTATGTAGAAATTAATCCAAATGATCCTAATAATGTTAGAGATATAATAGAAACTGTTTATGAAACTCTTTTTGATAAAAATTATATCAATGATCCTGAAGGGATTGATGGATGGGTCTATAATGTTACTAGTGGAAATCAATCTTTAGGTCAAGCTATAGCAAGTATTGAAATTGTTGCTAAGGATATAGCTTTAGGTAAAATCCCTGCAGATGCTGATACTTTTAAAGCTGCAAAAACATTTTTGAGTAGGATAGATGCAGCATTGATTGTTGCTGAGTATATAAATACTTTTGATGAAGATTTTTCTAAATTTCAAAATTATATTTTACTTGTGAATGATGACCCTGAATCGTTAACATTTTTAGAAAATAAATTAAAAAATGATTTGGGAGTGGTAGATGATAATAATCAACAGATAACAGATGATAATCAGCAAATATTAGATGATAATAATCAAACGGTGATAGACGATAATAATCAGCAGATAACAGATAACAATGCGAATTGTAGTTTTTCTTTTGAAATGAATAACCCTTTATATGAAGTTCCTCAAGATAAAATGTATGTATATTCTGCCTTAAATTCTGGTTTTAAATGGGATATGAATACTATATTATATAGTTTTCCGGAGCAAATACCTTTTTCATATTATTATCTAGATTTATCGGAATATTTTTCTAAAAACTCTTTAGAGTCTACTTGGGAGCCTTTAAATGATATAGAAAAGAACTGGGTAAGGGAAATTTTTAACAACATATCTAAATTAGTAAATCTATCCTTTGAAGAGGTTAATGATCAAAATGGACAAATAAGGTTTAATAAAGTTTATTTTGATATTAGTGATTATGGAGGTTTTTCTTTTTATCCTAATTGTTATCTTGAAGAAGGTGGTGATGTTTTCTTAAATTCTAATTATTTTAATGATCAAAATTATTATGATAAATGGAAAAAGTCAATTATCCTACATGAAATAGGACATGCTTTAGGTTTAAAACATCCTTTTGAAGGTTCAAGTACTTTACCTCAAAATGAAGATAATTCTCTATATTCTGTAATGTCCTATACAGATTATAGACACTTGGTTGTTTATTTTGATAAAAATAATATTTCTATCTCTTATTTTAGTGATGCTTATCCGATTTCGTTTCAGTTATATGATGTTTTAACTTTACAAGCTCTTTATGGACATAATTTATCTTATGCTTCAGGAGATGACATATATAATCTTTCTGATTTATTTGATAAACATGTCTATATGACTTTATGGGATAGTGGAGGTATTGATACTTTAGATGTTTCCAATACTACTTATCCTTCCTATATAAATCTTACTGATGGTTCATTTTCTAGTGTTAGTTACCATTCCTTAGAAACACAAAGAGATGAAATAGTAGATTATCTCAATAGTATTGATTATTCTACAGATTGGATATATGATTTCTTCAATGATTCTTATCTTCAAGAGAATCTTTATACAGGAGAAAATAATTTAGCCATAGCTTATGGTACAGTAATAGAAAATGTTAAAACTGGTGCTGGGGATGATATTATATGGGATAATCAAGCAAGCAACTATATTTATACAGGAGAAGGGAATGATAAAATTTACTTAGGTTCAGGTGGTAATGATTTTGTGGATGGTGGGAGTGGATACGACGTAATAATTCTGAATGGAAATTCTTCTGATTATAATCTTGAACAGGATAATGATTATACAGTCTTAACAAATGGATTAGAAGAAATAAGTTTTGTTAATGTCGAAGAAATTCAATTTACGGATACAAATATAGTTGTATAATTAAAG
>JALVKE010000234.1 GCA_027028005.1 Persephonella sp. | reverse complement strand
GACAGTTGTTAAAGGAATAGACCCGTTCTTAGTTGATTTCCCTGCTTTACACAAAGGAGAAGAAATTTATCTCTGCTGGCAGGAAGGAGAAGATAAAATAGAATACTGGCATAAAGTATCAGAAGGCTTTGCCGGTAGAAAGCATGTTTCTTTGTTACAGGAACAACCTGAAGAAAAAAATAGAACAGGAATTTAAATTATTCTCTTAAGGAGGGAGATTTTCCCTTTTTAATTTTTCAATGTTCTTTAAATAAAATTTCAAGTTTCTGTCAAAATCAAATATATCATACATAATATAGTTTAGCTAAAACTATGATGAAAATAAGAAAACTTGTCAGATTTTAAACAAAAATTTAGTTTATATTGTAAAAAGAAAATAAAGGGAGGGAACATTTCTATATGAGAATTAGAATTTTAATCAAAACAAATAAAGTTCCTATTTTATACAGACATCGTGTTGTGTCCTTATTCAAAGAAGCCTTAAAAAAATCAGACAAAGATTACAAAGATTTTCTGTATAACGGAAAAATAACAAAGCCATTTACCTTTAGTTTACCCTTACCACCAAATAGGAAATTGATAAAAGCCAAAATTCAGATAGATGAAAACTTTACAATTGAAGATACTGTGTTTGAAATAGAAGAAGGTTATTTATCTTTATTTATATCTGCTTTAGATTACAGATTTTTAATAAGCCTGTTTAATGGGCTAAAGAGATTACATACTTTTGATTTCAGTTCAGATAAAAATATGCTTGTTAATGGTGAAAAAATAGTATGGGAAATTAAAAAGGTATCTCCTTTAAATGAAAGACCTATAAAATCAAATACCATTATATTTAAAACCAATTCTCCAATAATTATAGAAGATGAAAACGATAGACCTGTATTATTTTCAGATGAAAAGTTTGAATATCATTTAAACGAAATTACTGACAGAATACTAAAATCTCCTCATATAAAAGGCAAAGGATTAGAACAGTCACTTAAATTTGAGCCAATAAAAATGAACAAACAGGTTGTAAAACATACCTTAAAAGCATTTAGAGAAAAAACAGGAAAGCCTGTTATGTATCTAACTGGAAATTCGGGAATATTTAAACTTTCAGGACATCCAAAAGACTTAGAAATCCTTTACAAAATCGGTATTGGCAACAGAACTGGTCAGGGCTTTGGAATGGTGGAGGTTTTAGGATGATGCAATACAACCTAACAGGAAACTTCCAGTATGACCTTGGTGTTTATGGGTTAAAGAAAATTTTAGATTTTTTTAAAGAAGATTATAGGACTGATGGAAATTTTTATATAGAAGTAGATAAAAAACCTGAGGAAATATTAGAACTAATTTTTCTTTATAAATTTTATCAGCAAAAAAATAAATTTGCTCCTTTATTTAAAGACATAGGGATTGATATAAATTCTTTAAAAATTTACGAAAGTTTTGAATATATGGAAAGAGATGTTAAGTATTTCTCAAAAATAAAAGAAAAGTTTTTCCAAACTCTTGCTCTATCTTTTCATAACGAGTTTTTCAATTTAATTAATCCTTCTAAAAAAGGAGGTATAAAAACCTTTGAGGATATAATAAAAATTATATTTGATAATGTAAGGAACTATTATTCTGAAAAGAGTATATGTTCATTTTGCAATAAAAATGAAGGTTCTCCTATTAACAAAATGTATTTTTTCCTTTCACCTCCTCATCTTAATGCATTTTGGCAAAATAAAGTATCCATATATATATGTGAATATTGTGTATTAACTAGTCTTTCTGTTATTGGTGGACTTATATATTTTAGAGACAAAAAAGGTGAGGTGGATTTAAAAAACTCTATCTTTATTTACAAACCAAATTTAGAAGATTTAGAAAACTTAAATAACAATAAGCTTATGTCTAATATAGGTGAAGTAGTCTCAAAAGTTGTGGAATATGAGAAATTAAAGCTTAAGGAAAGCGGTTTTATCGATGAACTACAAATCATAGAAATTTTCATAAATCCTCAAAATCCTAATGTAGAATTCTACTATCTTACAGAGGATATAGTCCAAAAATTGATAATGTTAGAGAGAAAATTTAACTTAGATAAATTTTTTAAAAAATATAAAGACAAACTCTGGGGAAAAGTAAAAGATAAAAAAGATTATGAAACTATAGATCTTGCCAAAGAATTTATAAACATGATTTTAAGTAATCAAAAAATAATACTTTTAATTCACAAGTATATTAAGCTTAGTTTAATGGCAAATAACTTTAGACAGAAAGAAAGAGAGGGTAAAATCCGAAAAAATAAAATTCCTATTCAGGGGTTTTTTATAGATGTATTTCTACAATTTTTAAAAGCACATTTTATCTTAGAGGAGGATTTAGATATGGATACCTATGAAGCTTTTAAAGAATACGGACAGTTTTTAAGAGGAAGAGTTTTCTCATCTTTATCAGAAGGTGGAGAGATTAATTGGAATACCTTTAATAATAAGATAATTTCCCTTTCAAACTCATTTTTGGACGCCTCAAAAGGAACTTTTAATCAATTTATGGAAACACTAACAAGAGTTATGATTAGCTACGATGCACCTATAGACAGCAACCTTCTACAGATGATAACAAAAGATACATACAAAGACATAGCTACGACAATTGCCCTTGCAGTAATGACAAAGAAACCAGGAGAAAATTCGGAAGTAGAGCACGAAGAAAATACGAAAGGGATAAGCTTGTAATATAAAAATTTTTTGAGAAAAAATATAAATGGAGGATAAAGAAATGAAACTTACAGGTGTTTTTGTTATTGAAACGGGAGTAGTAAACAGGGGAGATGGGATAGGAAATATAGCCACAGTAAAGAAAATTACTACTCCTGAAGGAATAAAGGTTTTCTTCTCTCCAGTTTCTTACAAAAGAGCATTATGGACAGCATTACAACAGAATAAAGGCTGGTCTATACCAATGGTTACAAAGGAAGGTGGAGTTGTCCAGAGAACTGGAACAATCATAGATAGTGAAGAATTCGATTTTGCAGGAACAATGGTTGCAAAGCCTAAATATGAAAGATACGGAACATTCTTAGTAGATAACGGAATATCTATAAACAACTACTTTGGCGATATGGAATTTATGACAAATATGGCAATTTCGAAACTGTATGGAGAAGACGAAGCTAACATCATAAACAAAGAAAATTTCTACGGAATTTATCTTATGCCTTTTGGAATAGAGATTAATAGAGTTGGAGTTCAAGAAATCTCAACTGTTGATACAAAAATCAAAGAAGATGACTCTTTAGAAGAAAAAATAAAAAAAATATACAAAGCTCTAAAACTTGATAAGAAGATAACAGATGAACAGGTTCAAAAATGGGCTGAAATTGTTGAAAGTATTGATTACTTTGAAAATGAAAAAGGACAGAAAGTAACAAAAATAGTTCTTAAAAAAGAAGAAAGAAAAAGAAGATTAAAAGAGCTTTTAGAAGGAATGGGAGAACTTGCTAAAAGAATAGAAGGTTCGGAGAGAAATTTAAGTCCCTTCTTTGCAGCATTTTCCCTTGATTACATAGCCCCAAAATACTATCTACTTATGAAACAGTTTTTAAAAGAAAAACTGTCTGAAGGCGGTTATCTAAACACAGAAGAATTAGCACAAGAACTTGAAAATTTTGCAAATTCTGAAGGAAAAACAATAAAAACTGCAGATTTTATTAATTACAACCAAGTAGTAAATGAGATAGTCGAAGAAATATTCAAAGAGAGCCAAAAATGATAAGGCTTAAAATATATCAGGAAACAGCACATTTTAGAATTCCAACGGTGGGAAACCCGTACCTTAGCTATCCTCTCCCACCACCATCTACTATTTACGGCTTTTTAAGAGCTATAACAGACTATGAAAGTATAAACCACGAGAACACAAGGCTTTCTATTCAGGGAAGCTATAAAAGTGTTTCCATTGAAAAAGAACAGCTAATCTTAGAAACCAAAAAGGAAATAAAAACAAACATTATCCCTATCCAAAAACTCCACGAATGCAGATGGATAATTCATATAAAATCTCCATTTGAAGAAAAAATCGAAAAAGCTATACAAAAATCTCCAAAAATTTTTAGATTAGGAAGGCAAGAAGATTTAATCATAGATATATCTGTAAAAAAAGATTTGGAAGAACTTCCTTTCAGCAAATATAAGAATAAATACCAAGACTGGACAAACATTTATCTAAACTGGACAAAAGAAAAAAGGCAAAAAGGAAGCCTATTTAACATGGCACTTGATACAGTGGTTGATGAAAATAAAAATATAACAGGTTATAAACCTATAAACCTTGTCTATACAAAAACAAGAACAGTGGCTAAGGATATAAGTATTTTTGATGGGGAGTATGTTTGTATATTTGTTTAAACATATAAGAGGAGGGGAAATAATTGCAACGAAAACTTCTTTACTATCCATATATAGATATTCCATCTAAAGAGCTAATTAGAAAAGCCATATTATATTGGGATAAACTTTCAACGATTGTTCCTTATGAATATGATTTTCAAAAACATCTTAATTCAGAAGTAGAAATGCTATTCAATGAAGGAATATATGAGCCAAAATCTACATCTGATTTATTCCTTAATGAAGAATTGTTTAATGATTTTAAAAACAGGATTATTAAATATTTCCAAGGCAGGCCATATTACCAAAAAAAGAGTTTATCTAAAATTCATAACAATAAATTCCCGAAAGTTAAAATACATATAAACAAACATATTTATTACTTAATAGATTTTTTAGAAGAAAAAGGACTTATTGTAGGAAAAAGCGGGGAATGGGTATATATGCCTCAAAATGTAGCCCAAGCATATATGAGTATCTTGGCTACGTACTTGGCGAAAGCAGACGAAGATTATACAATTCCTATTACAGATGAGGAAAAATATGAAAAAATAGCATTTAATTTGAAACGTTTAAGGAAAACAAGAAGTTTAACTTATTCCATAGGATTACAAATTTTAATGGAAAATCTTCCAGCACCTTCTCCTGAAGTTCCTCTAGAGAAAATTATAAAATTTAAAGAAAAACATCGATATGAACTTTTGAATTTTAGGAAATTTTTAGATGAACAATTTTCTTCAATAAAAAATTCTGAAGATGAGTACGAATTAAAGGAAAAAATTATAAAGTTCAAAGAAAATTTAGAAAAGGAAATATATGAAATTAAATTCTTATTAGATGACTATCATGTAGAAACCATGACATTCTCTGCAAAAGCATTATTAGAAATAATACCCAAAATTTTTATCAAGCCAATAGAGACAATAGGAAACATTGGAAACATAATTTCACTTCCTATAAAGAAGAAACAATTGGAAAATGCAATTTCAAAAAATGAGCTTTCCTATATCTATTATGGATTTCAAGAAAATATTTTTGAAAAATGAGGAGGATACAAATGCATTTAGTAGCAAGTTGTACCTATCATAATGTTGGTCAAGGATTATTTTTTTCGGGAAAATTGGAGTTGGATAAACAAGATGAACAAAAAGAATTTAATTTTATTTATGATTGTGGTAGTGAATCTTTAGCTGAAAGTCAATTAAAGAATAGGATTGATAATTTTATAGAAACATTGCCAGAAAAGAATAGAAAAAGATTTTTAGATTTATTAATTATTTCTCATTTTCACAGTGACCATATAAACGGTTTAGATTATTTATTAGATAAAGCTAAGGTCGACACTGTAGTTATCCCTTATTTATCTCCAGTGGAGATTTTACTTTACGCTATAGTTAATAGTAGACCTCCCTTTCCTCCTTATAGCTATTATGAATTTTTAGCAAATCCTTTTGAATATTTATTAGAAAAAGGAGTAAATAAAATTATCGTTATAGGAAGAGGAGATGATGATGGTTATAGAGGAGATGATTTTGTGCCTCCTGATGTCCCAATGAAACCAAATGAAAAGTTTTCTTTTAATTATGAAAAACAAGGAGATCTTAAAGGAAATGAGGTAGTTAAAAAACAACTTGAAGATGAATATGGAATTCAAGAACTAATAGATAAAGATAAGATTATTCCTAAATCCCATTATGGATACTCAATTTCGTTAGGAGTTTGTTTATTTAGATTTTTTAATGCGAGAAAATCCATCAAAAATTTTGAGCAAAAACTTAATAAGCTCAAAAAATGTATAGCTAATGAGTTTGGTATCGAAAATTTGAGCAACTCAATTTTAAGGAACGAAAGTATTTTAAACGAACTTAGAAAAAAAAGAAATAATAAATTTAGAAAATGTTATAAAGAGTCGTTTGGAAACGATAAATTAAATTTAACTTCCTTAGTTTTATATAATTTACTTCTTTTTAAAAATGAGGATTGTTATTGTAAAATAGTAACAAGGTTAGTTCCTTTACCTTACCATTTTTATTTTCCTTATAGGAGATATTACATAAAATGGTTAGAAGAACATTGTCATAACAATAAGTGTGGTCATTTTTTAACAGGTGATGCAGAATTAAAAAATAATAAAGTATTTAAAGAATTCAAAAAACATTATAAAAGAGTTTTAGACAAAAGCTTAATATTTCAATTGCCACATCATGGTTCGAAAGAAAATTGGAATAGTAATATAATACAAGATGTTACCAATAATGAAATCTTTGTAGCTTCAGCAGGTATTAATAGTAAATACAATCATCCCAGCTGGAGTGTATTTTGGGAAATCGCAACTAATTATAAATTGCCTATTTTTATTAATGAACAAAATTGGTTTGAATTTCATATTAGGGTTGATTAGTGATGTTTTACCACCTAAAGACTCATCTTGCTAAATCAGATGGAACTACTTTAGAAAAACATATTAAGGATTTGTTTTATCAATTTGAGATATTTGATCAGTATTATCCTGAAATTTTAACTGAAAAAGAGAAAAAGCTTTTAAGAATAGCTATAGAGTATCACGATTATGGAAAACTAAATAAACTTTTTCAGTGTAAACTTCCTGTAAATCCAAAGCTAAAACCTGTTAAATGCTATGGAGAAACAGATGATAAAATTCCTCACCAATATTTATCTTCTTTATTTCTTAGAAAACTGAAAGATGAATTCCCCTTTGAAGAATTGACAATCATCATTTATTCAATAATCAACCACCACGCCAGAGGGAGAGAGTTTTTAAACTATTCTGGGATAGATTTGCTAATCAGTGAGATAAAAGAAAACATTTCTGAGTTTTTCTCTCATTTAGGAATAACAAATCTTTCTGAAGAAACAAAAGATTTTTACAAAAATCATCTTGAGTATATAGTTGACAATGTAGCAACTATCGAGGAATTAAATAACAAACTAAAAGCTAATGATGATTTTATAAAAACCCTTATCAAAATAGCAGGACTTCTTATTAGAATAGACCATTCAGCGTCAGGAGAAGAGTTAGTAATAGAAGAAGAACCTATAAAAGAAAATAGAGAAAATCTGTTTTTGGATTATCTTGCAAAGAATAAAAAACCTCAAAAACTAAGACCCTTTCAAGAAAAATTTAAAGATGAAGAAAACCTTGTTTTAGTTGCAGATACAGGACTGGGCAAAACAGGGCTTGCTGCTATCTGGTATAAGAGGAAGATGTTTTATGTCTTACCTAATAGAACATCTACAAATGCGATGTTTGAAACAATGAAGGAAATTTTTGGTGATAATAAAGTTGGACTATTACATTCAACAAGTCTGTTTTATGTTTTTGAAAATAAAGAAAAAGAAGACTTTACAGTTTTAAGGGATTACGACAATACTAAAAATCTATCAAAACCTATCACTATATCAACAGCAGACCAGCTTTTTACAGCAGTTTTTAAATATCCAACCTATGAGAAAATCTACGCTACATTATCCTATTCAGATATAGTTATTGACGAAATTCAAGGTTTTGACCCTGCCCAGATAGTTCCGATCTTAAGGCAGATAGAAGAAACAACAAAACTTGGAGCAAAGTATCTGATAATAACTGCAACCCTTCCCCAAATAATAAAAGAAGAGTTTGAAAACCTTGGCTTTGAAGTAAAAACTAACGACCTCGATACGATAGATAACACAAAAAGACACAAAGTAAAAATCTTAGAAAAAGATATTTTTGAAACATTAGAAGATATTGTAAAAATAGCAGAAAGCGGAAAAAATGTTCTTGTTCTTGTAAATACTGTAAGCACCGCACAGGAAGTTTATGAGAGATTAAACTATAAAGATAAAAATCTTCTCCACAGCCGTTTTATTTGGAAAACGAGAAAAGACAAAGAAGAACAGATAAAAGAAGATTACAAAACAGCAAAAGGCAAAATATGGATATCAACCCAGCTTGTAGAAGCTTCCCTTGATATAGACTTTGATGTTTTATTTACGGAAGTTGCCCCAGCAGATAGCCTAATACAAAGAATGGGAAGAGTTTGGAGACACAGAAAAGAAGATTACACAGAAAAAGAGCCAAATGTTTACATTCTTTCCCAAGTAGATGAGAAAAGAGTATCACAAGTCTATGAAAAGGCTTTAAGAGAGGAAAGTTTAAGGCTCATTAATCAGCATTTAGATGATGAGGGGTACTTATTGTCAAAAGAAAAAAGAAAAATAGTTGAAATTTTATACTCAAGGGAAAAATTAGAAGCATTAAACTCAAAATACTTTGAAAAATGGCAAGAAGTAGAAAAAGTACTTAATTCTAACTGGGAATATCTCTTTAAAAAAGAAGCCCAAGAAATTTTTAGAGATACTTTTACATTTGAAGCTATTCCTTATGTGTTTAAGGAA
>JALVKE010000233.1 GCA_027028005.1 Persephonella sp. | reverse complement strand
TGGGAAGGAGAAGGAGTTAATATAAAAGGAATAGATAAAAAAACAGGAAAAATTATCGTAGAAGTTTCTCCTGAGTTCTATAGACCTGCTGAGGTTGATATTCTTATAGGAGACTATAGTAAAGCTAAGAAAAAGTTAGGTTGGGAACCTAAAACTAAATTTGAAAAACTTGTTGAGATAATGATGGAAGCAGATTTGAGAAGAGGTTTAAAAGGAACATAAATTTGAAGATAGCTCTTATCCACGACTGGATTATAGATATAGGTGGGTCTGAAAAAGCTTTGAGGGAAATATATTCAATCTTTCCCTCAGCTGATATATATACTCTTCTTTTTAAAGAAGAAAGTTTAAAAAAACTATCTATTCCGAAAAATAAAGTTAATACATCTTTTATTCAAAAAATTCCAAAAAGTAGGGAAATTTATAGAAATCTCCTTCCTCTCTTTCCATTAGCTATAGAACAGTTTGATTTATCAGAATATGACATAATTATATCTTCCTCTCATGCAGTAGCAAAAGGTGTTTTAACTAACTCAAAACAATTACATATCTCATACTGCTATACTCCAATGAGATATGTTTGGGATTTATATCATCAATATTTAAGGGAAAGTAATCTAGATAGAGGTTTAAGAGGATTTTTAGTAAAAATCTTTCTTCATTACCTTAGAATTTGGGATATATCTACAGTTAACAGGGTGGATAAATTTATAGCTATATCAAGGTATATATCTAAAAGGATAAGAAAGATATATGGTAGAAATTCGGCAATTATATATCCTCCAGTTGATATAGATAAGTTTGAGCTTTATGAAAAAAAAGAAAACTTTTATTTAACTGTATCAAGACTTGTTCCTTACAAAAAGATAGATATTTTAATAAAAGCTTTTGCAAATATGCCAGACAAGAAGCTGATAATAATCGGAGATGGTCCAGATATGAAAAAGCTGAAAAAAATTGCAAAAAGTAATGTTGAATTTTTAGGTTATCAGCCATTTGATATTGTAAAAGAGTATTTACAGAGAGCTAAAGCGTTTTTATTTGCAGGAGAGGAGGACTTTGGAGTAGTATTAGTAGAAGCTCAAGCATGTGGAACTCCAGTTATAGCTTATTCACAGGGAGGAGCCTCGGAGATAGTTATTGACCAAAAAACAGGAATACTATTTAAAGAACAATCTGTTAATTCATTAATAGAAGCAATAAAAGATTTTGAAAAAAAGGAAGATAGCTTTGATTTTTCAGTTATAAGGGAAAATTCCATAAGATTTAATAAGGAAAGATTTAGAAAAGAATTTAAAAACTTTGTATTCTCTGTTATTGAAAATGTATAAACTATACAAAAACTTTTTTTAACTTCAATATCTCATCATCCCAGTATATTATGTGTTCATTTTGGTAATTACAAGTTTTTTCCTTATAGAAAAAATCTTCTAAAGCTTGTTTTATAGAATTTGTATCTGGTTGTATATATATACAACCTTTTCCACAAGCTTCTTTTAACTCAATTATATCTGTTGTAATTACACAGCAACCACAATTTCTAGCTTCTAAAACAGGAATTCCAAATCCCTCATATATTGAGGGATAAACAAAAACCTTTGCACCGTTATAGAGATAAGTCAACTTTTCATCAGAAACATAACCTAGATAAATTATCTCAGAATTGTAGTCGTTGATAATTCTTTTTACTGATTTGTTTTTCCATCCACTACCTCCAACTAACACAAGTTTAATATTTTCTAGTTTTCCTTCTTTCTTTAAACTAATAAAAGCCTTTATTAAAGAATTTATGTTTTTCCTTGGTTCTAATGTCGCAACAGATAATATATAATCATATTTAAAAGGAGATTTTTTTTTCTTTAGTTTTTTAAAAAGATTTTTATCTATACCCGGTCTAACTATCGCATCAGCTTTTTTTTTGAAAAATTTTTCTAATTTTTGACTTGTTCCTCTTGATATTGTGATGATTTTATCACTTTCTACTATGACCTTTTTAAAGAACAGCTTGTAGTTTAACCAAGTTTGAAATTTCATAGTTTCTGGAGCTATATAAATGGTGAAATCGTATAAAGTTACGACTTTCTTGGTGCTGTTTTTCAGATTTAAAGGAGTAATAGGAATAACAGACCATATATAATTCAAATTCAATGAATTTATCAATCTGTAAGATAAATATCTAAACCATATATACGGAGAAAGTTTTCTAAAAAATCTATTTTCTTCTATAATTTCGTCAATTTTTTCTCTCTTTGGGTTTTGGGTTATATCCTTATTTCCTATGAGAAAAATCTCATATTCCTGAAACTTTTCGGGTAATCTTTTAATTATTTCATATGTATATCTTCCTATTCCTGTTAGCTTTTTCTGTGATAAAACAGGTGCAAAAATACCAATTCTGATTTTCATAAAGTTTCCTCTTTGTTTTATTATTGTGTATAGTGTAGAATACAAATTCTAAAATAAATTTTAAGTGTATCTAATATAAATGGAAAGTCATATTCCAAGAAGGAAAGGTATTTAGTTTTGTAGTTGAAAATAAAATTTTCTTTCTAATTTAGATAGAAGAAAGTTATAAAATAAGCTTAAATGCTAACTTCTTAAAGTATCAAAAATCAGTTTCGATATGTTGATTTTAAAATCACCTAATATACTGAATACCGTTATAATTGCAATTGCTATAAAGATATTTGATGAAGGGAATATTATATATACTCAGAAACGAGTAGGTTATAAGGGAAGAGAATTTAAAATATTAAAGTTTAGGATAAAATAACTGCCTAATCCTTTCCTCTTTAGAGGAGAAATACAGGCAGTTGATATTTTTAAAATTCTCTTGTATATTAAAAACAAAGCGATAACCAAGCTGAAGAGTTTCCTACAATAGAAAGTAGAAAGGGAGAAGGGAAACTCCCACCAAAAAACCGTAGGGTCGGGAGATCCTAACTGAAGCCTGTGGAGAGGGTAAACCTCTGTGAAGCAGGAAGCTTTCCAATTTATTGGAGAGCAGTTCACAAAATGATGCTGAAGCAAGAAAAGAATGGGAAACTTAATATAAATCTGTAAGACCTGGAA
>JALVKE010000232.1 GCA_027028005.1 Persephonella sp. | reverse complement strand
ACCATCTGTACAAACCAATACTAAAGTTTGCTAAAGAAAATAAAATTCCTGTCATTGCCTTAAACCTAGATGTAAAACTCATAGAAAAAGTTGCTAGAAAAGGAATTGATAGTCTAACAGAAGAAGAAAAGAAGAAGCTTCCTAAGGAGATAGATTTTTCAAACCTAGAGTATAAAAACTATCTTTTTAGAATTTATAAAATGCATTCCCACGGAGATTTAAAAAAGTTTATAAACTTTTATCAATCTCAGCTTTTATGGGATGAAATTATGGCTGAAACAGCAGCAGACTATATAAAAAAGCATCTTGAAAAAACATTGATAGTTTTAGCAGGAAACGGACATCTTGCCTATGGATATGGCATTCCTAGTAGAGTAAAAAGAAGGATAAATGTAAAGCAGACTATTATTCTTCAGGGAGAACAACCTGAAAAAGAAAAAGGAGATATTTTTATCTTTACAGAAATGATGAAGGGAACTGTATCAAAAAAATTAGGAGTGTATGTGAAAGAAACAGAAAAAGGTCTTTTAGTAGAAGAATTAGTAAAAACATCTATTGCTGAGAAATCAGGTATTAAAAAAGGAGATTTAATAGTTTCTTTCAATGGAAAACCTGTAAAAACTGTAGAAGATCTAAAGCTTCTTCTTATAAATCCTCCTAAAAAAAGTTTTGTAGAGGTGATAAGAAAAGAAAAGAAAATAAAAATACTTTTAGATTTTTCCAAGTATAAAAGTGAACATTAATGCAAATCATTTGCAAAAAGTAGATAACATGTTAGGATATTAAAAAAAGTTAGAGGGATAGTATGAAGATTGGAGAGATATTAAAAAAGGTAAAACACAGTATATCCTTTGAGTTCTTTCCTCCTAAAACTAAAGAAGGAGAAGATGCTCTATGTGAAACTATAAAAGAGCTTGAGTATATAAAGCCTACATTTGTTTCTATAACATATGGAGCAGGGGGGTCAACAAGAGAAAGGACAATAAGAGTTGTAAAAAGAATTCATCAAGAGACAGACCTTACTGTTATGGCTCACCAAACATGTATAGGACATACAAAGAAAGAGATTATTGATATTCTAAGTGAGTATAAAAAAATTGGCGTTCAAAATATACTGGCTCTGAGAGGGGATATTCCTCAAGGTCAGGAAGAAACATTTGTTTTTCCTCCTGATGGTTGCAGATATGCAAATGAACTAGTTGAGCTTATTAGAGAAAACTTTGGAGATTGGTTTAGCATAGGAGTTGCAGCATATCCGGAAGGGCATCCTGAGAGTCCAAATCTTGAAAGGGATATTTACTACTTTAAGAAAAAGGTAGAAGCAGGAGCAGAATTTGCCATTACACAGATGTTTTTTGATAACAGATTTTTTTATGACTTTTTAGAAAGAGTAGAAAAAGTTGGAATTAATATACCTATTATTCCAGGAATAATGCCTATAACAAATTTTAAACAGATTAGAAAGTTTGCTCTTATGTGTGGAGCAACAATTCCTGAAGAGTTAGTAAAAAAACTAGAAGCTGTAGAGGATAAACCTGAAGAGGTTGAAAAGATAGGAATTGAGTATGCTGTAAAACAGTGTGAGGATTTGCTAAAAAATGGAGCTAAGGGACTTCATTTTTACACTCTTAACAAATCAAAGGCAACAATACAGATATACGAAAGGATAAAACATCTGATATAAAAAGCCTGCCTAGGCAGGCTTTTTATTAATGAGGATTTTTCTTCATAAATTCATCCCATGTCATATGGAAGTTGTGATAAAGCCATTTTGCAACAGCTTCTTTATCCTCTTCTTTCATATTTTTTCCAATAGGAGGCATTGTTCCAAATACTTTAAATGCCATAGGCATGCACACACCTTTTTCTCTTGAAGGATTTGTTATGTAGTCTTTTACAAAAGCAACAAACTTTTCTTCTGTAGGGTAGAACTTTTTTACTCTAGCAGAAACTTCAGACATTGGTGGAGCATTAAAAGGTGGTCTTCCCCCAGACATAACAACTTTTTTAATATTTTTTATCTGCTCTGGTGTAACCCTTTCCCAGTGACATGCTGAGCAGACATTTTTATAAACCTGATAACCTTTTTCTATCTCTGTTTTTTTAGTTATGTTCTTAGAAGTATTTAACTGACATGCCGAAAATACAATACTTCCAATTCCAAGAATAGCTATTAACTTCTTCATTTTATCCTCCATTAAACATTAAGTATTTTATATGTTATAGCTGCTTCTATCTGACCAATGATCCCACTTATAACAAGGTAAAGAAGTATTACTACCACAATAAACTGAAAATTCTTTGATTTTTCAGATGGTATTTTAAGAACTTTTTCTCCACCTATAAATATAAGATAGAACGTATAGAAACTTCCAAGAAAAATCATAAACATAGATAAGGGGGAATTCATAACATAGAAAGCACCTGCTGCCCATGTAGGAACAAGAGCGAACGTCGCAACAGTAAAAGCTTTATTAGGATCTTTTATACCTCCAAAAGCTGGAGATAAGAAAAAGATAATAATAGCAAGAACAAAAGGTTTAAATAATTCAAAACCATATGTAACAAACATAATCATAAGTTCTTGTGTTATATCATTATCCATAAGCTCTTGCATAAGAGCTTTCATATACTCTACTGTTCTCTTTGGTTGCTCTGGATCATTTTCAGCCATCTTTAAAAACTCTTTTATAGCTGACACGTAATAATCCCTAAAAACAACAAATCCGATAAAATGACTTACTGCAGGAATAAAGGCAAAGAAGATGATTAGCTTAAGATAAAGATCTTTAATTGAAAAGTTTTCCTGTGCTAACTTTTCCCAAGCCTGTTTTGGCTTGATATAAAGGTCAAGAAAGTATTTAACCATTAAAACCTCCTAGATTTTTTTCTTTGAAAGATTATAAATCATTACAACTTTGTAAGTGAATATATATCTGTAGGGACAGTTTATTATATCTTTTGTTAAGATATTGTTATTCTAAGCATTCTTTTTTGAGGAAACATTGGACGAAAAACTTAAAGAAAAAATGAGAATTTTTATAGGAAAAAATGCAGATTATTACCTACAGAAATTTGAGTATTTTGAAAAAACAGGCTCTTCTATAAGCTGGAACTGGGCGGCCTTTGGATTTGGTATTTTCTGGATGGTGTACAGGAAGATGTATCTATATGCTTTTTTAGCTTTAATATTTATTCTTTTTTTAAATGTTTTAGAAGTTTCCCTCCATTTTTCTCCTTTACTTTCTTTTTTCCTCTCAATATGGCTATGGATAGGATTTGGGCTTTTTGGAAATTATATTTATTACATCTTTGTTAAAAACAAAGTAACAGAAATATCTATTCAGTTTCCTGATGAGAAAGAGCAGATCCTTATTCTCCAAAAAGAAGGAGGAACAAGCTGGTTAGCAGTTTTTATTTTTATATTTGTTTTTATCATAGCAAGTGCTATTGTAAGCAGTTATATACAAAGTAGATACTATTAAGGTAAGGAGGTTATTTATGGAAGAATTAAAAAAACTTATCACTGAAGCGTGGGAGAACAGAGAGCTTCTAAAAGAGAAAAAGTATCAGGATGCAGTAAGAGAAACAATTGATCTTTTAGACAAAGGAAAAATTAGGGTTGCTGAGAAAAAAGATGGAGATTGGATTGTTAACGAATGGGTAAAGCAGGCAATACTCCTATATTTTCCTATTCAAGAGATGCAGGTTATGGAAGTTGGACCTTTTGAGTACTATGACAAAATACCTTTAAAGAAAAACTGGAAAGAAGCAGGAGTTAGAGTTGTTCCCCCTGCAACAGCTAGATACGGTTCTTTTATAGAAGCTGGGGCTATACTTATGCCTTCATATGTAAACATAGGTGCATATGTTGGAAGTGGAACTCTTGTTGATACATGGGCTACAGTTGGTTCATGTGCTCAGATAGGAAAAAATGTTCACCTTTCAGGTGGAGTTGGTATTGGAGGAGTTTTAGAGCCACCTTCAGCAAAACCTGTTATTATTGAGGATAACTGTTTTATAGGTTCAAGATGTATCATTGTTGAAGGAGCAGTTATAGAGGAAGAAGCTGTGTTAGGAGCAGGAGTTGTGATAACAGGTTCTACAAGAATAATAGATGTATCTGGAGATGAACCTGTTGAGTACAGAGGCAGAGTTCCTGCAAGAAGTGTTGTTATCCCAGGTGTTATGAACAAAAAATTCCCTGCTGGAGAGTACGGCGTCCCTGTTGCACTAATTATTGGTAAAAGAAAAGAGTCTACAGATAAAAAAGTTTCTCTAAATGAAGCATTAAGAGAATTTAATGTTCAGGGATAAAAATAAAAGCAGGCTGAAAAGCCTGCTTTTAGGAGGAAGTGTATGGAACATATTCCTTTTATAGAAGGAGTAAAAAAGTTTCAAAATCTGAAGTTTAAAGAGTATGAAGAGATATACAAAAAACTGATAGAAGAAGGTCAGCATCCTAAAGCTTTATTTATAACCTGCTCAGACTCAAGAATTCACCCTGATGAGATTACTGGGGCAGATATTGGAGATCTGTTTATTGTTAGAGTAATAGGGAATATGGTTCCTCCTTTTAAACCTGATAACGAGTTTCACGGTGTAGCTGCTGCTGTTGAGTATGCAGTATCCGTTTTAAACGTTCCTGACATTATTATATGTGGTCACTCTCACTGTGGAGCATGTGAAGCTCTATACAAAGACCTTCCTGATGATATAGAAATAATTCATGTAAAAAAATGGCTTACATTAGGAGAAAAAGTTAAAGAAATAGCTTTAAAAAATATTCCAACGAAAAGCAGAGAACTTTTTGAACTTACAGAAAAGCTAAATGTTATATATCAGCTGGAAAATCTTCTCACTTATCCTGGTGTTAAAAAGAGAGTAGAGGAAGGAAAACTCAGACTTCACGGCTGGTATTACGTAATAGAAGAAGGAAAGATCTACTACTACTCTTCAGCAGAAAATAACTTTTTACCTCTGGTGTAATATGAAAAAAATAGGTTTAACAGGTTCTATTGGTACTGGTAAATCAACAGTTGCAAAGATGTTTCAGGAACTTGGAGCCTACGTTATAGATGCAGATAAGATAGTTCATGAGCTTTTAAAAAGAGAAGATGTCAAAGAAAAGATAAAAGAAGCTTTTGGAGATGTTTTTGATAATAAAGGAGAAGTTGATAGAAAAAAGCTTGCATCTATAGTTTTTAACAACCCTGAAAAGAAAAAGGTACTAGAGAATATCCTTCACCCTCTCGTTTTTCAGGAAATAAACAGATTTTTTAAAGAGATTGAAGAAAAAGACCCTCATGCAGTAGCTATAGCTGAAGTTCCTCTTATGATAGAAACAGGTTCCTACAAAAATTACGATAAGATAATAGTAGTATATGCTCCTGAGGAGCTTCAGTTAAAAAGATTATTAGAAAAGGGAATGTCAAAGGAAGAGGCTATAAAAAGAATAAAATCCCAGATGCCTATTGATGAGAAAGTAAAGTATGCAGATATTGTTATAGAAAATACCTCTACATTAGAGGATCTAAGGAAAAAAGTTAAAGAGGTTTACAAAAAACTTAAAGAGGAGTAAAGATGAAAAAATTTTTATCAGTTTTATTATTTTTAAGCTTTTTAATCCCTTTTTCAGCAAATTCAGCTCCTAAGGACAAAATTCCCAATATCTCAGATATAAGAATTGAAATAAAATCTCAGATAAAAGTTCTTCAGGAGAAGAAAAACGAGCTTATAAAAAAACTTTCAAAAGCAACTGCTAAAGAGAAAAAAGAGATAAAAAAGTTAATAAGGAAGATAGATGAAAAGATTAAAAGACTTAAAAATCTTATTCGTAAGTATACTAACTTTAACAATAATGTTGGTTAGTTGTTCAACAAAAACAGAAGAAAAACCTGATGTTATTGTAGATATAAAAGTTTCTAAAAAAGGTTATCAACCAAATGATATAGCTGTTCCATATGGAAAGGTTGTTTTATTTAGAATAACAGCTGTTGATGAAGGTATAGGAGATGATTATACAGAAAGATATTACGGACACTGTTTTTATATTCTTCCCCCTTATGACGTAATGGTGGAAAATATTAAAAAAGGAGAAACAAAAGAAGTTAAGGTAAAAATGATATACCCAGGAGATTTTATATTCACCTGTCCATACTGCTCAGGTATTTTTCCAACAAAAGGGACACTTCATGTAGTAAAAAAATAAGAGGTTAGAATGGAATTTAGCATTCACCATGTAGCTATTTCTGTATCAGATATACAAAAAGCAGTTGATTTTTATTCATTATTTGGATTTAAAGAGGTTGCATCATATAAAGATGAAAACGTAGAAATAAAACATCTTTATCTCGATGGTTTTATATTAGAACTCTTTTCTTTTAAAGATTACAAGAAAAAAGAAATTCTCGATCTATGGGAAGATTTGAAGATTTTAGGTGTAAAACACTTTGCACTGAAAGTAGATAATATAGAAAAAGCTAGAAATTTCTTTATTGAAAAAGGAATAATTTCTGAAAATACAAAAATAAATAAAGGGAGAACAGGAATTCTCTATTTTTTTATAAAAGATCCAGACGGGAATTTTGTGGAAATTGTACAGGATAATAGAAGTTTCTAAGAGAAAACATTTTTATGAAATCATCTCTAACTTGATGTACACTACAAATTGCTTAAGAAAATAAGAAAATTTGTTTAAGTTTTCTAAATATTCATCGTTTGTTTTAAGTACACAACTATTTTCTTACTCTATAATCCCGTGTCCATTAAATCTACTCATTACCTTTTATCCCATCCTCTCCAGTTTAAACATCCAAGCGCACTGAAACGAATAGATTTAAAACTTCTTTAAAAGGCTAATGTATTGGGAAAAATTGATATAACTCTAAGAGATGTTATTCAGGAAATACCACCTAAGTTTATTCAGTTGCTTACAGGCAAAAAAGCTAAAAAGCTTTTAGATACATCTCTACCAGAAGTGAAAGAAAGAAGAGCAGATTTTCTCGTTGAGCTAGAAGACGGCTCTATTTTTCACCTGGAACTACAAACACAAAACGATAAAAATATGCCCTTCAGAATGCTTGAGTATTTTGTTCTTATATCTTCCAAGTATCCAAACAGAAGCATAAAACAGTTAGTTTTATACGTAGGAGAGAAGCCCTTAAAGATGAAAGACCGAATAAAAACAGAAAATCTATCATTTATCTACCAGCTGAAAGACATAAGAGAAATAAGCTGTGAAGAACTGTTAAAAAGCGATAGTCTGACAGATAAAATATTAGCTGTATTATGCGATGTAAGAAATCCTGAGAAGTATTTTAAAGAACTTTTAACAGAGCTTTACAAACTGCCAGAAAGAGAAAGGAAAGATTACATTAAGAAATTATTGAACCTATTAACAATAAGGTCTAAATTAGTAGAAGAATTCAAGTTAGAGGTGAAAAAGATGCCTATAACATTTGATAGAGAAACAATGAAAAAACATCCTTTTTTTAAGGACGGTAAAAAAGAAGGTTTAAAAGAAGGTTTAGAGAAAGCAAAACGTGAAGATATAGTAAAATTACACAAAAAATTAAGAATGGATGCAAAAGAAATAGCTGATGTTTTGGAACTTCCTTTAGATTTTGTTGAGAAAGTTATCAAAGAAAAATAGAGAATTTAATAATAGGAAATTCTTTAGATTTAAATTAACGCAAGTTTTGATGTTAATTTTTAACTAATTAACTCCATTTAACATCTGCTGAGACAATATTTCAAAAATCTGTTAAAGTCACTGCAAAGTTATTTTTGTCTGGTGAGGTATTTTTATTATCGTATTCCCATTCCTGATATCCTTGGTTTAATGCTATTTGATACAGAGGTTCTATCGTATTTTTTAGTTTTTCTTTGAAAAGCCTTTCATCGAAGTTATTAAACACGTCAGCAATATAGAGATAGTCTTCAAGTTTTTTATTTTTTACGCTAAACTTTAACGCAATATTTATAGTTTTTATATGGAAGTTTACAAATTTATCTAGGTACCTTTCTTTTTTAGGCAAATTATCGGATTTGGAACTATTAACATTCTTAAAAGTTGGTATTAAATTCCAGAGCTGATCATGCATTACAAAGTTCCAAGGTAAAAAATGATCTATACTTAAATCACCTAATAATAGGATGTTATTAGTATAAATGTCCTTTAGTGGATTTTTATAATCCAATGAAATTTTTATAATTTTTTTCCAATACTCTTTTGCGGATTCTAATTTGCGGGTTTGAGGGGGAAATATCTTGTATATAATTGCAGGAATGTTCGGATTTTTTGACTGCAAAAAGTTCACTAAATGGTAAATAATCCAGGATTCTATAATTTTCTGATTTAAATAAAAATAAGAAAACCATTCTTCGTTTATATCAATTTGGATAATTTTATTTCTGTTTTTTATTATCTTATAAACAATGGAGGGGTCTTTTTTCAGTTGATTGTAAATCAATTCATTCTTTTCATAATCTCTTTTTCCATGTAAAAGTTTTTTGTAAAAAGGAGATAAAAATCTATAAGGAACATATCTTGAGATACCATTTATAGCTTCGAGTAGAACTGGGTTTTTTTCTTTTAGCATATTAAACAGAAAATCTAATAAATACTCTTTATTTATTGCTTTAGCATTTTTCAATTTGTATATCTTCCTTAATTCCTCATTTTTTTCCTCATAAATTTTTGTAACAAGGATGTATAGTTGATCTTGTTTACCGAAAGTTAATTTGTATTCTAGGACTGGATACCAAGCAAGAGCTATCATTCGAATGATTATGTTTTCTATATGTATGATCTTTTTTATTTTTTATTTCTTCAAGAATGCCGTAAAACCAAAAAATCTTATAAC
>JALVKE010000231.1 GCA_027028005.1 Persephonella sp. | reverse complement strand
ATTTTAATAGATGGACTGTATGGATTTTATTAGAAGAAGAAAGGATAATAACTGCTTTTTACTTGCGATATTCTGATATGGAAGAATACTTTAAAGAAAGGAATATTCAATATGGATTATCACATTCGTGTGAAAAGGAAACATATATAGAGGTTAAAAAAGATGAGAACAATAAATATGCAAAATTTATTAGAGAAATACAAAATAGATGTTGAATATATAAAGGACTTTATAGGTAATGACCCCGTTGAAATTCAAGAAACTTTTTATGAAAGGGGTATATTGCTGGATAATTTTGACAACATGACTTTAAAAGAGATAAAGGAATTTCTAGCTATAGAAAAAGAGTTATCTGAACACTTACATAGTATAAAAATGAATTATCCTCTCCTATACGATAAAATTATAGAACCACAAAATGAAAAGCTAAAAACTAAACTTATACATATTTTTACTGATTCTTAATACCTGTCAGAGAACTATGAGATACATTTTTGGACCTGTATACTCTAGAAGATTTGGAATTTCTTTAGGGATAGATTTATCCCCTGATAAGAAAAGGTGTAATTTTGACTGCTTATACTGTGAGCTTGATAGAGCAAAGCCTGTAGATAGATATGATAATCCTCCAGAATCTGAAGAGATAGTAAGAGAAGTGAAAGAATTTTTAGAAAGAAATGAATATCCTGATGTTATAACAGTAACAGCTAATGGAGAGCCGACATTATATCCTTATCTTGATAAGCTTATAGACCAGCTAAAAGAGATAAAAGGGAAATCAAAGCTTTTAATCCTATCTAACGGTTCAACGATTTACAATCCAAGCATAAGGAGATCTTTATCAAAACTGGATATAGTAAAGCTTTCTCTAGATGCTGCTGATGAAAAGATATTTAGAAAAGTAGACAGAGGATTAAAGAATATAAAAGTTTCCCAAATCATAGAGGGAATGAAAGCATTTAGAAAAGAGTTTTCAGGGGAGCTAATAATAGAAATATTAGTGGTTAAATACGTTAATGACTCTGTTGAGAATATAAAGAAGATAGTACAGGCTTTAAAAGAGATAAAACCTGACAGAGTTGACCTTGGGACTGTAGATAGACCCCCTGCTTACAGAGTATTTCCTGTATCAAATGAAAGGCTTCACCAGTTAGCAGGATATCTGAAAGATTTTAATGTTAATGTTGTAGAGAGAAAGTATGATAAGAGCTATCAGTTTGACTTATCTAAAGAAGATATTATAAACACAATATCAAAAAGACCTTTAACAGAAGAGGATATACAAAACACTTTTTCCTTAGAAAGTAAAAAGATACTGGAAAAACTGCTAAAAGAAAATGTTGTAAAAAAAGAAGAAAAAGATGGAATGTTCTTCTATATGCTAAACAGTAAACTACTTTTACATTAATCTAATCAATTACTTCCCAAACGTTTTGTTTTTCATGCTATTTTAGCCATTTTCTATATCTGTTTTTGTTCATAGAATAACCCTTATAAGCTATAGTATTTTATTTTGATCATAAAATTCTTTAGAGGCTTCCCATGGTAATTGATACAGTCTGTACATACTGCGGTGTAGGTTGCGATATTTCCTTTGAGGTTAACGGTAAGATAAAAAAAGCTTTTGCTAAAAAGGAAGGAGAAGTAAGTCAGGGAAAGTTATGTATAAAAGGAAGAAAAGGCTGGGAGTATCTTTACTCTCCAAATAGGATAAAAGGAGCCAGGATAAAAAAATCATTCATTGAAAAACATAGAGAGATTTTCCCTGAGCATATAAAAAAGCAGCTGTCTAATCTGAAAGAATACGATGAAACCTTTTATCAGTGTGATTACAACCTAGCCTACGATATTACAGCCTGGAAGTTAAAACAGATAAAAGAAAAATACTCTCCATACTCTATAGCAGGAATAGGAGGAGCAAGAACAAGCTGTGAAAGTAGTTATATGTTCCAGAAGTTTATAAGGGAGTACATTGGTTCTCCTCATATAGATAACTGTGCTAGAGTCTGTCATTCTCCCTCTTTAAAAGGAATGAGAACAACCATAGGAGAAGGGGCAGCAACAAATCCTTTCAACGATATATACAACACTGAATTTCTCATTGTTATTGGATCAAATACAACAGAGGCTCACCCAATTGTAGCAAACAGAATATTAGATGTTGTTAGAAAAGGTGTAGGTCTTGCTGTTATTGATGTAAGAGAAATCTTTTTATCAAAGTTTGCTAAGTATCAGCTGACTATTCCTTTTGAGTCAAATCTTTTAGTCTTAAATATGATGGCAAGGGTTATCCTGGAAGAAAAACTATACAATGAAGATTTTATAAAAAGCAGAACAAAAAGATTTGAAGAGTATAAAGAAAAGATACTCTCTGACCCTTATGCAAATCCTGAGCTATTTAAAGAGATAAAAGGATATGAAGAGTTAACAGAAAAGATAAAGCATGTAGCAAGGGAGTATGCAACAAAAAAATCAATGATACTGTGGGGTCTTGGAATAACAGAGCATATTGACGGAAGCTACAGTGTTATGGCAATAACCCACCTTGCCATGCTAACTGGAAATATTGGAAAAGAAGGGACAGGACTTATTCCTCTAAGGGGACAGAATAATGTTCAGGGAACCTGTGATGTTGGGTGTCTACCTTACTATGCTCCAGATTACAAAAAGCCAAAAGAGATTGGTCTCATGACTCCCGAGATAATAGATGCTGTTTTAGAAGGAAAGATAAAAGCTGTATATAACATAGGTGAAGATATAGCCCATATTCATGCAAACCAGAATAAGATAAGAAAAGCATTAAAAAAGCTTGAGTTTCTTGCAGTAAATGAGCTATTTCCAAATGAGATAACTCAGTTTGCTGATGTTATTTTTGGAGTAAAAAGTGCTTATGAAAAGGAGGGAGTTTATGTTAATGCAGAAAGAAGACTTCATCTTTCTCAGCCAGTTATTGAAAGCAATATTCCTGATGACTGGGAAGTTTTAAATGAGGTAGTAAAAAGACTTGGTTTTGAAACAGATTATAAAACATCTGAAGATGTGTGGAATGAGGTTAGAGTTGTAGCTAACGAGAGATTTTCTGGAGCTAG
>JALVKE010000230.1 GCA_027028005.1 Persephonella sp. | reverse complement strand
GCTTATATGGAAGGAAAAACTATAAAAGATGTTGCTGAAGGAATAGAAAAACTTGTTAAAGAAGTTTTAAGACTAGCACAAAAATAAAGGTGGCGACTTTGCCACCTTTCTTAAATTAATGACTTATTTTTCATATTCTTCAGAAGAAAGATAAAACAGTTTAAGTTTTAAATAACATTAAGTAATTTACGGAGGGAATATGTTTTTATCAGATAAAAAGATAGAAGAGTTAATACAAAAGGGAGAAATAGAGATAACTCCTTTTGACAAAGAGTTTCAACTTCAAAAAAATTCTGTAGATATAAGAATATCTAACAGATACTATAGATATCCAAAAGATATAGAAGTTGAGCTTGAAATGTTAGATCCAAAAAATCCTTATTTAAATATTCTTGAGAGAGATTATGTATCAGAGAAAGGTGTGGTTTTAGAAGAAAAAAAATTTCTTGTTTTTGAAAGTTTAGAATACATAAAAGTTCCAGAAAATATAGCAATATTTTTAGCTCCTAAGTTTAGATTATCTAGAATGGGATTAGAGATTGTAAATACAGGAATGATTGAATCAGGTTTTGAAGGAAGTATAGAAATTTGTGTATATAATACAAACGATTTACCTGTTAGACTTTTTTCAAATATGAGTATCTGTCATTTATTTTTTGCAAAAGTTGAATAAGAAACCGGCTTTAAGCCGGTTTCTTATTTATGCAGCTTTTAATGTATTGCATTTTTTTTCTATATCTAGCAATTTCTCTTGAAATTTTTGATATAACTCCCTAGACCTTTTGTCAGATTTCTTTCTCAGCTCCTTAAGAGAACGGTTTATTTTCCTATACTCTTTTGCCAAAAACCACTTTACAAGGTCCTTGGCTGTTTCATAGAGATCTTTACCGTGTGCTCTAAGCTCTCTTTTAAATCTTCTAAGTTCTTTTTGAGGAGCATGTATAGATAGTATTTTTAAGTCTTTGTCTTTTCCTATCTCTAATATCTGCTCCATTACAGACTTAAAAGATCCTTGCAGTTTTTTCTTTTCTCCTGCTACAGAGATCCATAATTCCATTCTCTCACCTCCTGTATGTTATTCTTCTTCCTCTTCTTTTCCGTAAACTTCTTTTAATGGAGAAAAATTTCCTTCATTAATAATTATAACTTTTTCCTCAGGTTTTTTAGGACAAGGTTCCATACAGGAAGGAGAAACATAATCAATTAAAGAACATACAATAATTTGCACATTTTCAGGGGTTTGTTCAACCCCTTCAATTTCTCCAATTTTAATAAAAAGATTCTCATCTTTATAGTTTTTATAAAGACATTTAAGTTCTCTTACATGTCCTTTTTTCTTTACAAGTCTCTCCTTAATTGTATGGTCTGCTGTTCCTTCAATAATCACAACTGATAGTTTTTCTACAGGTTTAATCTGCCCTGAAAGAAACATAAATAATCCCGGTTTTTCAAAGTCTGAATTTGCATATTCCTCTATAAACTTTCTAAGATGTTCTATAAATTTCTCATCTGTATTATATTTTCCTGGTTTAAATACTTCTATTGGCTCACTCCATTTAATTTTTACTTCCATTCTAAACCTCCTCTATCTCCTCTCTTATATCTTTATACTCTTTATACTTTTCACTTTTTAAAACATCAGAAATAAACGAATCTATGTCTTCTTTTTCTAAAATGGCTCCAGCTAATAATCTTCCTGTATACTTATTGTCTTTTATCTCCCAAAACATATAAAACTCTGGATATCTTTCCTTAATCTTTCTATAAGCTACTCCATATTTACTATCCTTTAGATAGTTTTGTTCTAAAAAGAAATGTTTTGGTCCTATTGTAATTCTGTGTAAAATAGCACCAGATTTAGTTTTTACTAAATCTAATTTTAAATTCCAGCTTTTAAGTATTTCCATAATTTGCAGCCCTCCTGTAAAATTTTATTCTAGATTTTTAATATACGCCCTTAAAATTATAAATTCAAAACAAGATTATGTTCTTTTTATTTTTTAATTGGTAATTAGGAGGGGTAAATGAAAAAGTTATTCAGTATAGAAAACCTGACAGTTTTAGGAATTATTCTAGGAATAGCTTTTGGAGTATTTTTTAAAGAACAGGCTCTACTAATAAAACCTCTGGGAGATGCCTTTTTAAGCGCATTAAAAATGATAACTATTCCTTTAATTTTTGCATCTGTTTTTGTTAGTATTGCTAGTCTTTCTTCTGTAAATGAGATCAAGGATATGGGAATAAAAACAATCCTTTATTATTTTTCAACAACAGCTTTAGCTGTTGCGACTGGAATTATTGTTGTTAACCTTATTCATTTCTCTCCTCCTGAGGGTTTAACATTTTCAGATGAAAATGTTCATATAAATAAAGAGTTCTCTTTTGAAAGTTTAATAAAAAGTTTTATTCCATCAAATATATTTCAAAGTTTAGCTGAAGGAAAAGTTCTTCACGTGATAATATTTTCTATACTTTTTGCAATATCTGTACTCACTCTTCAACAATACAAAAAAGATATTATTACAAATTTTTTTGACGGTATTAATGATAGTATGTTAACTATAGCAAAATGGATTATAAATCTATCTCCTCTTGGAGTTTTTGCTCTTGTAGCATATATAGTAGCAGAAAAAGGACTTAGCTCTATTTTTTCCCTATGGCAGTATGTTTTAGCTGTAATCGTAGGACTTTTTATACATGCTGTTGTAAACCTTGGTTTAATAGCTTTCCTTATAGGAAAAGTTAATCCTTTTAAATACTTTTTACAGGTAAAAGAAGCCCTCCTTATTGCTTTTTCTACTTCTTCAAGTTCCGCCACATTACCTGTTTCTATGGAAGTTGCAGAAAAAAAAGCAGGAATAAAGAAAAAAGTTGCAGGGTTTGTCCTACCTCTTGGAGCCACTATAAACATGGATGGAACAGCTCTCTATGAGGCTATAGCAGCAATGTTTGTAGCTTCCTTTTACGGAATACATCTATCTATTGGTGAACAGATAATTATCTTCTTTACTGCATCTTTAGCGGCTATCGGTGCTGCAGGAATACCAAGTGCTGGTCTTGTTACAATGACGTTAGTTTTTTCTGCTGTTGGAATTCCTTTAGAAGGAATAGCTTTAATACTTTCTGTTGACAGATTTTTAGATATGCTTAGAACCACTGTTAATGTTTGGGGAGATTTAATTGGTGCAAAGATAATAGATAGATTTGTTAAAGATTAAGGAAAGGCTTGTTGCCTTTCCCTATTAAAGAGCATCTAAAGCTGGAACAAAAAGATCCCCTAAAAAGTATGTATTATTAAGTTTATATAGGATAGGTCTTATTTTTTCGTAATCTAATATAGAGTACGAGGCGTTATCACAGCCAAAACTCCAAAACTTTGACAGTGGAAGGTCTAAACCTGATACAAAGGATGCCCTTATTGGGACTGTGTGAGAAACGGCTACAACTGTTTCTCCGTTGTGTTTTTCTAGCATCTTTTCCTGAAATCTTTTTACTCTGTTATAAACATCAATTAGTGTTTCTCCTCCAGGAAATTTTACTGTCTCAGGTTCGTAAAGCCACTGTCTAAAAAGGTCTGGATACTTTTCTTTTACTTCTTCTACAAGCATTCCAGACCATTCACCATGGTCTATCTCAATAATATCTTCATCAATATTTATATCTAAACCTAACTCTTTAGCTATATATTCTGCAGTCATATATGTTCTTTTTAAAGGGCTAGTGTATAAAGCTGTTGGCTTATATTTTTTTAAGGTTAGAGCTAAAAGTTGTGCCTGTTTATGCCCTCTTTCAGATAACTCTGGATCTAGTCTTCCTTGATACTTTCCTATTGGGTTCCATAAACTCTCTGCGTGTCTTACATAGATTATTCTTACTGCCAAAAGTTTCCTCCTTAAAGAAAATAGTTTAAATATTATACATTTCTTTCACCAAATATAGCTGTTCCAATTCTTACAATTGTAGCTCCTTCTTCAATAGCAACATCAAAATCATGGGACATCCCCATAGAAAGATGGGGGAGTTTAACTTTATATTTTTCTTCAAGGATATTTTTCATTTCTCTAAGTTTTCTAAAGTAAGGACGAGATTTTTCTTTATCTTCAAAGTATGGAGGAATACACATTAATCCTAAAATATTAAGATTTTCCTTTTCTAAAGAATACTTAAAAAGCTCCTCTAACTGATCAGGTTTAACTCCATACTTTGACTCTTCCTCTCCTACGTTTACCTCAATAAGAACGTCCTGAACTTTTCCTATCTTTTTTGCTCTTTTGTCAATTTCATCAGCAAGTTCTTTCCTATCTAAAGAATGTATCATCTCAAAATACCTAACTGCATATTTAGCTTTATTTGTCTGCAAACCTCCTATTAAATGCCAGTGGGCCTCAGGAAGTTTATCTTTTAATTGATCTATCTTTTTCATTCCTTCTTGAACTCTATTTTCTCCAAAATATCTAATTCCTGCCTCATAAGCTTGAATAATCTTTTCGGGAGGTTGAGTTTTAGATGCTGCAAGAAGAATTATTTCTTCAGGATTTCTTCCAACTTTTTCTGCTACTTCCTTTATTTTTTCCTTAATTTTCTCTACATTTGAACGTATATCCATTTAACACCTCATTCTAAAGTAGTTTTGAAAAAGTATTGGTATAATTTATTTTACACAAATGTTTGGAGGGGAAATATGGCTGCAGAAGAATTTAGAATAGAAGAAGGTAGATATTACACTAAAGACCATTTTTGGGTAAAAGTTGATGGAAATGATGCTGTTATAGGTATTACAGACTACGGTCAGCATCAGCTCGGGGATGTTGTGTATGTAGAACTGCCAGAAGTTGGACAGGAAGTTGAAGCTGGTGAAAAGATTGGAAGTGTTGAGTCTGTTAAAGCTGCTGTAGATATTTACTCCCCATTAACAGGAAAAATAATTGCTGTAAATGAAGATCTTAAAGATGAACCTAGCCTTATAAATACAGATCCTTACGGAGATGGATGGATATATGAAATGCAGATGGCTGATCCAACAGAACTTGAAGATTTAATGCTGGATGTTGATTACAAAGCTTATATTGAAGAGTTAGAGGCTCAAGAGGAGTAAATGATGAAATATTTTATAATAACAGCCTATGGGAAAGATCAACCGGGAATTGTTGCTGGTTTAACAAAGATACTCTTTGAAAAGGGTTTTAATATAGAAGATTCTGCAATGACAAGGTTGAACAATGAGTTTACTGTTATGCTAGTTGTGACAACAAAAGAGGATATTTCAGAAGATGAATTAAAAAAATCTTTTGAAATTCTAGAAAAGGAGAAGCAATTAAATATTTCTGTTAAAGAAATTCCTGAAGAAACTTTAAAGGAAAAAAGAGAAGTAGGTTCTGTTTACAGACTTGTTGTTTATGGTGCAGATAAGCCTGGAATTGTGTATAGCGTAGCAAAACTTTTAGCTGATAAAAATATAAATATTGCTGACCTTAGGACTGAAAAAAGTAATGATCTTTATGTTCTAATCTCCCAAGTTGAGTTTCCTGAAAATGCAAATGAAGAAGAAGTAAAAGCAGAGCTTGATAGATTAAAAGATGAGATGAATATAGATATTTCTTTAGAGAAAGAAGAAGTTGTGGAGATGTAAAAAATGAAAAAATTAGAAATACTAACGTATCCTGATGAAAGGCTCAAAAAAGTTTCAGAGCCTGTTAAGGATTTTGGGAGGGAGTTTAAAGAGTTTGTTGACAATCTCCTGTATACAATGAAAAATTCCCCTGCAGGGGTTGGAATAGCTGCTCCACAGGTTAATAAACATATTCAAACAATAATAGTTGATGCCTCAGAGTATAAACACAAATACAATAAAACAAACCACGGATTGATGATTCTTTCAAACCCTAGGATTATAGCTCATGATGGGGAAATAATAATAAGAGAAGGTTGTCTTTCTGTTCCTGACTACACTGGTAATGTAAAAAGATATTACTGGATAAAGGTGGAGGCTGAAGATATTAACGGTAAAACTATAACTTTTGATACAGAAGGATTTGAGGCTGTAGTTATTCAGCATGAGATGGATCATCTTCAGGGAAAACTTTTTATAGACAGAGTATCTTCTCCTAAAGATATATTTAAAAGAAAAGTATATAAAAAATAATTATATCTTTTTACTCTTAGAGAAGTCCATATTTTTGGACATCTAACTTTGCTTTTATATGTTTTGCTAGTTCATTTTGTCTTTGGGCTATTCTTTTTTGAAGATTTTCTATCTTTTCATATAAAATTTTAGCTTCTTCAAAGGAAAGTTCTTCTAAAGGGATAGATAAGAGCTCATCCATCTTTTTTCTAAAATTTTCAAAGTCATCTAGCTCGAGGTAGATATAAATATCCTTTATTAAGCTTTCTATTTTTTCTATGCTATCTCTTCCCATCCTGATTTCAACGTTTCAAGTATTTCTATAATATCTTTTAAAAGCTTTATATCATTTTTTGCATGAGCTAAAAGTATCTGTTGATAAGAAAACTGATAAAGTTCTCTTAAATTTTGGGCTATCTCTCCACCTTTTTCCATATCTAAAGATGAGTCTAAAGCAAGTATTATATCTGTAGCCTTTTGAATATTATTTACTTTACTTTTTATGTCGTTTTTTTTAATATCTTCTATAGCCTGTTTTAACGCTATAATCGCTCTCTCATAGAGCATAACAATCTGTTTAACAGGTGTTGCTGTAGATACATCTGTTTTGAGATATGCTTCGTATGGATTCCCCATTTTCTACCTCTTTATTTTTTTTGCTGAGTATTAAAAAACATAGCTGTTAATCTTAGCTTAATATCTTCCATCTGTGCCATATAAATTTGTAAGGAAACAAACTGTTTCTTTAAAATTTCTATTTCTTCATTAATTCTTTTATTGTCTAATTCTATCTTCTTTTCTATGTTTTGTATCTGTCTATCAAAGCTTTTCTCTTTTGATTTTATAGGTCCTTGAGGATCTAAAACTATAAAAAGATAATCTTTCAAATAATTTCCTGCTTCTGTAACTTTTGACTTTAAAGTATCTATATCATTTTTAAGGTACTCATCTAGTTTATCCTGTTTTATAGAAATGTGACCTGTATCTTTATCTACACTTATTAATCCTAATTCCATCAAAGGAGTAAAACCTTTCATTATCTGGGAACGTATTGACTGAAGTGTATAATCTCCAGATAATACTCCTTTTTCTCCAGTTTTACTTTTAACAAAGTCTACAATTTCGTTATATTTATTTACCAATTGTTCTAACGTATCTTTAACAGGTTGATAATCCTGTTCAATCGTTAAATTAATAGGTTTCTCAGTAATATCTTTAACTTCTATTGATAAACCTTCAATTGCATTGTTAAAAACATTTGTAGGACTTTTTATAACTATATACTTTGAATCTGTATCTTTTTCTTTATAAAGAGCTATCTTTGCATCTTTTCCATGTTGAAACTGTTTAAAAGAGCCTAGTTTATCCTCTAAAGATACTCCTACAAAGTTTATATCTTCAACATCTCTTATTCTGTTTTCATGTCCAGATTTTAAACTTTTTATAATAAGCCTGTACTCTTTACCATCAAAAATCGTTGAAGCTTGAATATAAACATCATTATCTTCAGCAGCTTTGTTTATTTTGTCTACAATTGATTGAAGAGAATCTGTATTGTCATAGTTAATGTCTAAATACTTTCCATCAGCATACTCAATTCTCAGAGTTCCACTACCTAAATCAGATAAAATAGCATCCTTATCTTTTACTGCATTTGAAGAATTACCAGATGTACCCCAAACACTATTTTGAGCTAGTTGAAGAACTTCAAAATCAATATTTGTAGGTGGAACTTTTGTTGGGTCAGTTACTGTAACAGATACAGCATTCTCATTTGAAACTTTAACTGACTTTTCAGAAAAGAGGGTAGGCTTTAAAACGTTCTCTACTACATCTTTAAAAGAATCAATTAAATTTGCAAATTCTTTATAAGCTGCCTTTTTTTGAGCTATCTTTTGCTCTCTTTGTTGAAGTAGTAGTATTTCTTGACTTTTAAAGACTTTAAATTTATCCAATATCTCTTTGTAATCAAAGTTTCCAACAAGATTACTTAAATAAAATTCCCCAGCCATAACCTACACCTCTTTACTGAAAAGTAAGCCTACCAGTTTATCTATCTTCTTTGCTAGTTCTAATATATATTCTGGTGGTATCTGTCTTACTACTTCGTTAGTTCTTTTGTCTATTATCTTTACAACAGGTTCATGAAGATCCTTATCTATCTCTATCTTCAAATACTTATTCATATAATCAAACTTCTCTTTTAAATCTTTAAAAATTTTCTCTATCTGGTCTTTATCTAGTTTGTCTAGTTCTTTTTTTAGCTGATCTGGAGTTATATTTTCTTTATTAGATAGATTATCTATAGATTTACTTTGAACATTTTGATACTCAACGTCCGCTTTTGAACCACCTTGAACTAAAGTGGTATCCATAAGATTTTGAATATTTCTTATATCCATTTTTACCACCACCTAAATATTAATAAAGGGGACGAAAGTCCCCTTGTATAAAAATTATCTGAGAAGCTGTAGTACCATTTGTGGAACCTGGTTTGCCTGAGCAAGCATAGCAGTACCAGACTGCATAAGTATTTGATTTCTTGTAAAGTTGGACATCTCTTTAGCCATATCAACGTTTCTAATTCTAGATTCAGCTTCTTGAATGTTAATTCTTTGTGTTTCGTTGTTTGAAATGATTTTTTCAAGTTCAATCTGATAAGAACCAATTTGAGCATTTAGGTTATCAACAGCTTTTATGAGATCATCTACTTTACTAATAGAAGCATTTGCATTACTTTGAGATGTTACATCTATTACGAAAGCATCACCAGTACCAATAGCTA
>JALVKE010000229.1 GCA_027028005.1 Persephonella sp. | reverse complement strand
AACTATGCTTACCTATATTCTTTAACAGCTGCTATGGGCCTTGCAGGAATAGGGTTCTACCAAGAATACCAAAAAGACAAACTTTATAAAAAACCTTTTTTACCAATTCCTATAATTATTAATATTTCAAATCCTGCAAACAGTAAAAATGCACTAAACCAGCTTATTAAAAAAATAGAAGAAGAAGGCTTTAAAAATCATCTAGAAAATTTACAAAAATACTTCTCTATAGATCCTGATGACCTAATTTTTGAATACAAAGGAGATATTTTTAACAAACCAGTGCTGATAGATTTTCTAAAAATTCTAAAGCATGACATAGAAAAATTAGAGAAAAAAATTCCCCAAGGGGATATGTTTTATATAGCTTATATAGGTCCTGTTAGTGTTTCAATTTTAGTAGGTAGTGTATTTGCTCAGGACGCAGTTAAGATTTTCCAATATGATAAATCAATAAACGGATATGTAGAAGTTGTAAGTGTAAAGGACAGAATCATAAAAGAAGGAATTAACAGCTTAGAAAAATTTGATTTTCAGGAAATTAAAAAGGAAAACAATAAAAAGGCTGTTTTGGCAATAGATATCTCATCTCATAAAATAAATGTAAATGATTCTTCCCTCGTTTCTTACGGAGATGTTTATTATCTAAGAAGCAAAGAACAAAAAGGAACAATATCTTTTAATGATAACTGGATTAGATATATTCAGGAAATATTCTATGTTTTAAACAAATTACAAACAGAATACGAAGAAATAAAGCTTGTTTATTCTATCCCGGTTTCCATAGGACTTGGAATTGGAATGGCTATCCAAAATTATTGGCACATTCTCCTTACAAATTATCAACAAGGAGAGTATAAAGATTTAATTTATACAGACGAAATTCAATATTATTTATAGGTGAAACAATGCTAACAGCACTTAAAGACATTGGGCAGCTGCTTTTAAATAAAGAAAACAAGTCAGAAATTGATATTCTCCTTGAAAATCCTAACAGTAATGGAACATACAAAATAGTCTGGGCTTTGGAGTTTGATAAAGATTTTAATTTTAAAGGAATTTCTGTTGAGGAGTTTAAAGGAGAAAACCCACACCTTTATATATATAAAAGAGCCTCTGGCTCAAATGCACCTGATTTTTCTCCAACTTCAAGAGTTACAGAAGCAGAAAAAACTTTCACAAAAAAACTCCTTAGATGGCTCGAAAATCATAAAAAAATTCCAGAGATTCAGAGAATCTATGAAGAGCTTACTAGAAACAAAAAAGACATAATAAAACAGCTTAAAGAATTAGACTCACAAACAAAAAACGGCAAAATCCTGACCCTTAAAATAAATGGGAAATATCTTTATGAAGTTGAAAATCCTAATTTCAAAAAAATTCTATTAAAAGACTATTTCGCTAAAATCAAAAAAATTTCTAAAAGAGATGCCGTTTGTAGTGTTTGCGGTAAAGAAAAAGAAGAAGTCTTTACCACATCTTTGATTTACAAATTTTATACCCTTGATAAAGAATGTTATATCACGTCAGGATTTAATAAAAAGAACGCATGGAAAAATTTTCCAATATGCCAAGACTGCTTTTTAAAAATAGATTATGGAAAAAAATATGTTGAAAATAATCTGAAATTTAAATTCTACGGAAAGCAGTATTATCTAATCCCAAAACTTATTTTAAACACACCAGAAGCCTTAGAAGAAATAAACGAAATCTTATCTATAGAAGCAGGGAAATTAACCCTTTCAAAAGAAAAAAAAGCAACTTTAACAGATGACAAAGATGAGATTTTAGAACTTTTAAAAGATTATAAAGATGTGGTTAGCTTTTATTTCTTATTTTTAAAGAAAGACAATGCAGCAGAAAGGATACTTCTTCTAATAGAAGATGTTCTACCTTCCAGAATTCATAAAATTTTTGAAGTTAAAGCTGAAATTGATAAACTCTTTGGACAGGATTATAACTTCGGAAGATTGGTAAAATTCCTAAACGAATTTGACAAGACACTTCTTGAAGTGGTTGATAAAATCTTTAGGGAAGGAAATATAGATTTCAAAAGCTTACTACAAATCTTCAACAGAAAAATAAGAGATGAGTTTTTAAATGGAAATAACTTTTCTTATACAGTATTAGACGCACTTATGAATGTCAGATTTTTAGAGGAACTTGGGTTAATAAATACAGAGGTAAAAACTATGAAAGAGTCAACATTTGAAGAAGTCTATGAGAAAGTAGGTAAATCCTTAAACACACCAGCAAAAAGAGGAATATTTTTACTTGGAGCATTAACGCAGATGCTTTTAAATATTCAATCACAAGAGAGAAATAGCACTCCATTTTTCAAAAACCTAAAAGCTTTAAAAATGAACGAAGAAGATATAAAAGGACTGCTTCCAAAGGTTATAAACAAGCTGATGGAATACAATAAATTTGACAAAGGAAAAAAGGAACTTGCAGAGGAAATTGCAAAAAATCTTTTATCACAGGAAAAATTTGGTTTAAGTATTGATGAGATAAACTTCTATTTTGCCAGCGGAATGGCTTTATCAAAAGAAGTTGCTGATATGGTTTATGAAAATGAAAAAGAAAATCAAACTAATTAATAGAAAAATTTTTAAGAGGTGATAAAAATGAGTGGAACGACTAAAAACAGAAGAGAGTATCTATTCCTATACGACGTATCTTTTGCAAATCCTAACGGCGACCCAAACGATGAAAATAAGCCGAGAATAGATGAAGAAACAGGGAGAAATATTGTTACAGATGTTAGGCTTAAAAGAACCATTAGAGATTATCTAAAAGACTTTGAAGGACAGGAGATATTTGTTAGAGAAATTTCAGACGAAGAAGGAAATATTCAGGATGCGAAAGCAAGGGCAAAAGATTTTGAAAATAATCCAGAAAGAATTCTGAACGAATGTATAGATGTTCGCCTTTTTGGTGGAACCATACCCATTGAAACAGGAAAAAAGAAAGATAGTTCTATCACTTACACAGGACCCGTTCAGTTTAATATGGGACAATCTCTACACCGAGTTAAACTTGAATTCATAAAAGGAACAGGAGCTTTTGCTTCTAAAGAAGGTCAACAACAAAAAACTTT
>JALVKE010000228.1 GCA_027028005.1 Persephonella sp. | reverse complement strand
TTTTGATATTTTCAAATAGACAAAATCTTTGTAATTTTCTTTTTTCATTTCAAGTCCTTTGTTGTATTCTGTTATCAGATTATAACAAAATAACTTTAAAGTTAGCTTATGTAAACTGAATACAGAACGCAACTAATGAGAGATGATTTTTCGGTATTAAAAGGGAAGGCGTTTTGGGAGAATGTTATTTATGTTAAGTAATTTTGTTTAATGTTTAGCTAATGATATAATTTTGTCAAAAAGTACTGGAGGATATTGTTATGAAAAAGTTATTTGTTTTATTCTTTATTTTATGTGGTGTTTTTAGTTTTGCTAATGAAGGAGTTCATTATTTCTATGAAGGTATGGATGCTGCTAAAAATGGAAACTATATAAAAGTAGCGGAACTATTCAAAAAAGCATGTGATATGGGAGATGCTAAAGGATGTTTTAATCTTGGGATTTTGTATGATAATGGTCAAGGAGTAAGACAGAGTTATGTAAAAGCAGCGGAACTATATAAAAAAGCATGTGATATGGGAGAGGCTAAAGGATGTTTTAATCTTGGGTCTTTGTATAATAATGGTCAAGGAGTAAGACAGAGTTATGTAAAAGCAGCGGAACTATACAAAAAAGCATGTGATATGGGAGATGCTAAAGGATGTTATAATCTTGGGGTTTTGTATAAGAATGGTCAAGGAGTAAGACAGAGTTATGTAAAAGCAGCGGAACTATATAAAAAAGCATGTGATATGGGAGAGGCTGCTGGATGTAATAATCTTGGGATTTTGTATAAGAATGGTCAAGGAGTAAGACAGAGTTATGTAAAAGCAGCGGAACTATACAAAAAAGCATGTGATATGGGAGAGGGTGCTGGATGTAATAATCTTGGGGTTTTGTATAAGAATGGTCAAGGAGTAAGACAGAGTTATGTAAAAGCAGCGGAACTATTCAAAAAAGCATGTGATATGGGAGATGCTGCTGGATGTAGTAATCTTGGGTCTTTGTATAAGAATGGTCAAGGAGTAAGACAGAGTTATGTAAAAGCAGCGGAACTATACAAAAAAGTATGTGATATGGGAGAGGCTAAAGGATGTTATAATCTTGGGGTTTTGTATTATAATAGTCAAGGAGTAAGACAGAGTTATGTAAAAGCAGCGGAACTATTCAAAAAAGCATGTGATATGGGAGAGGCTAAAGGATGTAATAATCTTGGGGTTTTGTATTATAATGGTCAAGGAGTAAGACAGAGTTATGTAAAAGCAGCGGAACTATTCAAAAAAGCATGTGATATGGGAGAGGCTAAAGGATGTTTTTATCTTGGGATTTTGTATGATAATGGTCAAGGAGTAAGACAGAGTTATGTAAAAGCAGCGGAACTATACAAAAAAGCATGTGATATGGGAGAGGGTGCTGGATGTAGAAATTATGCTATACTTAATAAGCGAGGTTATTGAAAATAACTGTTGCTTTGTTAACCTTTACTAAGAATTGTTTTTTTTAGTTAATTAAAAACATTAGCCTCTTGCTAAATAATAAAGTGTTATTGCTTCTCTGTGATGATTAAGCTCCTGAGAAGTCATTTTAAGGGCTTCTCGATGTGAGTATCCTTCTTCTTTTAGCTTATTGTAATGCTCTACTGCATAAGTAATTCTAAGGTCGTGTGGTTTGTGGTCTAGTTCTTTTAAATCGTTGTAATAGCTTGAATAAGAAGGAATTTGCTCTAAATTGCTTAGTTTATAAGCTAATTCTTCACTTATAGGTTTTATATCATATTCTTGCCCGCCTTTTCCCACAATTCCTTCTAGATAACCTTCTGGGTTATAATAGTCGTTAAAGTTTCTTGCAACTTCTAAAGCTTCATTAACTCTCAATCCTGTTTCAAGCTGTAATTCTGCAATAACTGATGAGCTTTCTCTTATTTCTTGTAAGTTATTTAAAAAATAATTTGTATCTTGAATTGCTCGCCCTGTTTCATAATTATCTTTTGTTTGATTAAATTCATTGCGATAGTCGCTTGTATATTCTTTTAGTACATTGTGTACGCTTTTATCTATATTGACTTTTGTCTGTTCTAAGCCCGCAAGCATAGAGTTAAAGCCTGTTGTGTAGTCTAAAGCGGATTTAGGGCTTAATTCGCTTAATCGTTCATTCAAAAAGTCGCTTATATGTTCTTGAATAAAATACTTATTAAGTTTTCCCTTGTTTATTCCTTTGTTTGATAAATATTTCGCAAAATCTCGCAGATACATTTCTCGTTTTTTGTATAAAGCATTTGAGTGTGTTAATCTGCTATCTGTTCCAAAACGTTTGCTTCCCCTTGCATCCAAGCGATGTAAAGCATTTGAGATTTGTTTTTCAAATGTGCTTCCTCTTAAATTACCCATTTTTCGCACCTTTTTTCAATAAATTTAAGGCTTTTTGGATGGTTGTATGGCTAACTTTACATCCTAAAACTTTAAAAAAATATTTGCTTATTGCTTTACTTCCAAGTCCCTCTTTTGCAAGTTCCAAAAACTTATCTTTATGCTTAATTAAGCATTTATGCTTTATGCTTTTGAATAGATTTTTTTTCTTTTTCTCTTCTCTTTTTTCTCTTCTCTTTTTTCTCTTATATCTTTTAGAATTACTACTAGTCCCCGAGCAGTTAAGGTTTTTGTTAAGTTTCCGCCTTTTGATTGCTCTTTCTTTAAGAAATATGAGTATCTTTTTAAAAATTCTTCTACTTCTTGTTCTTGCAGCAAAAGAAGTTTAGATAATTCTTTTACAAAAAAATCGTGTCTAGTCATTTTAATCCTTTTAGTATTGTATTCTGATAACAGATAATAATCCTAAAAGGATTAAATGTATTTTTTATCTATAACACGCCCCCGCCCGCCACCTGCCGTCCTACTACTATTTGTTACCAAATAGCAGATTTCCAAGCAATATAAATTGCTTGGGGCGGACGGCAGACCCCTTTGGCTTGTCTTGTTTGCAAATCTTTTCAATTTGCAAACACCAAAGGGCGTAGCACGGGGGAAACTCACTCAGAATGCGGATTTTTTTAAAGAAAATCCGCCAAAAACTTTTTGAGATAGCAACTTGTTGCTACGACTGAAAGACTACGGGCTGCACTTCCCTTGCTACCTTACAATAGCGTATATGGATATTTTTAATGGATAAGGT
>JALVKE010000227.1:2604-3167 GCA_027028005.1 Persephonella sp. | reverse complement strand
ATCTTTAACCTTTGCTTTTCTTCAGGAGTAAATTTAGATTCCTTTATATAGCTCCCCAAATCATAACGAGCAAAAGAGAGTCTATCAATTAATTCATTAAGTTTTTTATAAATACCCTCTGGATAGACCTTGTCTATGGAGTAGTCAATTCTTTTTGGACCTATCCTTTTGGGAAATTTTGGAATTTTTCCTTTACCATAGTATTCAATTATGTCAGATCTTGTTCTTCTTATAACAATGTCGTTTATTAAGTCTTCTATATTAGCTTTTCCTTGCTCAACTGCTTTAAAGTATTCTTTCAAAGCTACTGGATAAATTCTAAATTTATGGTTGATTTCTGATTGAGTAAACAATTTGATTTGGTGATAAAGATCCCAAATGCTTAAATTCTGAGGAGTAGCTCCAACAAGTATTACTTGCTTTCCTTCGCAAATAAGTTCCATATCTTTATATCTATTTGTTTCTGAATTTCTGAAATGATGGGCCTCGTCTATAAGAACTACTTCACGTTTCATAAGATTTTCATTTTCAAGAATAGACTCTAATTTTCCATGGGAAATTAC
>JALVKE010000227.1:1085-2594 GCA_027028005.1 Persephonella sp. | reverse complement strand
AAGTAAAGCAGCTCCCATATAGGTTTTTCCTAATCCTGGGACATCAGCTAAAAATACGCCGTTGTACTTTTGAAGTCGTCTGTAGGCATCCCTTACTGCATCAAGCTGATAATCGTAAAGTTTGACTCCGCCATAATTAGTTTCTGGTACATCTTTCCAATCTCCATAACTGAAGATTTCGTGCAATACACGTAAATAAATTCTGAATGGCGTTGCTTCCTGATTTAACACCCAAGATTTTTTAATTGCTTTTTGAGCCAAAGCAGTAAAATCAGCTTCCTTTGACTCTTTCCATAAGTTGTCAAACCATTTTTCTAACTTTTTGAAATTTTCATCACCATAAACAGCGACATTTAACTCTGTATTCAAATTAAATCCTTTCATAGAAAGATTGCTTGACCCCACAAATCCCATACCTAACCCATGATTTTTGTCTCTATACTCTAAAAGATAAAGTTTAGCGTGAAGAGTTTCTTTGGGGTAGATTCTTATTTCTATCTTCTTTCTTCTTAATTGTTCCCAAAACCAGCGAATAAATTCTACGTTTTCTTGAGTGGGTTTAATACTGCTTATATAAGAAATTAAATTTTTGAATTCGTTTTCCAAAATTTCTTTTACTTTTGTTTTGTTCGGGTATTTTAATTTATTAATTTCGTGTTCTACTGCTTCTTCATACCTTTTAGACATTAACAGAGTTTCAACTGTTTCTTTGTTACTCTTTGCTCCAGCAAGGATATAAAGTTTATCTAAGTTTTCTATTTCCTCTTTAATCTCTTTTAAGCCTGTAAGAAAAAACCAACCTACTGCAAATTTCGCAGTTTTAGCTACACGGAGCTTTTTTTTAAGTTCGTGAGAAAGTTTTATTTGTGAATTGTCGATTATATCGTGAGGCATTCTTAGAAATTATATCAAATAGGATTATGGTACAAAATTAAATTTCAATCCATTTATTACTTTTAGCATCTGCTATGGTTTTAGCGACATACGTTTTTCCTCTTCGTAAATCTTCTAAAAATGGTATTTCCGGAAAATTTTGAAGATAAAGACGTTTAAAACGCACTTGCATCTCTAAATGACTAAACAGTCTTATATTTATTGCTGTGTTACCTTTTAATTTAAATGATGGATATATTAAATGATATGGTTGAGGAAAAGTTCTTAAGTAATAGCCTATGATGTTTATCTTGTCGCTCAAAACACTAAGATTCTTGTCTAATAAAAAAACCTCTCTAATATCGTCAAAATATGGATGGAAGATAGAGGGTCCGACAAAAAATGATAAAAATTCAAATGCTATAAGGAGAAAAGCTTTTTTTATTTTTTCGTCTTGGATTTTATACTTAGGTTTAATTTTCCCTATATTCGGTTGAAAATTTATTATAGAATATTTATGATTGCCAAAAACACCTAATTCTATCTTTTCTTCAGATGGTCGAAACACAGAATCTTTTAATCTTGGAACTCTTTTAGAAAGAAATCCTCTTGCTTCTTTTTCAGACAAAATTAATG
>JALVKE010000227.1:0-1075 GCA_027028005.1 Persephonella sp. | reverse complement strand
TGATCCATCCTCTTGCTTTCCTTTTTTTATAAATACTCTATTATCTTTTAAAAAGGCTAAAGTCTTTGTTCCTGCAGGGGTTGTAACCTCAAAAACTTGCCCTGTCAACAAATTCTGTTTTAGTTTTCTAAGTTTTTTACTGTTTTTATATTTACTGCATAAATAATCAATACTTGGATAAATCCCTGCAAGATATTTAAGACTTGCAATTAGATCTGTACCGAATCTATTATTACATTCTTTACATAATATTTTTCCTACAAGTGTACCCCCTAAAAATTTAGGGATGATATGCTCTTTTGTTAATTGACTGTTCTCGCATATTATGCATTTCTTTGAATTCAACATTTTAATATACTCCTTTATATACTCCTTGCCTTTTCAAGTCTATTTTTTACCAACTCCGCCACTGCCCAGTAAACTTCTTTTCTTTCCTCCTCGGTCAATCCTAAAGCATCAAAAACAATATCATCTAAAGCTTTGCGGTCAGGAAGAGGGTTAGGTTGCTGTTGTCGGATAGGTATTGATGACTTGAATCCTAATTCACTATAGATATCTAAAATTTTACGGGAAGCGAGGCTTTCATATATCATAGCCCACTCATTTTTTTTAGAACTCAATATTTGTGGGTTTAGCAGTAATTGTCTAGTTATCTCAGTTCCATAGATGTACATGACTCCTATACCATATGTTTTCCTTCCGTTTACTTCTGTTAGTAAGAAAGTTAGTGTAGAATTCAGTGAAGCAACAGTTTCTTTTTTAACATTTGTATTATCTAATTTGCACACAAAAAATACATCACAAACTAGAAATTCTTTTTTCCCCTCAAGGAAAATAAATCTTTCTCCAACGAAGCGGTTTGATATTACATCAACACGTTGTTGTCGGCCTATACTATACCAATATTTTCTTCCTTTTACACTTGGGGCATCTTGTATTTTTCTTCCATCCTTTGTTTTCAAATTTCTCTCCGCCCAAGCAATATATTGAAAAGCCTTAGTTTTTAAAAGTTGTTTTCTTGATCTATTACAATAAAAAAGTTTATATCTAAATTTTTTCATCTCTGGTTTTATTC
>JALVKE010000226.1 GCA_027028005.1 Persephonella sp. | reverse complement strand
AGAAAGATTTTGAATCTTCTACTTTTGATATTAGTCATTTTGAAGAAAGGAAACTGGAAAAGATTGTGCCGAAAGCAATTGCTGGTTTGGAAATAAGATCCAGTTCGTTTCTTGTTCATAAGTATACGGAATTTTCAAAAAAAAGGAGAAAGGAAATATTAAATCAAATAAACAAAATAATAAGTAATCTTAAAAGTCAGTCACCTAATTTACCCAATAACTGGAAGAACTGGTTGCTAAAAGTTAACTTAGAAGATGAAAATACACTTTCCCCGATACCACGAGGAAATATAAAACCAGACCCGTTGAAACTCGAAGTTCAAAAATTACGAAGATTAATTAATTCTCTTAAAAAAAGAGATTTTTTAAGCTTTACACCGAAAGTTGAAGATATATATGTGGTTTACAAATGGATTAAAACATTTGGTGTTCCTCATTATTATGTTCAAGTATTTTTTGATAGAGTTTATGCTATTTCCTTTAAGAGGATTTTAGAAATCATTTCTGATCCTTCTAAAAAAGATAAAACATTTTATATTGAAAAAAATGCAAAAAACCAATTCAAAACAACAATACATATAGATATAAATCAGGGAATTTTACTGGCCAAGAAGGTAGATTTTCCAGAACATAGGAGTAAATATAAAGAACTCGAAAGAGGAAGATTGCTATTTTATGTAACTTTTAAAGGAGGGAAAGCACATTTAGACGTTAACAAATTCTACAAAATGATTAAACCTTCAAATGAAGGTGGGAAATATGATAAATGCAAATGAATTAAAAGAAATATTTACAGAACTTCCTGAGAAAGAGTATCTAAAAACTATTCCTTCTAATTATAGAAAGAAGTTAGGACAATTCTTTACACCTAGCTTTATAGCTGATCTAATGACAGCATGGATTGTGAATAATGAAAGTGGTATAGAGATATTGGATCCCGCATTAGGTTTAGGTATATTTATTAGGTCAATTATAAAAAACCAACCAGATAAAATAGAAGTATTTAAATTTACTGGATATGAAATAGACAAAAATTTAGCAAAACTTTCAAAAAAACTGCTTTCAAATATTCAAGGAGCAAATATACAAATACTTAATAAAGACTATTTAATTGCAGATTGGAACAGAAAATTTGATGGTATCGTATGCAATCCTCCTTATTTAAAATTTCATGATTATAAATCCAAAAATAGTCTTCTTAATATGTTTAAAGCTAAATTAGGAATAAAGTTGTCTGGGTTTACTAATCTTTATACGCTATTTATCCTTAAATCACTTTGGCAGTTAAGGAAAGGGGGAAGAGCTGCTTATATAGTCCCATCAGAATTTTTGAACTCAAACTATGGCAAGAGTGTAAAAAATTATATTAAAGAAAGCGGAACACTCAGATTTGTGATTGTTATTGATTTTAACCTCGGCATTTTTGAAGATGCCATAACAACATCATCTATACTTTTATTCGCAAAGGACCAGAATAATAAAGAAGTTGAATTTATCAATATTAAAGACCTGAAAGAACTCGAATTAATAAGGAATTATATTCTATCGTATCCACTTACAAGAAAAAAAGGTAAAGTGGTCAAAATAAAAGAGCTAGACGAAGCACAAAAATGGAGAATTTACTATCAAGAACTCAATGGGAATAAGTATAAACACTTAATTCCCTTTTCAAAATATGCAAAAGTATCAAGAGGTATAGCAACTGGTGCTAACAATTATTTTATGTTTTCAGAGAGTAAAAGAATTAAATACGGAATAAAAATGAAATTCCTACTACCTTGTTTAGCAAAAGCCCCTTACGCTAAAAAGCATTTTTTTACCAACAATGATTTCAAGAGATTAAAAGAAGAAGATAAGCCTGTTTACTTACTAAATGCTACAGACTTATCCGATGAAAACTTAAGGAAATACATAGAATTAGGAGAGAAACAAGAAATACATAAACGTTATCTCACAAGTCATAGAACCCCCTGGTATTCGTTAGAAAATCGTCCACCAGCACCAATTCTCGTAAAAGTATTTAATCGAACAGGACTAAAATTTATTCGAAATGAAGCAGGAGTTTATAACCTAACATCATTTCATTGTGTTTATTTAAAACCCAATCTCTTACCAAAAGTAGATCTTCTAATGGCCTACTTAATCACCGATGTTGCACAAGAAATCTTCGAAGACTACAGAAGAGAATATGGAAAAGGGTTAAGAAAATTTGAGCCAAATGACTTAAATAATGCATATGTTGTTGACTTGGAGAAAATAGACTTAAAACACGAGGAAGAAATATTAAAGTTATTTTATGAAATTAGAGACAAAGAAATAAGAGGAGAAGACATAGCAAAGGAAAAAAATAAACTTAATGAAATATTCCTAGAAATATTCAATAAGTAAAAGATAAAGCAAACGCTAAAGAATCGAAAAATTTATTTACCTCAACATGACAATATTTTAAGAATTTTAGCCCAATAATACCTGACCAGAAATCAATCAATCCCATATCCCAAAACGTAACTAAATCACACTCGCTATCAACACAGGAAAAACACTTAAAAACACCACCAGAACCAGTAAAACCCAAAAGAATCTCCCCCTCCCAGTCAATCTAAAACCTAAGGTAGCTCCGCTCGTCCCTCGTCAAGGTCGTTCTTCCTCGCTTCGCTGCGGGAGCTCCACCTTGACTGCGGGACTTCGCTCCGTCTGTTTTAGTAGTGCAGGTTGGCTGGGAAAGGAAAAATGTCATTTTTAGAGGGAGCTCTCCCGCGGCACCTTCCGAACTTGCTCATCAATTCCGGGGAGCTCCCGCCAAAACATCAACATATTCGCTCTCTCTCATCGCCAGGGTTCAGAATACCACTCTACACAGAAAATCGCTCAGAGAGGACGAGAAGCAGGTCAGAAAAGCCAATATTCTCTGCTACCGGTATAATCCTCCCTAGACCTGCAAATAAGGAGCTCCTATGAGCAAACAAAAAATGGATATTCTCCTGAGAGACATCCTCCAGAGGATACCCGAGAAGTTCATACACATCCTTACCGGCAAAAAGGGAATAAAAATCCTTGATAACACCTTCCCCAGCATAAAAGAGAGAAAAGCCGACCTCGTAGTAGAACTTGAAGACAGATCCATCTTTCACCTGGAGCTCCAGACCCACCCCGACAAAAACATGCCTCTTAGAATGCTGGAATAC
>JALVKE010000225.1 GCA_027028005.1 Persephonella sp. | reverse complement strand
TAGCTATTAAAAAAGAATAAAATAAAACTAATAGAAGTAAAACAAAAGTTTTGCCTAATTTATTCTTAAATAATCCCTTTAAAATTACAGCAAATATACTAAGAACCAAAAAAATCTTGGGTAAGTACACACAGTAACTTATCTCTAAGGCGGAAAAATAATAGCGAGTTACCCCAGACAATACCTCAGAAAGAAAAAAAACAAACCCAACTACAATTAAAAAACCATCAATAAAACTTTTTCTAGAACCATATTCAGATATTAGCATCTAATATCTTCTTATATTGGCTAATATAATTTTCCACTACTAATTCAACTTGAAACTTCCTCGAGAATTTTACGATTTCCTCGTAAGAAAATCTACCACTACAAACATAATAAATCATCATCTTTAGTTTCTTCTTAAAATCCTCTTTCTCATCGGGATTAAAAATAAACCCAGTTTTCCCTTCAATCACATTTTCGGGAATACCTCCTCTATTTGATGCTAAAACCGGAATACCATAAGAATACGACTCTATAAGAACCCTAGGGAAAGGCTCATGCCAAAGAGAGGGTATTATAGTTACATCTAAATCATTATATATCTTTTCCGGTTCTCCAAATCCTCTAAAAACTATATTATGTGAAGCATATTTTGCTTTTAGTCTCTTTTCATAATCCTTATTTATACCTTTACCAAAAACTAAAAGTTTAGCATTCAATAAATCTAGCTCCTTAAAGAATCTCAGAACAAACTCCGTTCCTTTATTGGGGGACATAACACCAACAAGACCAAACACTACTTTTTTTCTTTTTCTTTTTCTTCTAAGGCTAATAAAATCAGTCGATTTTATTGGATTATATATGAAAGTTTTGATTTTACAATTACGAAAATATCCAAAATTTAAATGCCTATTTAAGATAAATTTACTTACCCCTACTACACCATCAACATATTTATTGGAACAAAACATCTTAATAAATGAATATAACTTGCATAACTTGCATTGAGATTTACAATTTCCCCCATTCCTAAACATCGTAGATGAGGGACAAAGAAGATAATAGTCTCTAAGAGTATGAAGAACTGGAATCCCAAATTTCTTTGCTAAATCCCAAATAGCTACCGAAAAACCAGCAAGGTTATTTGTATGAATAATATCAGGATTTTCACTCTGAAGAATAATACTTATTTTTTTACTTACAAGTGGATTATACATATCAAATAAATGCCAAAATGGCTTTTTCCACTTAGGTTGTTCCTTGGAAGTTTTCATCCAATACAAATTAGGAACATTTACATAGTAAACTTTAACGTTGTTAACATAGTCTACAAAATCCCTATCTGACGTAGTTACTATAACAGGAGTTATATTCCATTCTAGCAAACCTTCAGCCAAAATTTGCACTGATCTTTCTGCTCCACCTATTATATTGGGATAATACAAAGAGTTAAATATCAAAACTTTCATTTTTACCTAAAGCCTCCTCTAAACCATCTTTTACAGCCTTATCAAACACTTCTAAATTTTTAAAAGAACTTTCACCATATATAAAGCAGAAAGTTTTCAGTAAAAACTTATAGAAAAAAATATTAAAACGATATATCCATGAAACTGTCACAAGGTTTTCTCTTTCAAAAACGACTCTATTCCTTACACTATAATAGACTCTCTGCTCTGATCTTGCGAAAAGAAAATTTAAAAAGCTAAACTTCTTTCTCCTCTTTAAGTGCCATGATACATCAATATCCTCAATGATACTATCAAAAATAACAAAAATTTTTCCACCAAACTTAGTAATCCTATACGTCCATTCATGATCATCAACGTAAAGAAAAAATTCTTCTCTTGGAAAGCCAATAACTTCTAAAAGATCTTTATGAAAAAAAAGGCCACCATAAGGAGCAACAGGCACAACTCCTGACTTCACAACATGGTTTTTCTGGAGAAAGGGTATTCTCATTCTCCTCCACAACTTGTGAGGTAAGTCTATAAAATGGAAACCCAGAAAACTATTTTTCCTACCAAGAAGTAAATAAGGTTTATTCTCTAAGACTGCTTCTTTATATATATTTCTGTCAGGCCTAAACGACAAAAGAGCCACTTTTTTTCTCCTTTTTCTTTCTTTTAAATTATCCCAAAACTTCAGCAACTCTTTTAAAGCTCCTTCTTTTGGCATATTATCATCATCCAGAAGCCATATAAATTCACAATCTTTACATTTAATAGCTTCCTGAAGTCCCCTTTTATACCCACCAGCCGAACCAGTATTTTCACTTAAATAGATAACTTGGAGCCTTTCTTCTTCCTGCTCCAATTCCTTCAGCCTTCCTCGACTTTCTAAAACAGAATTGTTATCAACAACGATGATCTTCTTAACACCTTCCCTCAAGCAAGCTCTTACAACCTGACTTAGAAATCTAAATCTATTTCCATATGTAACTATGACAGAACAAACATTCACAGTATTCTCCTATTCATGCACAAGCTCAATACATGGTGGACACTCTAATGTTTTTAATATACTCCTCAAATTTCCCAGCGGGGGCTTATATCCAATTATCTGATATGGCCGGTTATGTCAATAATTTTGTGTAAGCCATTAGGAGTACCTCCTGGAGAACATATCCTGAATTTCCTCCCTGGTTTTTAAAAAGCCGTTCACTACTCTGTTAGACTGTCTATCATTAAGCATTGCTACCCTAAGATAAACGAACTTTTTAACAGCACTAATAGATAGTAAAGCACTTATGACCTTAAATCTTTTTAAAACTTCCTCTTCCGTAAAAACCTGGTATATACTCTCCAAATCCTTTGCTACCTTTTTCTCAAAGCTAATCATATTTCTAATTTATCATAACCTAACTTACACAAAAGCTCATCATTCCTAATTTGTTTATAAACTTTAGTTAAATTTTCCTTATAAAAAAAAGCATATTTCCGATTAGGATTTATACCATCTAAAATTGCTCTCAACCTCTCTACATCAAAATTTAGCCCCATCTTATTTAGAATTTTTTTTGTGTTCTCAACAGGTTTTTCAACAAAATCCTCATATTTTATATGTAAGATATCTAGGTCATACAACTTCTCTAATTCGAAAACGCGAGAAACATATTTTTATCCTCCAACAATCTGGAGATGTTATCCCAAAAAGCATCAATTTTCTCACCCTGCCAATCAGGGTTTTGCTGTTATGTCT
>JALVKE010000224.1 GCA_027028005.1 Persephonella sp. | reverse complement strand
CATCTATAAGAATTAGCTCAACTCCTGAAACAACATTTTTCATCTTTCCTGTATCTTTCATAGCAAAGAAATGTGCAAACGCTGAGTAGAAAAACATTCCTTCCTGAATAATGTTGTTAAGAAGAATTGCTGTTAATATCTGCTTTTTCCCTTCAAGGGTATCAGGATCAGCTTTTCCATACGTAATTCTATCAACAGCTCTTATGATAAGCTCCTGCTTCTCATGTAAAAGCTTGTCCTCAAGGGTTATGTTGTAAACTCTTCTTCTATCCATTTCAAAGCTGTTAAGTATTATCTCAAAGAAGTCTGAGTGTATATTCTCCATAAACATCTGGGTAGAGAAACTCATCTTTGCGTAAGGGTCAGTTAAAACAGGGAAAAAACCATTTCCAAGAACATTTTGAACAAGGAGTTCTGAAGATGCAAAGTATCCAACAGCACTATCAAAGAGATCTTTTTCTGTTGGAGTTAATGATTTGTAATCAAGAACATCTTGCTGTATATTTAACTCCTCTGGAAACCAAACTGCCTTTTTTTGTTTTACATAGATATCTTTGAAAATAGGATAACGGGGATTTTCAGTAAGCCTAATATTATCTCTAACAGATGTTTTACCGATAAAACCTAATTTTTTCATAGCCGGTCCCTCCAAATAAACACAATATATAGTGTGGAAATAAATTTAAACACTATATATTGTATGTGTCAAATAAAGGTTAAGTAATTGATACCAATATTCTTTTTAATCAAACACAGAAGAAAAAAATTAATCAAATTAAGTCTTTATTATTTTTATGTATTAGCTTTATTACTATTGCACAAAATTAGTGCAACTAATCAAATTGTCTTACTATGTTGTAGTATGTATCTCTTTGAGCTGGTTTAAATCCTGCTTTTTTTATAATATCCGCCATTTTTTCAGGTCTAGGAGCAGCTACCTTCCATCCTGTAGAGGCAACTACATTTTCTTCTATCATTGTGCTTCCAAGGTCATTAGCTCCAAAGTGAAGTCCTACAGGTCCAACCTTCATTGTTTGAGTTACATGAGAAGCCTGAATGTTTTCAAAATTATCTAAAAATATTCTAGACACTGCTAAAACCTTTAGATACCAGACAGTTGTAGCTGTTTCTATATGGTCTAACTGTGTGCCTCCTTTCTGGAATGTCCATGGAATAAACGCTGTGAAGTATCCTTTCCCTTTAGAAAGACTTTCATCTTGAAGATTTCTTATATGGGAAAGATGTTCTACAATATGTTCCGGTTTTTCTATGTGACCAAACATCATTGTTGCAGTAGTCTTCATTCCAAGTTCATGAGCTTCCCTATGAACCTGAAGCCACTGATCTTTAGTTACTTTTCCATAAGAGATTTGCTTTCTTATCTCATCTGAGAGAATTTCAGCTCCTCCGCCAGGAAGACTATCCAATCCTGCCTCATGAAGTATCTTTAAAACCTCTTTTGTTTCTAACTTTTCAAGTTTTGATATATATAGGATTTCTGCAGCAGAGAAGGAGTGTATCTGTATCTGAGGAAATCTTTCTTTTATACCTTTTAGCAGCTGAACATAAAAATCTAATCTTAGATCAGGGTTTAGTCCTCCCTGCATTAAAAGGGTGGTTCCGCCCCAATCAACAAGTTCCTGTATTTTTTTATATATTTCAGAAAAATCTAAAACATAGGCATTTGGAGAGCTTCTTTTTTCTTGAAAAGCACAGAACTTACACCCTGCAACACAAACGTTTGTATAGTTCACATTTCTATCTACTACAAATGTAACAATATTATCAGGATGTTTTTTCCTTCTAACAAAATCTGCTAATCTTCCTAAAGTAAGTAAGTCTCCTTCTTTTAGAAGATATAACGCATCTTCTTCTGATATCCTTTTCCCAGATAGGATATCATCTAAGATGGAGCTTTTTATCTGTTGCATATTTATCTCCTTATAACCTTCTCTAGATCTTCAAAAAAGTTTGGATACGATATAAAAACACAATCAGCATTTTTTATAGTAATACCTTCTTCTGAGATAAGCCCTAAAACTGCAAATCCCATAGCTATTCTATGATCGTTGTAACTATCTACAACACCACCTTTTATCTTCTGTTTACCCTTTACTATAAGTCCATCTTCCAGCTCTTCAACTTCTACTCCAACTCTTCTAAGATTTTCAACAACGGCCTTTATCCTGTCACTTTCTTTAACCCTAAGTTCTTCTGCTCCTGTTATAACTGTTTCTCCTTCTGCCTGTGTAGCAACAATAGCTAGTAAAGGCACTTCATCAACCATAGATGGAATATCTTCCTTAGTTATTTTTATTCCTTTCATATCGGGGGAATATTTAACTAAAACATCTGCTATTTTTTCTCCAACTTTTTCCCTTTCTTCTAAATATAAAACCTCAACTCCCATCTCTCTAAGCTTTCTAAAAAAACCATCTCTTGTTGGATTTATTAGAACATCTTTAAGCAGTATTTCAGAGTCTGGAACTATTGCTGCTGCAGCAGCAAAAAATGCTGCTGAAGAAGGGTCTGCAGGAACATCTATCTCAACTGGGGATAGTTCTTTTTTTCCTGTTATACAGACTTTATACTCTTTATTTTCTTCTTCTACTGTAATATCAGCTCCCATTCCAAGAAGCATTTTTTCTGTATGATCTCTAGATTTTACTCTTTCAACGACACATGTTTTATCTTCAGTTAAGAGTCCTGCTAATAAAATAGCTGACTTTACCTGTGCAGAAGATTTTTTATTAAAAAACTCAATTCCTGAAAGATTATTTCCTCTTACACCTAGAGGAAGAAGATTTCCTTCATCTCTTCCATCTATCTTTGCATTCATCTCTCTTAAAGGATATGTAACCCTTCCCATAGGTCTTTTTCTTAAACTGCTGTCTCCTGTGAGTGCAGAAAAAAAGTTTTGTCCTGCCAATACTCCTAGGGTTAATCTTGTTGTAGTTCCTGAGTTTCCCATATCTAAGATATCTTCAGGTTCTTTGTAGCCAAAAAGATTAACTCCTTCTACAGTAATGACACCGTTCTTCTCATGTATGTTAACACCTAGGCTCCTGTATACACTCATTGTTGTTAATGTATCTCCTGCAACAAGAAAGTTTCTTATCTCACTTTTTCCTTTAGCTAAAGATGTAAGGATTATGGATCTATGAGATATAGATTTGTCAGATGGAACTCTTAACTCACCTAAAACCTGTTTTGCTTTAGTAATTGTGATATCCATGTTATGCACCTTCTATAAGTAGTTTGTAGATAATATATAAAATACCAATTATATTGAGAATAATTAAGGATATAACAACAATAAAATCTGAATTGATACCTGTTTTTCCTGGAAGTATGTCAGGGTTTAACGTGTATTTTGCAGCCTCAACATGTTTCCCTTTTATATCTGTGGAACTTTCAAGGTAAGCAGCCATTAAAGACCTTGAAGCTAATGTATTTATAATACGTGGTATTCCCTGGGAGTATTTGTATATCTTTGATAAGGCTCTATCTGTAAAATGAACCTTTTCACCACCAGCTTTTTTTATGTGGTGAAGTATGTATCCTTTTGTTTCTTCTTCTGTTAAAGGTTCAAGAAAGACTTTACTTGTTATCCTTTGATTAAGCTGTCTAAGCTGAGGTAAAGAAAGTTTATCTTCTAGTTCTGGCTGTCCTATAAGGATTATCTGAACCAGCTTCTCTTTATCTGTTTCAAGATTTGAAAGGGTTCTTAACTCCTCAATAGTATCAATTGGCATATTTTGGGCTTCATCAACAACGATAAGTATCTTTTTTCCTTTTTTTACATTTTCTAAGAGAAATTTTTGAAACTTTTTTATAAGCTCATTTTTTGTTACTTCTTTTAAAGAGATATTTTCTATTTCAAGCTCATCAAATATAGTTTTTAAAAACTCTTCAGGAGTTAAATTTGGAGTGAGAACTACAGCGTATATAAACTTTTCATTATCTAAATCTGTTAGAAACTTTCTTATCACTGTTGTCTTTCCTGTTCCTGGTTCACCTATAATTACACAGAAACCTTCTCCATGTTCAACAACATAATCTAGTAAGTTAAGGGCAAATCTATGAGTTTTTGCTGGGTAAAAATATGTAGGATCAGGAATAATTCTAAAAGGATCATCTTTTAAACCAAAAAATTCTAAGTAGGTCATTTTATTTCCTTAATACAGTGTTTTAGAAAAAAGATTTTATATCATTTTTAACAGAGATATCATATAGATACCATTTTTTTTCAGGCTTGTAAAAGTAAAAATCTATTAAAACTACGCTATCATCAAACTTCTGCAGGAAAGAAACTTTAAATGCAATATTAAACAGATCTTTTTCATGGAGTTTCACAAAACCTAAACTTTGTTTTTTTCTAAAAAGAGACATAAGACGTTTTACTTTAAAAGATGCTGTATCATTTATAGAATGTTTTTTTATAAGCTCTAAGGCAGGGATATATTTTTTCTTGTTTATTAACTCTAGAATTGAGTTACTAAAATATAATACGTCTTTCAAATGCTTTAGTTCTTGTTCATACGAAATAGAAACAAAAAGAAGAATAATTAGGATTATCTTTCTCACATACATACCTCTTATAAAGGGGGTAAAGCTTAAGCTTTACCCTTTTCTGTTAACTTTTGCAAATACCTTTAAAGGTAATCCCCATATCTTTGTAAAGTATTCTCCTGCTTTGTGGTCAAATTCATCTTCAGGGGAGTAAGTTGCAAGTTTTTCAAAGTATAGTCCATTTGGAGATTTTCTACCTACAATCTGAGCACTTCCTTTATAAAGCTTAAATCTTACAACACCATTTACAAGCTGTGCTATCTCATTTGTAAATGCGTCTAAAGCTTCTCTAAGCTTAGAAAACCAAAGTCCGTTATAAACTAGGTCTGCATAAGGTTGAGAAATATGAGTAAGTTTGTAGTGATAAGTAAATCTGTCTAGAACAAGACTTTCTATCTCATCGTAGGCTTTTATAAGTATAAGTCCTGCAGGAGACTCATAAACCTCTCTTGATTTAATACCAACGAGCCTGTTTTCAACCATATCAATTCTGCCAACACCGTGTTTTCCTGCTATTTCATTTAGATCCCATATAAGTTTCCAAAGCTCTTCATACCTTTTCCCATTTATAGCTACAGGATTTCCTTTTTCAAACTCTATCTCTATATACTCAGGCTCATTCGGAGCATCTTTTGGATTAACAGTTATCTCAAATGCATCTTCAGGAGGTTCTTGCCATATATCCTCAAGGGGACCTGCTTCTATCGCTACTCCCCATAAGTTTCTATCATAAGAGTAAGGTTTTTCTTTTGTTGCTCTAACAGGTATTCCATGTTTTTTTGCATACTCTATCTCTTCATCTCTAGACTTAAACTCCCAGTCTCTAACAGGAGCTAAAACTTCAATATCAGGGTCTAAAGCCCATACCGATGTTTCAAATCTAACCTGATCGTTTCCCTTCCCTGTTGAACCATGAGCTACATAGTGAGCATCATATTTGTGTGCAAGCTCAACAAGTTTCTTTGATATTAAAGGACGGGACAGTGCAGAAAGTAGTGTATATCTATTTTCATATAAAGCTCCGCTTCTCATAAGAGGCATACAGTAATCTCTAGCAAACTCCTCTTTTATATCATCTACAATAGCTTCAACAGCTCCTGCTGCTTTCGCTTTTTCAGGTATCTCATCTAGTTCCTCTCCCTGTCCAACATCTGCAGTATACGTTATAACTTCAAATCCTTTATCAGTTAACCATCTAACAATTACTGAAGTATCAAGACCACCAGAGTAAGCAAGAATAACTCTTTTTTTCATAAACGCCTCCTTAAAAACTGTTTGAAATATTTTAACAAATACTAAAGAAACTCCCTAATAGGTTGTTTTAAAATAAAAGATAGATTTTTTGTAAGGAGGTTTAAATGAGTATTCCACAAGTATATATAGGAGAAAACTGGTTTGATATAAATGATGTTATAAACAGCTATAAAGATGAAACCTGTGGAGCTGTGGATATATTTTTAGGTATTCCAAGGTCAGCTCCAGAAGATGGAGATGTGAAGGAGCTTCATTATGAGGCTTATATATCAATGGCTGAAAAAGTTATAGAAGAGATTATAAAAGAAGCTAAAGAAAAGTTTAAGATAAAACATGCTATAGTTCACCATAGGATAGGTGTTGTTCCTGTTTTAGTGCCTTCTTTTCTTGTTGCTGTATGGGCAGGGCACAGACAGGAAGCATTTGAAGCATGTAGATATATTGTTGATGAAACAAAAGCAAGAGCTCCTATATGGAAGAAAGAGGTTTTTAAATCAGGTGAAGAAAGCTGGAAGGAGGAGGTTTAAGAATTGTCTGAAATAAAGAAAGTTAGAGGATTTCAGGATATTTACGGAGAAAATGCAAAAAAGTATAGATTTGTTTCTGATACAGCAAGAAAAATCTTTGAGAAGTATAACTTTCAGGAGATTATCCTTCCCTATGTTGAAGATGTTTCTCTTTTTGTTCGTTCAGTAGGAGAAGCAACAGATATTGTTCAGAAGGAGATGTATGTTTTTGAAGATAAAGGAGGAAGAAGGGTAGCTTTAAGACCTGAAGGAACTGCTTCAGCTGTCAGGGCATATATAGAAGAGAGATTGTATGCAAAAGGTGGATACCACAAGCTTTTTTACGAAGGAGCAATGTTTAGATATGAGAGACCTCAGGCAGGAAGATACAGACAGTTTCACCAGATTGGGGCAGAGATTTTCGGAGTAGATACTCCCCTTGCCGATGCTGAGCTTATAAAAATGGTTAAGGATATACTTGATGAACTTGGCATTCAGGTTAGGCTGGAGATAAATACTCTTGGTGACTTTGAAAGCAGAAAGAAGTATATAGAAGTTTTAAGAGATTACTTAAAGAAACATAAAGAGGAGCTTTGTGAAGACTGTAAATCAAGAATAGAGAGAAATCCTTTAAGGGTTTTAGACTGTAAGCTTGAGACCTGCAAACAGATAACAAAGGAAGCTCCATCCTTAATAGATTTTCTTTCAGAAGAAAGTCTTCAAAGGTATGAGAAGTTAAAAGAGTATCTAAAGAGTATGAATATTGAATTTATTGAAAATCCAAGACTTGTCAGAGGTCTTGACTACTACACAGATACAGTTTTTGAGTTTATCACAGATAAGATAGGTGCACAGGGAACAGTAGCAGCAGGAGGAAGATATGACACCCTCGTTGAGCAGCTTGGAGGTCCTCCAACACCAGCTCTTGGATTTGCTGCAGGAATTGAAAGACTTATGCTTCTTGTTGAAAATCTTCCAGAAGAAGAGCCTCTAACTACTGTTATCCCTGTCACATCAGACTTTAATATACAGTCTCTTGAAACAGCTGATAAGCTACGCAGAAATAATTTGAAAACAGAACTTTTACTAAAAGAAGGTAGTATGAAATCTAAAATGAAACTGGCAAATAAGCTAGGATCTAGATATGTAGTTTTTGTTTCAGAAAAACCAGAGCTTAAAGATATGGAAACAGGAGAACAGGAAATTTTTGAGAATATTGATGACTTAATAGATGTTATAGTAAAAAAAGTTAAAGAGGTTTGAAAATGCCTTATATTGTAAGGGTTAAAAGGGAGTTTCAGGCAGCCCATTTTCTCACTGATTACCATGGGAAACCAGAACCTCTGCACGGTCATACATGGGAAGTTGAACTTTTTATACGGGCAGATAAACTAGATAAAGGTGGTATGGGGTTTGACTTTGTTGAGATACAAAGATTTTTAGATGAAATTCTTCCAGACTATACCTGTCTAAATGATGTATTTGATTTCTCTCCAAGTGCAGAGAATATTGCACACTGGCTTTACCAGAAAGTAAAAGAGAAATATCCTACCCTTGAAAAAGTTGTTATTTGGGAAACAAAACATGGAGGAGCTGAATATTTTGAATAATATATAGGAGGATGCCAGAATGGAAAACAGCATTAATTTAACTGACAATTTGTGGATACTTATTTCCACAGCTTTAGTCTTGTTAATGGCAATACCAGGTTTAGCTGTTTTTTACGGTGGTCTAGCAAGAACAAAGAATGTATTAAACACAATAATGATGGTATTTGTTTCTTTTGGTATTGTTAGCATTATCTGGATTTTTTATGGATATTCCATTGCATTTGGTGATGGTGGAAATTTTTGGGGTGGATTTAAATATCTATTTTTAAACGGTATTCATCTTAATGATCCAGCTCCACCTGCTCCAAACCTATACCACTATCTTTTTATATTTTTCCAGATGACATTTGCTGCTATTACAGTAGCGTTAATGGCAGGGGCTCTTATTGAAAGAATGAAATTTAGTGCATGGATATGGATTTCCATTTTATGGGCTACATTTGTATATTTTCCTGTAGCTCATTGGATATGGGGTGGTGGCTTTTTATCCAACTGGGGAACCCTAGATTTTGCAGGTGGTTTAGTAGTTCATGAAACATCAGGATTAGGTGCTTTAATAGGAGCTATTGTTTTAGGAAAGAGAAAAGAACCTGTAATGCTTCCTTCAAATTTAGCTTTAGTTGCTATTGGAACAGGTCTTTTATGGTTTGGATGGTTTGGATTTAACGGTGGTTCAGCATTAGGTATAAACTCACAGGCAGTAGTTGCTGCTTTTAACTCAACTATAGCTGCAATTTTAGGTGGTCTTACATGGATGTTTTTAGAGTGGAAAATATTTAATAAACCAACTTCTCTTGGTTTATTTACAGGGATTATTGCAGGTCTTGCAACAATAACTCCTGCTGCAGGTTTTGTTGATATATGGGAGGCATTTATTATAGGAATAGTTGGTGGTTTAGCATGTTTCTACGCTGTTGTAAAGGTTAAAAATAAGTTTAAATATGATGATTCATTAGATGTTTTTGGAGTTCACGGTGTAGGAGGAATTGTAGGAGCATTTTTACTTGGGTTACTTGCAAAACCAGAAGTAGGAGATGCAGCAGGATTATTCTTTGGGGGAGGAAAACTATTTTTCTCTCAGATTATAGGCTTAATAATTGTTGCTGTTTATACGATTATAATTACATATATTATCTTTAAAGTTGTTGACAAGATAGTAGGCCTAAGAGTTTCTCAAGAAGATGAAATCTTGGGACTAGATGAAACTATTCACGGTGAAGCAGTAGTTAACGAACTTACTAAGTTTTAAAAGAGGTTTAGATGAAATTCCTTTGTATAGGAGATGTTATAGGAAGGACAGGGAGAAATGCTTTAAAGCATTTTCTCCCTGAAGTTATAAAAAAAGAAGAAATTGATTTTATTATCTTAAATGGTGAAAATGCTGCCGGTGGATTTGGAATTACAAAAAAAGTATATGATGAACTTATCAAGCTTGGAATTGATGTGATAACATCAGGAAATCATATTTTTGATAAAAAGGAAGTCCTTCAATTTATAGACAAAGAAGATAGGCTACTTAGACCTGCAAATTATCCTGAAGGTGTTCCAGGTAGAGGTTATGGAATATTTAAAAAAACTGGAAAAAATATTGTTGTTATAAACCTAATGGGAAGAGCTCTTATGGGAATACCTTTAGACTGTCCATTTAGAAAGTTTGATGAGATCTACGAAAAGATTTCAGAAGTAGCAGATTTTATTATTGTAGACTTTCATGCAGAAGCTACTTCTGAAAAAAATGCTTTTGGATTTTATGTTGATGGAAGAGCTGACATTGTTTTTGGAACCCACTCTCATGTAGCAACAGCTGATGAGATGCTTCTTCCAAAAGGTACAGCATACATAACAGATGTTGGCCTTACAGGTCCCAAATATTCTGTTATAGGAATGAAAATAGAAGAACCTTTAAAAAAATTTTTAACTGGTATGCCAGTTAAGTACGAAGTAGCAAAAGGTCCTATGATATTTCAAGCATTACTTGTTGAAAAAGATGAAAATAGGACCTTTGTAAAAAGAATTAAAATATCAGAATAATGAGGTTATTTATGAACATTAAGGGAGAGTTTTTCCTATCTAAAAAACCTATATTAGATCAATATAAAAAAGTTTTTGCACATAAATTAATTCTTAAAAACAAGGAAGATAAACCTTTAACATCAAATGAATTTGCAAAGATACTAGCAAACTTAAGATTTGATAAACTGTTTGGTAGACATAAGCTTTTTGTTCCTATAATGCCTGATTTACTTACTCATGAAGTACTTGATTATATAAATGAAAAAAAGTTTGTTTTTATATTAGATGAAGATCTTTTAGATAAATAAGATTTTAAAAGAATAGAAGAACTTAAAGAGCTAGGATTTTCTTTTGCTCTGAGAAAGATAGATTATGAAAAGACTCCTGAAGAAATAAAATATTTTGATTTTTTCATACATCCAAAAGAGTTTGCTCTAAAGAATGATCCTTACAAAAATAAAGTTATTATAAGAAATCTTAAAAGTATAAAGGAACTTGAAGAATTTGCTTCTAAAGGTTTTAAATATTTTTATGGAGATTTTATATTTCAAGATACTGTCATTGGAAGAACAGTAACACCGACAAGAAAGGCAATAATCCAATTATTTAACAAAATTAAAGATAAATATAATCCTAAAGAAGTAGAAGAATTAATAAAGAAAAATGCTGATCTAAGCCTATCTCTATTAAAGTATGTAAATTCAGCAGCATTCTATCTGCCAGTACGTATAGAAAGTATAAGAAAAGCAATAATGATCTTAGGACAAAAAAATCTTCTTCAATGGGTACTACTATATCTTTACACAGGAGCTGATGAAGATGATGGATTTTACTCAGAAACATTGCTTCAGCTTGCTGCAGAAAGAGGAAAAATGATGGAAATCTTAGCAGAAAAAATTGGGTTAACTCATGAACAGGCTGATAAAGCTTTTCTTGTAGGAGTTTTTTCATTTGTTGATAAATTACTTAATATGTCAAAAGAAGAGATTAAAGACGAGTTTAATATTGATGATGAAACATATATTGCACTTCTAAAATATGAGGGTCCTTTAGGAAAGTTATTACATCTTGTTGAAAGTATAGAACAGATGGAAGTTTTTGAATTAGAAAAAGAAGTTTCAGAACTTGGCTTAACAATTCCAGATATTGTACAAGCACAAATGCAAGCTTACGCCTGGTTTGAAGGTGTAGAGCTAAAATAATACTAATTTTTTTCTAACAAAGAGATATACACTTAAAAAGTATGTAAATTCAATAATTGGTAGGCTATAAAAAGGTAAGCTACCGTTAGATATAAATTTTATACTTAAAAAATTTATAAGCAGATAAAAAATAGAGATTAAGAGAGACAAGGACAAAACATACTCTTTGCTAGAGATATTTCCAATTCCAATTAAAAAACCAATACTTCCAATAAAGAGAAAAGGAATAAAGAAAGATATTCTATCTGTAAGTATAGCTATTGCCTTTAACCCTTTTTTGTCCTTTTTTCTTGCAAGCTTTAGCAGTTTTTTGTTTTCATAATCTTCTAAAGAATATTTCTTTATATATGAAATATCTATACTAAAGATATACTTCTTAAAAAATAAAATATTAAAACTGTCTTTTTGAGGAATCTGTATAAATCCATTTTCAAGTATAAGGTTTGAACCTATAAATCTTGCTTTCTTTGCTGTTATAGTCCATCCTTTTTTATGCATATGAATGAAAAGATTTTCTATAATGTTATCTTTTTTATTTTTTGCATAAATAACTATATCTTTTCCAACTTTTGAGAAATTTTTAGGTTGAACACTTTCCATAAAGTATTCTTTTACACTCAGAGTAATAAAATTTGCCCTTTCCCTATTTGCATATGGAGTAATATATAGACTTATAATTAAAGCAAATGTAGACAAAACTATAGAAATAAAAAAAACAGGTTTTAGAAGATCCTTTGTAGATATTCCTGATGCATAAATTGCATATATTTCCCTTTTCTCTTTTAAAGAGTATCCAAATAGTGTAGTAGCTAAAATAAAAGCAAATAATAGTTGATACTTAAAAAAAGAAAAATCTATAAAAAATATAAGTTTCAAGAATTTTAAAATATCCATAAAATACACAACAGAAGGCAGGTGCATAAATTGAGAGGAAACAATAATAACAGAGAAAAGAATAAGCAACCCAAAAAATATTTTTAAGATACCGTTAGATATATATTTATATAAAAGCTTAAAGATCATTTTCTATAACCTTTTAAAGCATTGATATGTTCTTTATAGGTCTTAGAAAAGATATGGCTTTTCCCATTTTTTGATAAGTAGTATAGATAAGAAGTTTTTTTATACTTTAGAACACTTTTTAACGTGTCTAAAGAAAAACTGCATATAGGAGTAGGTGGAAGGCCTTTATATACGTATGTATTATAGATAGAGTTAAAATGTATATTTTCTTTTGTTAACTTTCCTCTCCATTTTCCAGCTAATTTTAAAGCATATATAGTTGTAGGATCTATCTGAAGAAGCATACCTTTTTTTAGTCTGTTTATTATCACTCCTGCAATTAGTGGTTTTTCTTCTTTTAAAGCTGTTTCTTTTTCTACTAAAGATGCAATGATCATAACCTCATAAGGAGAAAATTCTTTAGTTTTTCTTAAAAGAGGCTCATATTTCTTTTTAAAAAAAGAAACGAATGTTTTTACAGCTTCTTTCACATCTAATTCTTTTCTAAACATATATGTTTCAGGAGGAAAGTATCCTTCAAAGGATAAACCTACAAACCCACTTTTTTTAACGTTAACAGGATTGAATACATATGCTAAAAATTCTCCCTTATCTATTTTGAATGTTTTCTGAAATTTTTCTGCTATATCAAATAGATCTTCACCAGGAATTATTTTAAAGGGTATTAATTCTTCCTGTCCTTTGTAAAGTTTTTCCCATACGTCAACAATAGAATAATTTCCTTTAAATGTGTAATATCCAGCTTTTAAAGGTTTATTTTTAAATTTACTGTAGAGATAAAAGATAATTTTATTTGTTATAATACCTTCTTTTTCTAAAAGAGAAGATATTTCCTTTATTGATAATCCTTTTTTTATTGATATTGACTTAGAGGTTTGAATAGTTACCTTTTTTTCTAATTTGCCCTTTATATAAAAATAAGTTCCTAACGATCCAACTCCTAAAATAATAATGAATAAAAGAAAAGCTTTAAAAATTTTAACCATTTTTAAATTGTTGTTGATCAAGATAGGTTTTTAATATATACACTGCTGCAACGCTATCTAACTTTTTTTTCCTTTTGCTTTTTTTTGTTGTTTCCCTTAAATGCTGTTCTGCTAAAGATGTTGTAAATCTTTCATCAATAAACTCTATATCTATATCTGGAATATATTCTTTTAACTTTTCTACAAACTCTCTCGTTATCCTTGCCTGTTCTCCCTCTTCTCCTTTAAGGGTTAAGGGCAACCCTACAACAATTTTTCCTATATTATACTCATTAACTAATTTTTTTATATTTTCAAAAACTTTTTCATCGTTTTGAATATAAGGTAATGGATTTGCAGAAATACCAAGGGGATCGCTGTAAGCGACCCCAATTCTCTTATTACCAACGTCTAAAGCTAAAACTCTTTTTCCAATCAAGCTGTCTGCTGCTCCTGTGTATTTTCTTCTGCTGTAGAAACTCCTGCTATCTTGTAAAGAGGACAGAAGTTAAGAATAGCTGTAAACATCAAAATAAAACCAAAAATCTCACCAAGAACCCATGCACCACCTTTTTCGATGCCAAGCCAGATAAAAATAGAACCTAAAATAACTCTTAAAATAGCATCCCACCAAGCCATTTTGCTACCCTCCTATTTAAGATATGCCAAGTATTTTCAATAAAAACTCAAGACTTTCTTTGTTTAGTAAAACCATAAGGATAATCAAAAAGTAAATTAACATTTTCATATTTTTTATCTCACCTTTAACTTCTGCCCTTAGCGCTTCTATCTCTCCTTTCACCTCTTTTCTAAGGACTTCTATTTCCCCTTTAAGTTCCTGTCTTACTGTCTCTATCTCCTGTCTAACAAGAAGAATATCTTCTTTTGTTGCAAGTTCTTTTCTAAGTTCCTCCCTAAGCTCTATCTTTCTCTTTTTTGTTTCTTCCACAACCTGATTAGATAGCTCCTTTTCTACTTCATTTATAATCTCAACTACTTCTATGGCTGTTTCTTTTCCCAGTTTTTCAACTAACTTATCGTAAAGCTTAGGAGGAATACTTAGATTCATTAAAACTCCTCTTTTATTAAACTAATGCCTCAGACTTTGTTCCAACAACCTCATCTGGATGAGCTATTCTTCCAAGAACTGCTGAAGCTGCTGCAACCGCTGGTCCTGCAAGGTAAACTTCACTCTTAGGATGTCCCATTCTTCCTGTGAAGTTTCTGTTTGATGTTGAAACGCAAACTTCTCCTTCAGCAAGGATTCCCATATGTCCACCAAGGCAAGGACCACATGTAGAAGTGCTTATTAAGCATCCTGCGTCTGCTAGAATTTCAAGAAGACCTTCATGAAGAGCCTGCTTATATGTTCTATCAGATGCAGGTATTACTATACATCTTACATCAGGGTGGACTTTTCTTCCTTTTAGTATCTGAGCAGCTATTCTAAGATCTGTTATTCTTCCGTTTGTGCAAGAACCGATGAAAACCTGATTAATTGGTTTTCCTGCAACTTCTGAAACAGGTTTAACATTAGATGGAAGGTTTGGAGCTGCAACAACAGGCTCTATTTTAGAAGCATCAAACTCATACTCACAGCAGTATTTTGCGTCAGGGTCTGCTTTTAGCATTCTAAGAGGTTTATTAGTTTTGTCTTTTAGCCATTCCAAAACTTTCTCATCTGCTTCCATTATTGCATTCTTTCCACCTGCTTCAATTGCCATGTTTGTTATGGTAAGCCTCTCTTCTACAGGAAGGTCTTTTATAGCTTCTCCGTGATACTCCATAGCTCTGTATAAAGCTCCATCAACACCTATTTCCCCAATAACCGTTAAAACAAAATCTTTTCCTCCTACCCATCTCTGTCTCTTTCCGTAAAATGTGAATTTCATTGTTTCAGGAACTTTTAACCATGTTTCACCTGTTGCAAATATGTAAGCTATATCTGTTGAACCAACACCTGTTGAAAATGCACCAAGGGCACCGTATGTGCATGTATGAGAGTCAGCTCCCATAATAAGGTCCCCAGGAGCTATAAATCCTTTTTCTGGAAGAATTGTATGCATTACTCCAGAGTCTTGTCCTTCAAAGTAGTTTTTTATTCCCATTTTTTTAGCAAAATCTCTTGATATCTTAATCTGCTGAGCAGAGAGAATATCTTTTGGTGGGAAAAAATGATCCATAACAAGAGCTATTTTATCTGGATCATGAACTTTATCTATTCCATATTTTTCTAGTTGTCTTATAGCTAATGGTGCTGTGATATCGTTTGCTATTGCAAGGTCAACTTTTACTGTAACTAGCTCTCCTGGTTCTACAAAATCTCTTCCTGCATGTTCTGCAAGGATTTTTTCTGTTAATGTCATTCCCATCTATATTTCCTCCTGAATAATTTTTCTAAGGTTTTGCAAAGACTATACATATTATATGTTTAATGTATTGATTATTCCAAATTTTGGTTATGATGATTTTTAGGGTTTGTAGGAAGATTTTTAATGAAAAAAGATAAGACCTTAAAGAAAAAAAGCCCCCAAATGGGGGCTCTTTTTTTATTGTTGAGCTGGTGTTGGTTCCGCTATAGGAACAGCTCTTCTTGAAAGATATAGTTTGTAGACAAGATCAACAAAGATTAATACAGCTCCACCTAGAATAAGTGCGTCAGGGATAATTCTCACCCACATCCAGAAACCAAGTCCCTCTAGTACTTCTCTAGTTCTAGCTGCCCAGTATCCATAGTTGTATGCCCATTCCATCTGTTTTTCACCAATAACAAGAACTGGTATAGCAAATAAAACAATTCCTGCAGTTAATGTCCAGAAAGCAAGAGTTGATACTTTTTCATCCCAGTGGAGATTCTTAGCAAGAGCATTTGCCCTAGCTATGAAGTATAGGAATGCAATAGAGATGTATCCAAAAGCTCCAAGGAGGGCAATATGTCCATGTGCCATTCCAAAATATGTTCCGTGTTCATAGTAGTTAACAATTGGAAGGTTTATTAACATTCCATAGAAACCAGCTCCAAGCCAGTTTAAGAATGCAGAACCTACAAGCCATAAGAATGTCATTCTAAATGGAAATGCCTTTCCAAGTTTCTTAATATGTAAGTACTCTTTTGTAGCTTCAATCATAAGAATAACTAGAGGTAAAGGTTCAAGAGATGATAATACTCCACCCCAGGCAAGCCAGAACTCATTTTCTCCCATCCAGAAGTAGTGGTGACCGGTTCCAATGGTACCAGCAGCAACAATTAGGAATGCTTCAAAGAACATCATGATAGTTGCAAATCTTGCTCCAACTAATCCTAAAGCAACAGTAATAAATGCTAAAGTACCAGCAGCAAATAATTCAAAGGTATTTTCAACCCATAGGTGAACAACCCACCATCTAAAGTAATCATCAATTGTAAAGTTTGGCATTACTTTTTGAAGAGGAACCATACCTGCAATATAGAGAGTTGCAATAGCAAAAGCTGACCATATCATCATCTGAAGTGGAGGTGTTACCTTCTCTGCCTGTCTAACTGTAAAGAAGACAATTGCAAACCATATCACAAGACCTACAACAAGACCTATATCCCATAATCTACCTAACTCTAAGAATTCTCTTCCTTCAGAACCAAGCCAGAACCATAAGCTATCAGGTAGTTTTCCTAAAGCACCTAACCACATTCCAATTAAACCACCACCACCAACAACAAGAAGTGCAATCCAGAGAATATCTACAGCTACAGGATACTTGAAGTCTTTACCCCCAGATGCTAAAGGAGCAACGAATAAACCACCTGCTAACCATCCCATAGCAATCCATACAACTGCTAAGTTAAGGTGAAACTCCCTTGCAACATTAAATGGGAATAGAGATTGAGGAACAATCCAGTTGTGACTTGGATCAGCATATAGGTGAGCTAAATATCCACCCATCACTGTTTGAAGAACAAAGAATAAAGCAACAACAGGAACATACTTTAAAACCTTTTCTTGCATAGGAGTAAGTTTCATTGTTGTTACAGAAGGAGTTTTTTCCTCCTCAAATTTTAAGAAGTAGTCATAGAATGCCCACATTACAACAATTGTTAACGTCCAACAAGCCATAAATGCTACTAATGACCAGAATAAAGATGAGTATGTAGCATCAAGTTGAATTGCCGGTTCAGGAGGCCAGTTGTTTGTATACGTTGGATGTTCATTTAGGTTTTTAAACAGTTCTTCTTTTGATCCAAGAGAAGTAATTACAATAGATTTTTCTTCAGGTTCAGCTCCAGGCCTTGGAGTTACAGCAACAAGCGTAGACCAATCAATAAAATCAGCTATCTTTTCTGCTTCTTGAGGCTTGATTATATTTCCAACAAAGGCGTAAGCTGGACTTCCTTCTACTAAGAACTTAACAATTTTCTCTTTTGCCTTCTCAAAAGCTTTTTCATGTTCAGGAGTTACAGTAGTAACATCAGGCTTTAAAATGGAAGTTTGTCTCACATCTTTTGTAACAAGGAAGTTTACTTCACTTTTTTGTTCCTCTGTAAGTTGTGCGTACTCTTTACCAAATTTTTCCTGAGCGTAAATACCTTGAAGAGCCACTATTTTTTCATGGAGCATCCACGCTGTATAGTCTGGACCTATATATGCACCATTTCCAAGAAGCGTTCCATGGTCCATAATAACGTACTTTTGGAAGTATGCCTTTCCCTGAACTACATCATCATAGGTATAAAGGGTTTTAGTCCCTTTTACCTCCTTAGGAACAGGAGGTACGTCTTTAATCTGCTTCACTGTTAGGAATGTAAAAATTCCAACAGCGACAATAGTGGAAAGAACAAAAATCAAAAACCACTTTTTAGAAGTTGTATCTGGGAAACCCATTTCCTAAAACCTCCCTTAGTTAGTTAAATAAACTCTAATTACATAAACAATCAGATAGGTGTAAAACATAATTGCGAAAAACTTCTTGTAGAGCCTTGCTTCACCTCCTTTGTATATTAGTGCTAAAGAATATACAAATAAAACAAGTATGTATCCTGTTATCATTACCAAAACACTCTGTCCTATAGGATTTGATGTAAGATCATCCATCCCTGTCATCGTTAAAATTGATAAAAGTAGTATTCCTGTTAATCCAGTTCCAGATATAAATATTCCAGCTATTTTTAGATATCTTTTAGCTATATCTTCCTTTAACATCTCTTCTGTTGCAAAGGAAAAAACGAAAAATAACCCAATAGATATTGCATTTGAAACAACATGAATTATATATGACAGCTTCCAGATCCAAGAACCTACTTCCATGCTTGCCCCTTTTATTTTGTTATCATCTGCAGTAGTGACAGTACACAGGGTACTGTCATTATTCCAACAAAAACAACTAAGAAAGTAACCATTGCTAAAATTATCAACCATTGTTTTATCGAATAATACTTAATCATCTCTACTCCTTTTTGAATGTATATTTGCAAGCTTTTTACTTCATTGACTTGTATCAAAGCTTTATCTTCTGCTGTGGATTAGGAGATATTACAGCCTGAACTATCATATCTTCTAATGCTTCAAAACCATGAGGTTCTTCAGATTCGTAAAATAAACTCTCCTCTTGTCTTAATATTTCACTATTTTCCTCTGAACCTATAAAGAATTTACCTTTCCCTAATAAAACAGTAACAAAAACCTCAGATTTCGAAACATGAAGAGGGATTTTTTGCCTCTTTTTTAGATAAAAATGAATAATTAACATATTCTCTGTAGAGAGAATCTTTTCTGAATAAGGTTTTTCAGGATTAAATTTTTCAGTTATAGGATAAATTTTTATTCCCATTCTTTCCTCCTAGAGAATAAACATAAGTTTAGCAAGTATTATTACTGTAAACGCTAAAACAAATGCAAATATATGAATATAATCAAAAAGTTTACTATCTGATTTTCCTCTTATAAAAAGAATTATTGCTGTTATAACTCCAATTAGAATAAGAGTAGCAAGGAAAACTTTTAACAGTAGTATCTTTGCAAATGTAGTTGATAAATCGAGATTTTTTAGATGAAAATGAAACATATAAAAACCAGATAAGTATAGAATCAACACAAAAATTGGGACAGTCTTTATTCCTCTCTTTCTTATTATTGTTTTTTCTATCTTTTTGTATGTTTCTTCTCCATACTCATCTTTGATAACTGGCAATAAAACTGCTTCAACAAAAAGGACTCCTCCAAAAACTACAGCACCTAAAAGATGAAAAAGCTTTGCTACTTCATACATTTTCCACCTGCAAATGTTTCTATATTTTAAGATAAGTTTTCCTTATTACAAGGAATTGAAACATTGATAAACATCAAAAGATACTTAACTGTATGTTAGAATTGTTAAAAACAGCTTCAGGAGATATCCCTTGGACGTAAAAGTTTTATGGTATTTCCCTCTTTTTCTTCTTGGCTTAGGAGCAGGATTTTTTTACTTTTCTCATTTATGGAAAAGTGTAAACATTTTTGGTCCTAATAAAGGAAAGATCATAAAAAGTATGATAGTAAGATTACCTGTTCCTATTATTGCAGTACTTTTTTCTGCATACGTAGCTGGTGTAGGTGGCATTATTTCAGTTTTAGTTGGATTTACAGTTTTTCAGATAGTTTTTCTAACTAAAATGGGAATAAAACTAAAAAAGGAAGTAGAGGAAGAGGCTAAAAAACTTGAAAATCAGGAAAATTTAAAAAAAGATGGAAACTAATTTAATTCTTTATATTGTAGCTTTTATATTTGGGACAATTATTGGAAGTTTTTTAAATGTTGTTATATATAGACTTCCAAGAAGAGGTTCTATACTAAAGCCTGCTTTTTCCTTTTGTCCAAGTTGTGGCACTACTATTAAATGGTATGACAATATACCTATAATCTCTTATTTCCTATTAAAAGGTAGATGTAGAGTGTGTAAATCTTCTATATCAAAAAGATATCCTTTTGTTGAGTTTTTAACAGGTGTTGCCTCAGTTTTATCCCTGTGGAAAACAGGTTTATCTATAGATTACTTTTTTGTATTTTCTTTTATAGCTATCCTTATTGCCATCACGTTCATAGACCTAGACTTTAAGATAATCCCAGATGAGCTTAATCTATTTGGTTTTATTTTAGGGCTTACTTATTCATTTTTCAGAAAAGATTTTACCCCTGTAGATGCTGTGTTAGGAGCTGTTGTTGGAGCAGGTATCTTATGGTTAATAGCGTTTGCTTATGAGAAATTGAGAGGAATAGAGGGACTTGGTTTTGGTGATGTTAAAATGATGGCTTTTATAGGAACGTATGTAGGTTGGTTTGGCTCTCTTTTTACAATATTTTTTGGTTCTCTCATTGGAACTATAGTAGGTTTGATTTTTGCTTATGTAAGTAAAGCTGAGGATAAGGGCAACTTTGAGATACCTTTTGGACCTTTTTTAGCACTTGGAGCTGCAGTTTACATATTCTTTGGAGATGTAATAAAAAATTGGTATTTAGGTTAGATCATGAAAAAAGATCTTGTTATTAAATACAAAGTTTGGTTAGAGAAAGATGGTGAGATAGTTATAGGTATGGGTAGAGAAAAAATCCTCAGAGAAATAGAGAAAACAGGTTCTATTGCATCTGCGGCGAAAAATCTAGGAATATCTTACAGAAAAGCTTGGAAGTATATAAAGACGATGGAAGAAAGATTAGGCATAAAACTTGTAGAAAGTAAAAAAGGAGGGAAAAAAGGTGGAGGTTCAAAGCTCACTCCAGAAGCTAAAAGCCTTTTAAGAGAATTTGAAAAAGTGTTAAAAGAGTTTGAAAAAACAAAGAGAAAATTAGAAAGATGAACACAGGAATTATTAAAAAAAGGAAATTGTATTTTAGTTTTCTTTTTGCTTCTTTTATATATATAGGTTTACTTATGATCTTAATAAGAAATCCTAGACCTTTTATGTTAAATACTTTTACGGAGATATTTTTATCTATAGGTGCTATAACGCCTGCTTTAATTTTTTTTCTGAAGAAGAAAGTAGATTACAAAAATGTTCTTATATTAGGTCATTTTCCCTTAATTATTGGTTTTTTTCTTTCTCTTATATATCAAAATATCATCTATTTTTTAATAATGTTTCCTGTTTTTATACTTGGATATTTATTAATACTTCCTTTAGAAAAAGGAGAGAATAATGAATTATATAGAAAAAATTAATAAATGGAAAAGGGAAGGCAAAAAAATAGTATTTACAAATGGTTGCTTTGATATCATCCACGCAGGACACGTTGATTATTTAGAGAAAGCAAAAGCTTTAGGGGATATTTTAGTAGTTGGTCTAAACAGTGATAACTCTATAAGAAGAATAAAAGGACCAGAAAGACCTATTAATATTCAGGAACATAGAAAAAGAGTTTTAGAAGCTTTAAAACCTGTGGATATGGTTATTATCTTTGACGAAGATACCCCTGAAAGATTAATAAAAGAGATAAAACCTGATGTTTTAGTAAAAGGTGGAGATTGGAAAATTGAAAATATTGTTGGAGCAGACTTTGTCAAATCTTATGGTGGAGAAGTTAAAACTATTGATTTTATATATGATATTTCCACAACAAAAATAATTCAAAAGGCTAGAAATGGGTCTAGCTAACTTCTTAACAATCTTAAGAATATTTTTAATTCCTGTTTTTATTATATGTCTTGGATATAACCGTCCCTTATGTGCACTTATTGTGTTTATTATTGCAGGAATAACAGATGCCCTTGATGGATATGTAGCTAGAAAATTTAATCAGATAACAACCCTTGGGAAAGTTTTAGACCCTGTGGCAGATAAAGCCCTATTAATAAGCAGTTTTATTTTTATATATAACTCCTCTTTAGAGATAAAGTTTCCTTATTGGTTTGTTGTGCTGGTAATTAGTAGAGATATATATATTCTTGCAGGAGCAGCTCTTATATATTTTTTAAAAGGATATCTAGATGTTAAACCTTCTGTATTTGGAAAGGCAACAACATTTTTTCAGATTATTACAATAGTGTCTGTGTTAATAGCAAATATATTTTATCTTCCAAAGCTCCTTATTGACGGGTTAGTGTATATAACAACATTTTTCACGATATTATCAACTTTCGTTTATACATTCTACGGTATACAGTTTTTAAAACAACCTAAAAAATGTGTAGAAGATTCATAAAGTTTTTATTAAAATTAGATAACAAGGGTATTAATAAATTAATAACACAACTTGGGGGATTAGGATGAGGAGAATCCTTTTTGTACAAGTATTAATAGTCTTTTTATTTTTTTACATAGCAAACATTTGGGCCCTTAACTATATAGAAGGGGAGGTAATCGTTAAGTTAAAAAAAAGTTACATATCACCTTCTGGAAAAGATTATATTCCTAATATAAAAATCCAAGGAGCTAATATTTCCATTAAAAAAATATTTGATCAGGGAAAAGATAAAATTCTACTGATTAAATCACAAAATAAATCCACAGAAGAGTTAATAAAAGAGTTAGAAAAAAATCCTTATGTAGAAAAGGTTGAACCAAATTACAAAATAAAACCAGTAGAAAAAGTTATCCCTAATGATGAAGTTTATGGATCAGAAGGTTCTGAAGATGAGTACTGGGGCTTTGAAAATATAAACGCTTTTGATAGTTGGGGAATAACAACAGGCTCAAATGATATTGTTATTGCAGTTATAGATACAGGAGTTGATTATACACATCCAGATTTAAAAGATAATATATGGAGAAATGAAGCTGAATGTAATGGAAATGATGGAGTTGATGATGATGGTAACGGTTACATAGATGACTGTATTGGATACGATATGCATGATGAAGATAATGATCCAATGGACTATGATAATCATGGAACTCATGTGGCAGGAATAATAGGGGCTGTTGGAAATAACGAAATTGGCATTGCCGGAGTAAACTGGCATATAAGAATTTTGCCCTGCAAGATTTTTGATGATGACGGTGGTGGTGATAGTGTATTAAATGCTGCAATTCAATGTTTAAACTATATAATTGATCTTAAAAAGAGAGGTGTAAATATTGTTGCTTCAAATAATTCTTGGGCAGGGGGACCAGGAAACTATCTTGGAGATATATTGAAAGAAGCTATTCAAAAATCTATAAATGAAGGAATTTTATTCATAACTGCCTCAGGAAATGAAGGAATTAATATAGATGAAAAATGTAAAAATTTAAACGATCAATACTGTCAAAGGGTTTATCCGTGTTCCTATCAGCTTGACAACGACGGATTAATATGTGTAACAGCTATAAATAAAAATGAAGAACTACCTTATTATAGTAATTATGGAAACATATCTGTTGATATAGCGGCTCCAGGGGACGAAATTTATAGTACTATTTCTACAAAAACTAGTAGTATATTAACACCTTCATCTGAAGGAAGCTATGGCTATGAATCTGGAACATCAATGGCTACTCCCTTTGTAACTGGTGCAATAGGTTTATTAAAAGCTGAGTATCCTTATTTAAAGCCTTTAGATATAAAAGCATCATTACTTCATAATGTAAAAGAATTAATCTCTTTGGAAAATAAAGTTATTTCTCAAGGAACTTTAGACTTATTAAAATCTTTGGAAAATCCTCTTATCTGGGCTTCAGATAATATTGCTATAGAACCATCTAACTTTAAAAATATAAAAGTAAAGGAAATAAAAGAATTTCCTGATATATATAACAATTTTATAGTACTGGAAAAACCTTTAGAAATATCTTTAGAATTAGATAATGATTATATCGCTTTTATAAGTATGAAATATATAAATTTACCATCTGATTTAAAGATAATTAGTTGTGATGAAAATAAACATTGCAGGTTAATAACAGATAATGATTATCTTATCAACAAGCAGAATAAGACTATTTTCCTTCTAGTAGAAGATAATGGGAATTTAGATTTAGATAATGATACAGAAAAAATTAAAACAATGGTTGCACTTGTTAAACCTTTTGATTTTTCAAAAAATGAGTCTTCTAGTAGTGGTGGAGGATGTTCCCTATCTAAAAATGTTGATTATTCATATTTTATATTAGTTGCTCTAGGAATAATCCTCTTTATAAGAAAAAAACTAAATTAAAAGTATTGTTAAAGCGATAATAAGTAATTATTTATAATATAATAAAACTTGGGGGAGGCATAAAATGGGGAACTTTTTTAAAGATTTAAGGAAGCTATACTTATTACTTGAAAAAACGGAAAATAAAAAAACAGTTGAGAGGGGGAAAAATATAATTTCAATACTATCACATCAGCCTTTGAAGGATATAAAAGCTGTAAATAAAAAAGAATCTTTTATTGAAAAATATATTGAAACACTTTCTGAAGGTGGTTTTAGAATACATATAAGAAACAAAAAGATAAAACATCCAGATTTGATAACAGGAAAAAAAGAGAATTTTTTTCTAGAAATTATATTTAATGGAGAAGAGATAATCCTTAGATGGCCTATGGGCTATAAAATATTGGATTTTGAAAGAGAAGAGGAAGAACATATATACAGTGAATTAAGAAAATTTCTAAGAAGTTTATTTATTTATAATCCACCGGAAAAAGAGTTTATAGAAAGAAATTATTACTGGGTAAACTAATAGTAAGTTTTCTGTTACCTTTAGCTTTATCAAAGTAAAACAATGGATAATTTTTTATTATTGATTTTAGGGAAGGAAGAGTGTGTTATTCGGTCATTTATTTAGAAAATCATAAATGCAAAGTCTGTGAAGCAATAAAAAGAAATGTTATAGAACCTGTTGCTGTTTTCGTGCCGCAGGGGGAAAAGGAAAATTTAAAATCTGAGTTTAAAAACCTAAATTCTGAACAACTTGAGGAAGAATTAGAAGATTTTTATCAAAATATAAGAGGAAAAGTTAAAAGGGAAAAAGAAGTTTTATTTGAAGCTGAATACGATTTTGATAATATAAAAATAAGTCAAGATATAAAAGTTTTTATAAAAACTTATCAAACCTGCATTTTTCACTGCCAAAAAGAAAACGAAATCTGGATGGAAAATTTTAATGATGGATATGAAGAATATGCCAAACGCCGTGATAAAGCAATACAGGAAGGAAAGTCTTTTGATGAAGAATTTGAAATAAAGTGGAATGAAGATTTAATTGAGGAATTTTGGAGAAAGATAAGAGCATATAGATTTGCAGTAAGTTATAAAGAGAAATGGGATGAGTTTGAAGGAAGTGAAGAGAAAAAATGGGAACAATTAAAACAACTATTACAAAAAGAAACTCAAAAAGAGATTGAAAATGACAAATATTTAATACTTTTTAATTATGTTTCCAAAATTTCGCGATTATGAACCAGTAGATTTTAAGGAAAGAAAAAAACTTTACATTACTAGTATAGACTATAATTTCTTTTATCCTTACGAAGAATTAAAGTTTAAACATAAGGCTAATTTTACTTATTGTCAATTTTATGGCAATGCAGATTTTGGTGAGTTCCAATTTAACGATGAAGCCAATTTTATAGAATCGAAATTTTACAGCAAAGCTTATTTTGGTTTTACTCGATTTTACGATGACGTTTATTTTTGGAAATCCAGTTTTAACAGTGAGAGTGAATTTGTATATTCACTATTTTACAGTAAAGCTTACTTTAGTAAATCTCAATTTCATAACAAAGTTGATTTTATAGAATCTCACTTTTGTGATTTTGCTAGTTTTAGTGAATCCAAATTTTACGATAAGGTTGATTTTAATTTAGGAGGAAAAAATCTGCTGTTTGACTTGTCTTCAATCAAATTATTTGAAAATAGCGAAATAGAAATAAAGAACTTAAAAACCTGCCGACTTGTGTTGAATAACATAAGTAATATTTCTGAACATTTTTTATTTTATGATACAGAGATTATAACTTTAAAAGATTATCAAAAATATGCAAAAGAAAATAATATAGAAAT
>JALVKE010000223.1 GCA_027028005.1 Persephonella sp. | reverse complement strand
AAACTGGTATCTAAGAGGAAATACAACAAAAATTGGTCTTTCTTATCAGGAAGATGATTATGGAAAAGATATAGGAGATAAAAAAGTTAAAAGAATTAAATTTACATCCCAATGGTTTTTCTAAAATTTTAAAGGAGGAAAAAAGATGAAAAAGATATTAATTGGAATGACAGCTGTAGGGGTTTTTGTAACTTCTACTATAGCTGGAGAAACTATAAATGGAGCTGGAGCTACGTTTCCATATCCAGTTTATGCTGCATGGGCTTATATGTACTATAAAGAGACAGGAATTAAACTAAATTACCAATCAATTGGTTCTGGTGGTGGTATAAGACAGATAAAAAATAGAACTGTTGATTTTGGAGCTTCAGATGCACCTTTACCGCCTGAAAAGCTAGATGAATATAAGCTTTATCAATTTCCAGCTATAATTGGTGGTGTAGTTGTAGTTGTTAATATTCCTAGAGTAAAACCTGGGCAACTAAGACTTGATGCTGATTCTGTATGTCATATATATCTTGGAGATATAAAATACTGGGATAATGAAAAGATAAAGAAATTAAATCCTTCTTTAAACTTACCTCACAAAAAGATAAATGTTGTTCATAGAGCAGATGGATCAGGAACAACGGCTATATTTACAAAATACCTTGCAACAGCGTGTGAAGACTGGAAAGAGAGGGTAGGAGCTGGAAAGGCAGTTAAATGGCCTGTTGGTATAGGTGGAAAAGGGAATGAAGGTGTTGCTAACTATGTAAAGAGATTAAAATACTCTATTGGATATGTTGAGTTTGCTTATGCAAAACAAAATAGACTTACATATACGTTACTTAAAAATCCTGCAGGAAATTTTGTAGCTCCTTCTATTGAAACGTTTAAGGCAGCTGGAGCTACAGCAAATTTTGATCCTAAAAAACATTTTTATCTCTGGATGGTAAATGCTCCAGGAAAGAATGCATGGCCAATAGCAGGTGCTTCTTTTATTTTAGAAGCTAGAGAGAGAACAGAAGTTAATAAAAAAGTTAATAAGTTCTTTAAATGGGCTTTTGAACATGGTGATGAAATAGCTATAAGATTAGACTATGTTCCTCTACCAAAAGAATTAAAAGAAAAAATATACAAATATTGGAAAGAACATAATATTTATCCAGAATAAATTTAAAAAGGGCTTTTTGCCCTTTTGTTATAATAACAAAAAATACAGGAGGCTAGATATAAAGATTATGAAGAGACTAAAAAAGCTTCCTATAGCAGATGTTATTTTTTCTCTAATATCTTTCTCAGCTGCTTTTGTTGTTTTATCTCTTGTTTTTTCTACGATACTAGTTCTTTATAATGAATCTTCTCTAGCAATTCATAAATTTGGAATTTTGAATTTTATATTTACTGTAGATTGGGATCCTGTAAGGGGAGTATTTGGTGCTGCAGCTTCTTTATACGGAACACTTGTAACAACGTTTTTATCATTGATCTTGGCGATTCCTATGGCTCTTGGAATTGCCATTTTTCTTACTGAGATATCTCCACATATTTTAAAAACACCTATTGGTATAGCAATTGAAATGCTTGCTGCTATACCAAGCATTATCTATGGTATGTGGGGATTATTTACCTTAGCTCCTATAATGGCAAATTATGTTGAACCATTTTTACAAAAAACATTGGGACAGCTTCCTATTATTGGTATGCTTTTTCAAGGAGAACCTCAAGGTATAGACCTTTTTACTGCAAGTTTTATTCTCTCTATCATGATTATCCCATTTATTACAAGCGTTGCAAGAGATGCTTTAAATCTCACTCCAAACATAATGAAAGAGTCAGCTTATGCTTTAGGTGCAACAAAATGGGAAGTTGTAAAAGATGTTATGATACCTTACGCTAAGCTTGGTATATATGGAGGTATAGTTTTAGCTTTAGGGAGAGCATTAGGTGAAACAATGGCAGTTGCCTTTGTATTAGGAAATAATCACCAGATAACAACATCTTTGTTTGATGCAGCAGCTACTATTACTGTTACTCTTGCAAACGAGTTTACTGAAGCAGATTCAGATATTTATCTATCTTCCCTCTTTTACCTTGCGTTTATCCTGTTTATCTTAAGTTTTGTAATTCTTGCTGTTGCTAAATTTTTCCTTCTTAAAGCTGAAAGAGGTTATTCAAGATGAATACAAAAGATATGTATAGAGAGTCTTCTATTGTTAGAAGAAGAAAACTTGTTAGTTTATTTGCATTAACATTATCAACTTTTGCAGCTTTTTTTGGTCTTTTTTGGCTTGGTTTTATTCTCTTTGATGTTTTAAGACATGGTATTCAAGGGTTAAATCTTGAACTTTTCACAGAAGACCCTGCTCCACCGGGAATTCCTGGTGGAGGTTTAAGAAATGCTTTTGTTGGGCAGTTAGAGATTGTATTCTTTGCAACGATTATTGGTGTTCCTTTAGGTATTTTAGCTGGAACTTTTATAGCTGAGTATGCTAGAGGAACAAAGTTTGCAAAGACTATATCTATCCTTTCAGATATCATGGTAAGTGTCCCATCTATTGTAGTAGGCACATTTATATATGCAATAATGGTTCAGCCTATAGGACACATAAATATTGGTGGAGTAGTTGGTGTTTTATTTTTATCAGCAATACTAGCTATTATCTTTGGTGGAGTGTTAAACTTTATAGTCAATAAACTCTTTCCATTAAAAGAGAGTTCTGCTGGTAAGATTATCTCTTTAACTAACACAGTGATTACTGTTATTTTTGGTGTTTTTATGTTTTCTATTTTACTTCCTAAACTTGTTGATAAAATTCAAGGATTTAATGGATGGGCTGGTGCTGCATCTTTAGCTTTTATAATGATACCTGTAGTTTTAAGAACAACAGAAGATATGCTGTCCCTTGTTCCCTGGACGTTAAGGGAAGCTGCCTTTGCTCTTGGAGCTTCTTACTATAGAGTAATAAGAGATGTTGTTTATAAAGCTGCTGCAACAGGTATTTTAACAGGAGTTATTCTCTCTATTTCAAGGGTTGCAGGCGAGACAGCTCCTTTGTTATTTACATCTTTTAACAACTCTTATTTTACTTTGAACATGAATGAACCTATGGCTTCTTTAACTGTTACAATATTCAACTATGCTATGGGACCATATGAAGATTGGCATATAAAAGCTTGGGCTGCCTCTTTTGTTATTACATTTTTCATTCTTATTGTGACTATTCTCTCAAGATTTATAATTCATTTAAAATATAAAAGTTAGGTGTTTTTAAGGAGGTTATTTTATGAAAATATATTTCTTTGGTGTAGATGACTGGGAAAAACTCCACTTAGAAAGAAAATTAAAAGAGTTTAACATAGAAGCAGAGGTTCATTTTACAAAAGAAGCTTTAACAGAAAGTAATGTAGAGCTTTACAAAGATGCAGATATTATCAGTGTCTTTATATACTCTGAAGTTACGAAAAAGGTTATAGATAACATGCCTAACCTAAAGTTTATTATAACAAGGTCTGCTACCTACGAACATATAGATGTTGAGTATGCAAAGAAAAAAGGAATTCTAGTGGCATATGTACCAGGATATGGAAATAATACTGTTGCAGAGTTTACATTTGCTATGATTTTAGCCTTAGCAAGAAAACTAAAACCAATGATAAAGAATACATTAGAAAATAGATTTACTAGAGAAGGTTTAATGGGGATAGACCTACTAGGAAAGACAATAGGGATTATTGGAACAGGAAGAATTGGAGCACATGTCGCAAGACTTGCCTATGGGTTTGGTATGAATATCCTTGCCTATGATAGAACAAAAAAAACAGAGCTTATAGACAAGTATGGAGTTGAATATGTTGGATTAGAGGAACTTCTTATGAGATCTGATATTGTAACTGTGCACCTTCCCTATAATCGTTCAACCAAATACACAATAAATAAGTTTAATATTAAACTTATGAAACTTGATGCAATGCTTATTAATACTTCTAGAGGCGCTGTTGTTGAAATGGAAGCTATTGTAGAAGCTTTAAAAGAAGGTAGACTTGCTGGTGGAGTAGCTTTAGATACCTTAGAAGAAGAAGTTGGAAGAGAAGAAGAACTTTTAAAAAGGGATGAAGTCCCTGCTATAAAGATAGAGAAAGCAGCTGAAAAATATTACTTACTAAATGAAGATAATGTTATTTTGTCTCCACATCTTGCATACTATACCAAAGATGCTTTAGAAAGAATACTTGATATAACAGTTGAGGAAATAGCTTCCTTTTTAAAGGGAGAAAAACCGAAAAATCTAGTAAGCTGAGAGTAAAAACTCTCAGCTTTTAAAAGTTCATAACGATAGATTTTTCACCAGCATTCACAAAGTTTAAAAAAGTAGCTGCTCCTGCAGGCTTTTCTAAACCATCTATGAGATCTTCTGTTTTATATTCAAATAACTGCATTGCTGTTTTACAGGGATACATCTTTACTCCTAATTCCTTTGCCTGTTTAATTAGATCCTCAATAGAAGGAACTTTATGCTTTTCCATCATTTTTTTCATCATTTTTGTTGCTAAATCAACCATTCCTGGCATTATAGTTAATATCTGAGGAACAGGAAAAGGCATAGGCATAGCTGGATTTCCAACAGGAGAAACCTTTAAATTCTTACACTTTTCTTTATGGACTACATTTATTCCGTAGAAACTAAAAAACATTCCAACTTCCATTCCCATTGCTGCAGCTGTTGTAGCCAGCATAAATGCAGGCATTACCTTATCTAATGTTCCACTTAAAACGATTATTCCAACTCTCGTTGCCATTATCTCTCCTAAAATATAGAAATATATTTTATATATTTAATGTAAAACACGCATTAGATCATTGAAAATGACTAATATCATCAGTGTACCAATTAGGGCAAAACCAATATAAGCAAGATACTCTTTCGCTTTTTCAGGAAGGGGTCTTCTTATAATACTTTCAATAAGCAGAATAAGAATTAAACCACCATCTAAAACTGGTATAGGAAGTAAGTTTAAATAACCAAGCTGAAGAGATAAAAATGCCATAGAAAATAGGAATGTTGATATGCCTGCTTCTAAAGCTTGCCCTGAAAACTGGGCAATAGCTATTGGTCCTCCAAGAGTTTTTATAGATACCTCTCCAGTTATAAGGCCTTTTATTACTTTATATAAAGCAACTGTTAACTCTTTTGTTTTTTCTATAGCTTTTTCAAAGGCTTCTACAAACCCATACTTAACAGTTACTGTTTCCATCATAGGAGAGATACCAATAACATATTTTTTTAACGTTTCGTTATACTCAGGCTTAACTTTTACAGAAAAAATCTTTCCATTTCTTTTAACTAGAAGTGTAATTTCTTTATCATCTTTTATTTGAGATAAAACTTCTACAAGTTCAAACCACGAGTGGACAGGTTTTCCATTAACAGCTAATATCTCATCTCCAACTTGCAGACCTGCCTTTGCAGCAGGAGAATTTGGAAGGATGGCTCCAATCTTGGCAGGAATTACAGGGGAAATTCCTAAATGTTCTTTTGATATATTTTCTGGCACTTTAACAGTTATAGAAATTCTTTTCCCATTTCTAATAACATCTAAAACTACTGTTTTTCCAGCTTTCATTCCTATTTTTATAGTAAACTCTTTCCAATTCTTTACAGGTTCTCCATCTATAGCAACAATTTTATCTCCTGGTTTTAATCCTGCTTTTTCTGCATAAGAGTTTTTCTCTACATATCCAACAACAACAGGTTCATTAAGATATTTTGGTTGCTGTATACCTATCATATAGGCTGCTGCAAAAAGAATAATTGCAAGGATAATATTAAAAAGAGGACCTGCAAAAGCTATTAGCATCTTTTGCCATCTTGGTTTTGCAGCAAAAGATCTTGGATCTAGAGTGTTTTTTTCTGTTTTTCCTTGGACAGGTTCTGTCATACTATCTTCACCGTACATCTTTACATATCCACCAAGAGGTATAAGAGCTATCTGATATACAGTTTCCTTACCTTTCCATCTAACAATAGGTGGTCCAAATCCAATGGAGAAAACTTCAACTTTTACTCCAAACATCTTTGCAAAAATAAAATGTCCAAATTCATGGACAGTAACTAAAATGCCTATCATTATTAAAAATGCTATTAAGCTTATCAACACATTCCCTCCGTTTTATGTTTCCATCGTAATATTTTTAAATATGTGTTTTGTCTCTTCTATGATTGATATAACATCTTCTAAAGAGTGAGGGTCTTTAAAGTTTGATTTTTCTAAAACCCTTTCAACAAGGACAGGTATGTCTGTAAATTTGATATGCCCCTCTAAAAACTCATTTACAGCAAGTTCATCTGCGACTGTTAATACAATAGGATAAAAACTTCCTTTCTTTCCTACCTCTTTTGCTATTTTTAAAAGAGGAAACTTGTTGTAGTCTGGCTTAAAAAACTCAAGTTTTCCAATCTCCCACAAACATATGTGATTTGCACCGATTTCCCACCGCTCAGGATAAGAGATAGCATAAGAGATAGGAATTCTCATATCAGGATAGGATATATTTGCTGTTACTGTTCCATCTTTAAACTCAACCAATCCATGAACAAGACTATCAGGATGTATAACAACATCTATATTTTCATAAGAAATATTAAAAAGATAATGAGCTTCTATTACTTCAAGACCTTTGTTCATAAGGGTAGCACTGTCTATAGTTACCTTCTTTCCCATTTTCCACTTTGGATGTTTTAAAGCTTCCTCAACAGTAATACTTTCAAACTCCTCAATAGGTTTGTTTCTAAAAGGTCCCCCTGAAGCTGTTAAAATAATTCTGCTTACATCCTCTTTTCTTCCTGTTAGTAGGCACTGGTATACAGCGGAATGCTCACTGTCTATAGGAAAAATAAACCTGTATTTATCTTTTAAAATCTCTCCAAGACAGATAATAGCTTCCTTGTTTGCTGTTACAAGATTTTTATTTTTTTCTAAAAGGTAGTAAGTAGGTTTTATTCCTGCTATTCCTGCAATACCATTTATAAATAAATCAATCTCTAGGTCTGATATTTCTTTAAGACCTTCATCTCCGTAGAAATAGGTGATACCTTCATATTCTAAGGAATCCTTTTTAGCAGTATAAACATACTTAGGTTTAAACTCTTCTATCTGTTTCTTTAAAAGAGGAGAGAGTTTTGATGCTGCAAGAAGTTTTACTTTTAGTTTATCAGGATACTTTCTTACTATATCTAATGTCTGTGTTCCAATTGAACCTGTTGAACCTAATACAGCTAATGTTTTCACACTATCTCCTTTAGCCTAACGTTGAAAATATATGGCCAAGGATCTCATTTTCATCTTTAGGACCTATTAGCTCAGCTTTATCATTGATTACGATTTTAGGAACAGCAGCTACGTTATACTTCATTGCAAGTTCTGGAAAAGCATAACAGTCTATAACTGTAGCAGTGATATAGTCAGAAACAATAGCAAAACTGTAAGCTTTTTCTATTGCAGGAGGACACCACCCACATGAAGTCGTAACAAAAACCTTTATATCAACAGGCTTATCAATCTCTTCAACAAACTCAACTGTTCTCTCTGTTAACCTATACTCATTTCTTGATACCATCTCTATTGTTTCAATAAAAACATTGAACTCTCCACCTTCTGGAACACCCATATATCTAATACCATAATCTTTATCCTCTCCCTGAATAGAAATACAGGGAGCATCTAGACATTTTAAGCTATCTAAAACGCTAAAAGAGATTTTATTGGAAAGAGAGGAAATCTCTTTTAAAAGCTTTTCAGCTTTATCTGAAAGTTCAGTATCATTCTTTTTTAAAAGTATCTTAACTGGATCTATTAAGTTTTTAAACTTTTCTTTTAGGTGCTCTTTTACATTGTCAGGAAGCATCTTTTCCTCTGCTATATGTTGTAAATTCTTAATTATAATACAAAAATACTCTCTCATTCATCAAAATTATTCCTTTAATATATCTAATGTTTTGTTAAAATTTTGAGAAATAACAAATACAGGAGCTATAGATGATAAAGTTTGAAGAGGCATTAAAAATTGTTTTAGAAAATACAAAAAGACTTCCTTATGAAAAAGTTTCAATCACAGAAGCTTTAAACAGGGTTTTAGCTGAAGATATTATTGCAGACAGAGACCAGCCTCCTGCTGATAATAGTGGTATGGATGGTTTTGCTGTCAGGTATGAAGATATAAAAGGGGCAACTGAAGAAAATCCTGCTGTTTTAGAGCTAGTCGGTGAAGCAAAAGCAGGAGGGGAACCGCCAAAGGTTGAAAAAGGAAAAGCAGTAGCTATATATACAGGAGGATTAATTCCTAAAGGTGCTGATACAGTAGTTCAAAAAGAGTTAACAAAGGTTGAAGATAATAAGGTCTTTATTTTTCAGGAGTTGAAAAAAGGAGCAAATATAAGAAAGCAGGGAGAAGATTATAAAAAAGGAGATGTTTTATTAAAAAAAGGAACAAAGATAAGAGAAGCAGAGATAGGAATACTAGCCTCTGTAAATAAGGCAACTGTTTATGTATATCAAAGACCTAAGGTAGGCATTTTAACAACAGGAGATGAGATTTTAGATATAGGAGAGCCTATAACATCTCCCTCTCAGATAAGAACCTCAAATACATACGCTCTCTATTCACAGGTTTTAGCAGCAGGTGGAGAACCTATAATACTAGGGTTTGCAAAGGATAATCCTGAAGATTTAAAAGAAAAACTGAGAAATGCTATAACATGCGATATTCTTATGACTACCGGTGGAGTATCTGTAGGAGAGTATGACCTTGTAAAAGACTTTGTTTGCACAGAACTTAGAGTAGAAATCCTGTTCTGGAAAGTTGCTCAAAAGCCTGGAAAACCATTAGCATTTGGAGTGTGGGGAGAGGAAAAAAGAAAACTATTCTTTGGAATACCTGGAAATCCTGTTGCTGCAATGTTTGTAACAGAAAGTTATGTAAAACCTGCTATTAGAAAAATGAAAGGGGAAGAAAAAGTTATAAATCCTATAGTTAAAGCAAAACTGTTAGGCGGGTATAAAAGAAAAAAAGGAGAAAGAAAAGAGTTTATTAGGGTTTCTGTGGAGTTAACTGAAGAAGGTTTTGTAGCAAAAGCTTTTGGTAAGCAAGGTTCAAATATCCTTACAGGAATGGTTTATGCAAATGGATTTGGAATAGTGGATATAGGAGTTACAGAGATAAAAGATGGTGAGTATATAGATGTTATGCTTTTTGATACATCTTTTATGTAT
>JALVKE010000222.1 GCA_027028005.1 Persephonella sp. | reverse complement strand
CATCTCAGGATTTTATAAAAGCAGCTTTTTATCTTCTAAAAGATAGTGGAAGTTTCTATATGATAAATCAGTCAAATAGACTACCTGAGCTTATTTTTTCTATGAAAATGTCTAGACTTGAACCAAAGAGATTAAGATTTGTTTATCCAACAATTGATGAAAACTCAACTCACTTTCTTGTAGAAGCTGTAAAAAATGCAAAAGAGGGAACTATGATAGAAAAGCCTCTAATTATCTATAAAGACCCAAAAAATAAGATTTATACAGAAGAAGTGGAGAGTTTGCTAGAGAATTTTTAATAAAAACAGTTAAAATTTCTTAAAATTTAGTATGCTATAAATATTTTTTCTTTTTCTGGGGGAGATAAAAGTATGCGCAAAGGAATTAATAAGGAAATTTTAACTAATACAATTGATATTTTACAGAGTATTTTAAAGTTAACTGATAATAAAATTTTAGAAGGAATCAGTAAGCTACCTTTTCTAAAGGGTGTCAATTTTTTAATTGAAGTCTCAAAAATAATTCAACGAATAGACAACAAAGATGAAGCTGTATTTGTAGCTTTGTTTTCCTCTTCACAGGTAAGTTTAGCAGATGCCTTTGAAGAAATAGGTTTAACCGATGAAAAATATGAAAGAGAATTAGATGATAATCAAAAAGAAATAATATTGGAAACTATAAGAAGCTATAAGAAAAAGTTTGAAAATTTTTTGGAAAAACTAAAAGAAGGAAACAATAACGATTTAAAAGAAAAATTAGAAAATTTTGATTTCTTTAATTTTTATAACAATGAAATAGTAAAAGAAATTGAAAAAATTATTTTTAATCATTTTAAAGAGAATAAAGAATTTTTAAATATTTTTAATGATTTAAGAGATAAAGGTATTATAAAAGTTGCAGGATTAGATAATTTTAAAGGAATTTTTAGGAAAAGATTTGAAAGAAATTTTTGGTATATAGTAGAAAACAATGAAAATAAATTCAAAGTTATTTTGGATAGTTTAAGTAGCAGAGCTAATTTAGAAGATTTAAGACTATACAAAATTGAAAAGTATTACAGGAGCATTTTAAAAAGATTTGAAGGGGAAGCTATTTTTGAAGACGAAAGAGGTATAACCTTAAAAGATACATACATAGAGCCTTTTTATAGAGTTTACGAAAGATGTATAAATGATAACAATAAAGAAAATTTTGAAAGAAATTGGAGTGCTTTAAAGGAAGACGATAACTCTTATAGAAGAGATTTCTTTTTAAAGCCGAAAAAGGATGAGAGCATACTGACAATAATAAAGAATTTTGTTGAAGATAAAAAAGACAAGAGGTTTAAAGCAGAAAAACCTAAAATTTTGCTTATTCTTGGATTTCCCGGTGAAGGTAAAAGCTCTTTATCTAAAAAGATTATTTATGATTTTAAAGAAAATAAATTTGATACAGATAGAAATATATATCTATTAGAGTTAAGAAGGCTAAACATAGAGGAAATAGACAAATTTTCTATTGAAATATTAGAAAAAGAGTTAATCAAACTTATTTTTGGCGGAAAAAATAATGAAAACCTTTTAATTTCAGATTTTGAAAATTCAGTTTTAGTTTTGGACGGATTAGATGAAATTTTGATGCAAGAAAAATTTTTGACTGAAGAAGCTGAAAAATTTATAGAAGGTTTACTTTGGTCTATAAAAAATAAAGATGAATTCAAAAATGTAAAAATAATAATTACTTCAAGGTATGGTTATGTTAATTTAGATAAGCTCTATCCTAAAGACGAAAAGGATATTTTAACAGTTGAATTAAAGGAATTTACAAAAGAGCAACAAATAGAATGGCTAAAGAAATACATTAAATTTTATCCTGAAAAAGAAAAATATTTAAAGCAGATTAAAAATTTACCTGAACATATAGAGGAGCTTGTATCTCAACCTATCCTTTTATATATGATTGTATCTTCTGACATTAGTTTAGACGAACTTGAAAAAGAAAGAAAAAGTTACATATACGATAAACTCTTTAGCTTTATGATAGAAAGGAAATGGTCTGATATAAAAGAACATCCAAATATAAAAGAATTAACTAAAGAAGATTTAAGGGAATTCTTAAGGGAGTTAGCTTTTTTTATATTTAAATCTCCAAAGGAGTATGTACACAGTTCAGACATATACAAACTGGAAAACTTTAAAACTTATATAACTAAATTCAATACTGAAGAAGGTAAAGAAAATTTAAGAAATTTATTAAAAGGTCTTCTTGTATCCTTCTATTTAAGAGAAGTAGAAATGGAAAAGGAAGATGAGAGAGAATTAAAAGAAGAAGGATTCCCGGTCTTTGCTTTAGAATTCTTTCATAAATCTTTACAAGAGTATTTAACTGCAGAGTATATTTTTGACAGAGTTATAGAGATTGGTGAGAAGAAAAGAAAAGGAAAATTTATTAAGAGTTCAGATGAAGTTTTAAATATTATTTGGGAATTGTTCTCTGAAAGAAAGTTAACTTTAGAAATTAGAGAATATTTAAAAGAAATAATAGAAGAAAAAAGAGAAGAATATAAGGAAGAAATAGATAATACACTTTCCAGATTTTCAGAGATTTATGAGAAGTTATTTGATGTAAGTTTTATGGTGAAAACTGGTAACATCCAAACACAAGATGGTATCTACAAACCTTTATTTACGTTTAGTAATTTATGGGTGGTTTTGAAAACACTCTTTAATCAAGATATTAGTCTTTTAGAAAAGTTAAATATTAACAAAGACAGATTTATAGAATTTTTAAGATTAACACAGAGTAATGGAATTTCTTTTGTTGAAAAATTTCCATTATATTTTGAAAAGTTAGAAAGAGTAAATTTAATAGGCATAAATTTAAGTGGAGCTGATTTAAGGAGAACTGATTTAAGCGAAGCTAATTTAAGAGGAGGTGATTTAAGAAGAGCTAATTTAAGGGAAGCTAATTTAAGGAAAGCTGATTTAATAAAAGCTAATTTAATGGAAGTTGATTTAAGTGGAGCTGATTTAAGGAAAGCTAATTTAAGGGAAGCTGATTTAGGAGGATCTGATTTAAGGGGGGCTGATTTAAGGAAAGCTGATTTAAGTGGAGCTGATTTAATGGTAGCTAATTTAAGGAAAGCTGATTTAAGGGAAGCTAATTTAATAAAAGCTTATTTGTGGAAAGCTGATTTAATGGAGGTTGATTTAAGTGGAGCTAATTTAATTGAAGCTGATTTAAGGAAAGCT
>JALVKE010000221.1 GCA_027028005.1 Persephonella sp. | reverse complement strand
GTTAGAAACCCTGTTTTAATTAAAGATAAACAAATAGTTCTGGATAAAGAAAAAGATAAAGCTTTTAGTATTACTGATTGTGAGGTTTTTGAAAAGGAGTAATCCTTGCTCTCAAAATAAAAGAGAAGCGAAAAAAATGAAACTGAAGATAAAAGGAGGTAATGGAAATGGAAAAAGCGGGTTGGATTTTATGGAACATAGTGTTGATTGGATTTTTATATTCTTTTATTTCCTATTACGAAGGAGGGGATTTTTCTCCTCCAGAGGAAGTTTATACGGCTATAGGAATAACAGGAGGAGCGTTTTTGAGCCTTTACCTGATAGGATTAGCTATCAAAGCAATTCCTGTCAATTTTGCTTTAATAGGAGCATTTATATTTATGATATTGATGTCATTTAAGTCGGTTCCTGTCTTTCTGATAGGAATTTTGATAATGCTAATAGGGTTCATTATACAAGTAGGAACAGATGTAGCATCAAAGGAAGAGGAAGGAAGAGGAATAAAAAATGAGGAAAGGAATTGAGAAATTACTTAATTATGCTTCACTGGGAGAAGAGAAGGAGAACGAGAAATGATAAAAGAAATCTGTTATTTATGCGACAAGGAAGTTTCAAAGTTTGAGATGAGAATAATTGACAATGAAGTTGTATGCCTATGTGCCAAATGCCTTTCCAATCTTAAAGAAATTGCAGTTAAACAAAAAAAGTTAATTAAGAAAATAAATAAGGAGGAAAACAAAAATGGCTAAAGTTTATTATTTATACAAAAAAGATAAGGATAGTCTTAATTGGCTTTATACTTTTATAAGGAAGAAAGCAACAGAAGAAAATGCTACCACTTATGATTTATCCAAAGCAGATATTTCAAGAGAAAACGCAGAAGAGATTTTAGATAAAAAAGATAATTCTGGAGAAAAGATATTTCTAATAATTCCTTTAAGCAATCCATTATCTACAAAAGTTTTAGAGTTAAAAAGAATTTTAAATGCAGATGTAACTGTGTTTATTTTCAATGATTTAGAAACTGATGATGAGAAAGTTATGGTTGCACTGGAAAATGCAGATGAAATATTTAAAAAACCTGAAGTGATAGGAGTTGAAATAGAAGTGAATTATAGGAGTTCTGAAGGATACACATTAAAGATTAATAAAAACAGATTGATGGAGCTATATCCTACTGACTCAATAGAAGAAAGTTTAAGAAAAGCCTTTTCTGATTTGGGATACTTGGAAGAATTAAAGAGCAAAGGAATAGCCATCACTATTTCTCCAATTTATGAGTCATCTTCTACAAATGTGGAGATAAAAAGGATATAGCGATACAGAAGATTAACGGAGGGATAAAAAATGAGGAAAGGAACTGAGAAATTACTTAATTATGCTTTAAAGGGAACGGTAGTATTAATAGGATTATTCTTGTTCTTTTTCATATGGAATAAAGTGTTGATAAACCCTGTGCTGGAGGCAACGCAAAAAGCAAGGGAAGAGATGAAAATAGAAGAAGAGCAAAAAGTAAAAGAAACCCTGAAAAAGCATCCATTCCTTATTTGTTCGTCAGAGAAGGGGTTGGTTCTACTAAAAAATTATGAAGTAGTAAAAAGGAGTAATTATTATTACATAGCAGGGGAAAATGGCATTGTCTTCTCTTTAATAGATTGCGAGATAGTAGAGAAAAGTGAACCATAATTACTAAAAAAGGAGGGAAAAATGTATAGACCAGAAATAGTTTTAAAAGCAACACCGAAACTAATCAATCTAATTAAATCAGACTGGCAAAAATACAATGAGTTTAGAAAGAAAGCCATAGAGTATTTACAAGGTATTTTCTCTGAATTTACTGTGGTTGATGTGAATGAAAGATGTTTTGACAAGCCTTACTTCTGGATAAGAGTTCCTGAAAATATCAAGTCTTTTAATGAGTTAAAAGAATATGTATCTGTCTATCCTTATGTGATTACAAAGAGAATGCAGGAACAAAACGGGAAATCTTATGCTTATTTGACTATTTCCAGAGGAACAAAAGAGGGAAAGAGGATAGCAGAAGAATGGGAGAGGAAATTTAAAGAATACGGGCAACCCTGCATTAGGTATGAGTTTGGCTGGTATGGGAAGGATATATACAGTGAGTTGAGTTTTCATCAAGTAGATGAAGAGACTATATTAACCTTTTTGCCACAAGATAAAAAACATATAGCAGAGGAACTTATAAAAACAGGAAATTGGAGAATAGCAAAGATAGAGGTAAAGTAGCTATGGTAGAGAAATACGAAACAAAAATAGAAAGAGTTTGTAAATATTGCGGAAGAAAGTTTTACGCTGATGATGTTTCTTATCATATAAACCCTTTCTGCTCTCAGTGTTTACCTGAAAGGTTAAAAACCGTATCTCTTGAAGAGGTTAAATTTACTTTGGAAAATGGATACGGAGTGTTTATTCCAGTATCAAGGGGGTAAGCTATGAACCTATTAACAGCACTTTTAACAGAAAAATACGCAAAGGAAGAATGGGATAGGAAGATGAGGGAACGCTATTTATTTTACAAGTATAGCAAAGAAATATATGAGGCTTTTGTAAAAGGCTTACAATTTTATCAAGATATGCAAAATGGCTTTATCAGAAGCACTGCCGGTTCAGGACTAAGTTTCTCACCAATTCTAATGGGAACAACAAGGATGGGAATGTCTGCAAGGCATTCTTCTTTGCTTGGAAATACTGAAGGGAGAATAGTTTTTGTAGGGAGAGGAGAAAGTGAAACCGGTAAAAATTGAAGATGTTTTAGCTTATTACATAAAAGAAATAGATGATAGTATTCTAATAGTAGAAGAAAACAGACATTTCCTTGACTGCCCTTATACTCTATGGGAAAACATTATGCCACTTGTGAAAGATATAGACAAAGAAAGAATACCAATCTACATAGTTCGTCCTGACTTTTTCAAGACTAAATACACATACCACCAAGTAGATTTCCTAAAAAATGAAGAGAATATAGATGTTTATAGTAGTAAAGATTTATCCTTTGAAGAACTACCTACAAGAGTGAAATATCGCATTATAAATTTTTTCCTTCTTTTAAAAGCAATTAATAAGCTAAAAGAAATAGGTTTTGATATTAGAGTAAAAAATAAAGATGTAGTTGTTTTAGAACCTTATGAGGATAAAGAGTCTGTTTTATTGACAGTTAGTTTTAATGATACACTTGATGATATAACTTTTAAAATAAACAAAATATTAGAAAATATAAATGATATAAATGAAGAAATTAAAC
>JALVKE010000220.1 GCA_027028005.1 Persephonella sp. | reverse complement strand
CCTCTTTACTCAGTAATGTTAACAATAGGTGCACCTAAGAGAGATGTAGAAATAGCTGCTTACGATAACAGAAATGGAAAATCTAAGATGGTACCTGTTTATGATAACGGAGCTCACGAGTGGACTTACAGAAACGTTGAATTCAACCAAGACCCATTTGAAAATTAATAAAATAATAATAGCCCTCCAAATGGAGGGCTACCTCCTTAAAAACAAAAAAATATACGGGAAGCCCTCAAGGGGGGAAGGGGGGTTTTCCTTTTTTTATTTAATCTATGTCTTGTTTCAAAACTGTATAGTTATTTTAGAATTTCTTTTAAAAATTCTTTTTCTAGTTGAGGTAATCTAATATTTTTCTGGGTTAAAATGTAAAAATCTCTTTTTATTTCTACATTCTTAATTTTTATCTGCTTGAGTTTTTTCTTTTTTATCTCTTCATTTACAACAAGTTTTGATATAAATGCTAAATAATCTGTATTTTCAACAATCTTAGCTATAGCTTTACTACTGCTAACTTCTAACGCTGGAATTATAGTTATACCTTTTCCTTTCAGATACTTTTCTACAATATTTCTTGTTCCTGATCCTTTCTCTCTAAAAATAAAAGGATATTTTTCTAAGTTTTCTATATCAATTTGATCAGGAATCTCTGTTTTATAAGAAGAAATAAGAATTATTTCATCAGAATAAAAGGGAATTTTTTCAAACTTTGTAGAGTTAATTTCATCTTCTATAAGACCAATAAAAAATGTTTTTGATAGTATTCCTTCTTCAATCTCTTTAGAGTTTCCTATAAAAAGATTAAAATGGATTTTATGTTTTTGGATAAACGTTGAGACAATATCAGGAAGGAGAAACTCCCCTATAGTAGTGCTGGCTCCAACAGTTATTCTCTTTTGAAGACCCTCTTTTAGATTAGAAACACCTTCTTCAAGTAAAAGATAATCCTCTATTATTTTAGATGCATATCTGTATAAAACCTCTCCTGCTTCTGTTAATGTGACTTTCTTTTTATCTCTCTTAAAAAGAACTACTCCTAAATAGTTTTCAATCTTTTTTATCTGTAGAGTTACTGTTGGTTGAGAGAGAAAGAGAAGCTCAGCAGCTTTTGAGAAGCTGCCTGTGTCTGCTACAGTTTTAAAAATCTTTAGTTTATGATAGTCAAGTATCTCCATTATGTTGTATACTCTGCATTTATTTCAATGTACTTGTATGTTAAATCACAGGTATAGTAAGTCCAGTCAGCTTCTCCTCTTCCAAGATAAAGGTCTATAGTTACTTCTCTGTTGTTTTTCAGATACTCTTCAGCAGCTTTCCTATCAAAATCCATTGGTTCTCCACTGTATAAAAGAAAATCTCCTATGTAAAGTTTTACATTGGAAAAATCAATATCAAGATGAAGCTGTCCTACAGCTGAAAGTATCCGTCCCCAGTTTGGATCATTTCCAAACATAGCTGTTTTAAAAAGATTAGATAGAGCTATAGCCTCTCCTACACTTTTTGCTTCCTGTTTATCCTTTGCCTGATGAACGTTTATCTGAATTAGTTTTGTTGCTCCTTCTCCATCTTTCACAATCATTTTTGCAAGTTCTGTTGCAACCTCAAGAAGTTTCTTTGCAAAGTATGTCTTGTTCTCCTCATTTATCTCAACATCTGTTTCTCCTGTTGCTACCACTAAAAAGCTGTCATTTGTGCTTTCACAACCATCAACGTCTATTGAGTTAAAACTTCTCTCAACAACAAGTTTTGTAGCTCTGTCTAAAAGTTCTTTATCTATCTTTACATCTGTGAAGATATAGGCAAGCATTGTTGCCATATTTGGGTGTATCATTCCAGCGCCTTTAGCTATTCCTTTTATGCTAAAGGTTTTACCGTCTATCTCTCCTGTTGTTTCATAGTACTTAGGAAAGCTGTCTGTAGTGGATATAGCCCTTGCAGCCAGTTCTAAATCAAGTTCCTGCATGTTGTTCAGAGCTTCTTCTATACCTTTTTCTACTTTATCCATAGGAAGCTGAACACCTATAACTCCTGTAGAGAAAACAAGGACTTCCTCTTTTTCTATATCAAAACCTTCTGATACTATCTCAGCCATCTTTTCTGCGTTTTCAAGCCCTTTCTCCCCTGTTGCTGCGTTGGCATTTCCACTGTTGACAACAATAGCAGATATCTCTTCCTGTATCTCTCTTACCATCCTGTCATATAAAACAGGAGCAGCAGCAAGGGAGTTTTGGGTAAGGACTACAGAATAGGGAGAAGGTTTAAACTTCAAAACAAGGATATCATAATCTCCAGAAGGTTTTATACCAGCTTTAGCTACTCCCATTTTTATATTCATTAATCCACCTCTTAAGCTATATCTATATCGTCAAATCCTCCAAAATCAAAGCCTGTATCGTCTATGTCAGGTTCAAAATCAGCATATCCAATATCTGGTTCAGCTATCTCATCTAGGTTTTGATCAATCTCTTCTAGTTTTTGATCTATCTCTGACACTTCTTGAGAAAGCTGATCTAGTTTTTCATCTATCTCATTTAACTCCTGCTCTGACAAACCTGCTTTCTCTGCTACCTCATGGGGAGATACATCGTTGTTAAAAAGTAGGTTAAATAAACTCATTCCTGCAAAACTACCAAGAAGAGAGCTTAAAAACCCTGTTCCAAAACCTCCCATTCCTCCGCCAATTCCTGCAGATGTTTGAGGTTGTGATGGGGTTTGAGATTGTGGTTGAGCAGTTGTAGACTGGGGACTTTCTTTTTTCCCTTCTTCAGAGAGAAGTTTCATCTCTAGTTTAGTAACTCTTTTATCAAGTTCATCCACCTTCTTTACAACTTTGTCTAAAACTACAGCCATCTTTTTTAATGTGTTTTCAATGTTTGTATTATCAGCCATATCTAATCCTCCTCACTTAAGATTTCTTCTTTTAATAGATTTTTCATTTTTATATTTGTTAGATTATCAGACCTTTTTGATAAGTATCCAAAGTCCCAAAGTTCTATAAACTGATTAATGAAATATTCGTAATCATAATAAGATATGCTATAACCCTCATTTCTCAATGGTTCCTTTTTCTCTAGGTCTTGAGAAATCCTTTTTAGAATATCCTTCTCCTGAATTTTTTTTCTATAAGGAGTTATCTCTTTCTTTCCATAAAATCCTTCCACTGTTCCTTCTTCTTCAAACCATAGAGAAGAGCCTAAAGCTATATGAGAAGATAAAGCAAGACCATCGTTAAAAGGAGTTATTACTGAAATATTTTTTAAACTCATAAAAATCTCTTTCATCTTATCTTCTTCTATATGCTGAACAATATCCTCACCTATTAAAACAATATTTTCTATCTCTTTATTTTCTATCTTTTTAAGAATATCTGGAAGGTAGTAAAGATTTTCAAAAGAGTTTATTAGACCAAATGCATTTCTCTCTTGAGGAATAATAAGAACTTTTGCTCCAGTTCTTTTTGATATTCTTCCAAGTTTTTTACCAAACTTATACGCCTTTTCTCCTTTAAGAGTTGTTGTTGAGTACACAATAACTGTGTCTTTATCTATCTTCGCAAACTGCCTTATTCTTTTGTTTAAAAGTTCTTCGTTTAAGACCTCTTTATAAACAGGATTATACTTTTTTAGTCTATCTAAACTTTCTCCCATATAAAATATCTCTTTTTCCTCTCCAAACTCTCTTCCTTCAAAGTAAACTTTATGAAATAGGTAAGATATTACAGGGTTTGTATTTGCTACATCATTTCCTAAAACAACAATTTTTTTAGCTTTTATAATATCTTCCTCTGTTGGAAGCTGATACTCTTTTCCTGTTTCCTCTTCAAAACCTTGAATTGTGGGAAGGGTATCCAACGTTACTGTTGATGTTAGATATACACCTGTTTTTTCTCCTATCTCTTTAATAACTTCAAAAGTTTCATCTGTAGAGTATGGGGAAACAACTATGGCTGTTTTTTCAGGATTTTGATTTACTATTTTAGTTATCTCTTCTATTCCTTCATCTAAAGATATTGGAGTGCCGTTTTTCAATCCTCCTTCAAATCTGTTTTTAGCATGTATATCGTATCCAAGATAAGCTCCTGAACATATATGAAGATCAGAAGTTGAACGTATTCTGTATATTTTTTCTCCGTCATGGTCTATAGCTACAGGGCAGTTAACAGAGCACATTCCACAGTATGTAACAGTTTCTTTTAAAAGCCACGGCCTAGCATTGTATTTAAAAGGTTTAAAGAGAATTGCTCCAACAGGACATATATCAACACATAAACCGCAAAACTCACATGAGCTTTCTGTATCCATAGGCTTTTTGTCTGGAGAGATAAGAATTTCAAATCCTCTCTCTTCCTGAAATAAAGCAGCAGCTCCGTTAACATTTTCACATACACTTACACATCTTAAACAGAGAACACATCTATTTGATACAAACTCAAGATAATCACTTTCCCAGTTTTCCTCAGGTCTTACTTTATCAAAAGGAGTTATTCCTTCATATGGTCTATTCTGAGGACCGTAGTAAGTTCCCCAGTTTTGTAAATCACATTCCCCTGCTTTATCACATATAGGGCAGTCTAAAGGATGTCTTGTAAAGAGCATCTCAAGGATAAACTTTCTATCTCTTAAAACTTCTTCATTTTCTGTTTCTATCTCCATACCATCATAAACCCTTGTTCCACAGGCAATAACAGGATTTTTCCATTTTTTATCCCAGACAAGACACATTCTACATCCACCAAATATAGGAAGCTTATCGTGATAACAGAAGGTTGGAATGATCTTGTTTATCTTTTTAGCAGCTTCAAGGATGGTTGTTCCTTCAGGAACTTCAACGGTTATTCCATCTATTGTAACTTTAACCTTCTTCATAAAAACTTCTCCAAATACAAAATAATGAAAATTATACCAACTTAAGTAGTAGATACTATAATAAAGCTGTAGTTATCAGACTTTCTTCTTTCAAGCTCTTCTAAAAATCTTCCTATATTTTCAAAAGGATTTTGCCCAAGGAGATAAAAAATCTCCTCATCTTTTAAAACACCGTTAACCCCGTCTGTGCATAAAAAGTAATACTCTCCTTCCTGTAAAACATCTTCTACTACGTAAGGCTCTATACCACTTTCCCAGTCTAGTTGAAATACATCTCCTATACCAAACTCAAGAATATTCCTTGCAGGATGATAAAATGCCTGCTCCTGAGTAATCTGTCCAGTATCAACAAGCCTTTGAACATAGCTGTGGTCATGGGATAGATAAATAATCCCTTCTTTTGTAATTTTGTAAACTCTACTATCTCCAGCATTAAAAACAATACTTTTATTTCCTTTTAAATAAACTCCTGCTATTGTTGTCCCAGAGTTGTAAAATCCTCTCTCTATAAATCTTCTTTGAATTTCTCTAAGAGTTTCTTTTATACCTTCTTTTGAGAAAGGAATATCTATTTCTTTAAGATTAACTCCTACAAAATAGCTCGCCTTTTCTCCCTGAAACAAACCACCCATACCATCACAGACTGCAAACAAGGCAGTATCTTTATCTATCTCTTTTTTCCCACAAAAATGATTTTCAATATATATATCCCCATCTACATATATACAGTCTTGCTGCGATCTTCTTAAGCCTATATCTGTGCAGTACAAAGTTTTATACATGCTTCTCCCTCTCATGTTTCTTTATAATAAATTTGGATAAATTAAAAAAAAAGGAAAGAAATATGGTTATTATTGGAGTAGATACAGGAGGAACATTTACAGATTTTATATATAAAAAAGATGGAAAATGGGGAGTTTTAAAGATACTATCAACGCCTGAAAATCCAGCAAAAGCCCTTTTAGAAGGTATAAGACAGATTGCAGAAGAAGAGGAAAAAAATATAATCCATGGAACAACAGTTGCCACTAACACTCTATTAGAGAGGAAAGGAGCAAAGGTATCATTTATAACAAATAAAGGTTTTGAAGACATTATATATATATGTAGGCAGAACAGAAAAAGACTATACGATCTGCACTATAAAAGAGAAAAAACTCTTGTTGAGGAAGAAAATAGATACGGATTAGACTGCAGGATAAACTCTAAAGGAGAGATAGTTAAAGAGTTGGAAACTCAAGATATAGAAAATCTCATTAGAGAGCTAAAAGAAAAAAAGATAAAATCAGTTGCAGTATCTTTTTTATTTTCTTTCTTAAACAACACCCATGAAAAAGAGGTAGAAGAAAGATTAAAGGAAGAAGGATTTTTTGTATCTCCGTCTTACAGAATAATTCCTGAATTTAGAGAGTATGAAAGAAGTTCTACTGTAGTTGTAAATGCCTATGTAATGCCAAAAATGAACAGCTATATCTCTTATATAGAGAAGCATCTATCTAAAAATGATGTTTTAAGGATAATGCAGTCAAACGGCGGGAGCATATCAACTAAAACAGCAAAAGAAGAACCTGTTAGAACAATCCTCTCAGGACCGGCAGGGGGAGTGGTAGGAGCTTTTGAGATAGGTAAAAAGGCAGGTTTTACAAAGCTAATAACCTTTGACATGGGTGGAACATCAACAGATGTTTCCTTAATAGATAAAAGTATTCCTTTTTCTACTGACACAGAGATCTCTTCTATTCCTGTAAAGGTTCCTATTATTGATATTCATACAGTAGGAGCAGGTGGAGGTTCTATTGCATATGTAGATAAAGGAGGTGCTTTAAATGTAGGACCTGAAAGTGCAGGAGCAGATCCGGGGCCTGTGTGCTATGGAAAAGGAGAAAACATAACAGTAACAGATGCAAATCTATTTTTAGGAAGACTTATTCCTGAGTTTTTCCTAGGTGGAAAAATGAAGCTGGATAAAGATAGAACTATCCTTTATATGGAAAAGCTAGCAAAACAGGTAAATCTTTCTCCAGTTGAACTTGCTGAAGGAATTCTAACAATAGCAAATGCAAAGATGGAAAAAGCGATAAGAGTGATATCTGTAGAAAAAGGATACAACCCTGAAGAGTTTACTCTATTTTCCTTTGGTGGAGCAGGAGGAATGCACGCTGTTTTTCTTGCAAAATCTCTTAACATTCCAAAAGTGCTGGTTCCAAGAAACCCAGGGATTTTATCTGCAATGGGAATGCTTATGGCAGACATAATAAAAGATTATTCCTCAACAGTGATGCTTTCAGAAAGAGAAGCAAAGTATGAAGCAATAAAAGAGCTTTTTTCAATATTAGAGAAAAGAGCATTTGATGATTTAAAGAGGGAAGGAGCAAAAGATATTATCTTTGAAAGATACCTTGATATGAGATACAAAGGACAGTCTTTTGAGATAAAAGTTCCTTTTTCAAAAAACTTTATTCAGGAGTTTCACAATATCTATGAAAAAATCTACGGATTTAAAAATTTAGATAAAGAAGTTCAGGTTGTGAATATAAGACTGAGAGCTATTGGAAAAACAGAAAAACCGGAAATAGAAATTATAGAAAAAGGTTCTGAAAAGATAGATAAAAAAGCAATTCTTGGAAAAACAAAAACAGTTTTTGAGGGAAAAGAGATAGAAACGTATGTAATAGATAGGAAGCATTTAAAGGCAAATAATAAGATAGATTTTCCTTCAATAATCGTTGAATACTCATCTACTATAGTTATTCCTCCTGAATGTTCTGTTGAAGTAGATGAGTTTGGAAATTTAACTGTTCATGTTGTAAAATACTGAATCTAAATTAAAAGAGAGTTTTTGGGAATGTTTGATTTTTTCTGTAAAAAGAAGAATTTTTTCGAAATTTTAAAAAATAATGTAAAAAAGTTACTAATAATATTTTTAGTTTCTTTATCTGTTTTTGTTGGTTTAGCTATTATTTTGCCTCCTAGATATACTTCTTCAGCTCTTTTACTTCCTATATCTTCTAATCCATCTTTAGGGGAATTAGCAAATTTAGCAGCTATAGCAGGTCTTAATATTGGACAATCAAGTGATATAAACAAAATAATGGCTGTTTTAAATAGTAGAACCATAAGAAAAAGGATTATAGAAAAGTTAAATCTTATACCTATTTTATTCCCTGATAAAGAAAAAGTATCCATGAATAAAGCAATAAAAGTTTTAGGAAAAAAAGTTAAAATAAAGCAGGATAAAACATTAAACACGATTGAAATAGACATTCGTACAAATAATCCGTTTTTATCTAAAAAAATAGCAGAAGCTTATATTGTTGAACTTAGAAAACTTCTAAATGAAAAAAATCTTTCAGTAGCAAAGTTTGACAGAATATATTTGGAAAAAAAGTTAGAAGAAGAAGAGAAAAAACTTATAAGGTTACAAAAAGAACTTGCTAAATTTCAAAAGAAGTCAAAACTTTTAAATCCTGATGAAGAGTTGAAAAATATATTTGATACATACATAAACTTATTAAACAAAAGAACAGAGCTTTTAATGGAAGTATCTACCTTAGAGATGACACTTTCTCCTAACCATCCCAAAGTAAAAGCGATAAAAAGACAGATCTCTTTTATAGATAAAACTTTAAAAAATTTTGAAGAGAACAGTAAATTCTTTCCTGCATTAAAAAAACTTCCAGATGTGTTAACAGAATATATGGATATTTTTAGAAAGTTAAAGACAGAGCAAGAAGTGTATGAAGTTTTATTAAAGATGTACCAGCAGGCAAAATTTAATGAATCTAAGGAGCAGCTTTTTGTAGAAGTTATAGATCCACCATTTATTCCTGATTCTCCAGACCTAACTCCTAAAATTCTGGTAATTATTTTAGGGGCTTTTATATCTATGATTTTATCTTCTTCAATAGTAATTTTCACAGGCTGTAGAAAGGAGAAAGTTTAATACAAAATTCCATCTTTTAAGCCTTTTAACAAAAATTTTAGTCTTTTATATTTTTCCTTTTCAAAAACTAAAATAGATAAAAATTCATGAAATAAAATTTTTGTTTCCCATATAAAAACAGGTATATATGGATATTTTTTCACTGTAATTAAGCTATTTCTTGCAATTAGATATCTTCTAAATGCATTATGATTACTAGGTTTAACATTTAAAAATAGAATTTTTCTTGTTGATCTTTTTCCTATTGAGTGTTTAAGAACAATATCGAAATTTACAGCAATTTTAAAACCAGATTTCCATAATCTTATACAGTATTCATTATCTACTTGATCTATAAGATAATCTTCATTAAAATAGCCAATTTTTTCTATAGCCTTTGTTTTTAGAAGTATTCCTGAGGTAATAACTAAAGTAGGAAAGATTATATGTCTTTTTTTACATTTAAACTTTTTTATGCAGCAGCCATCAACACAATCGTAATCAGATTTTGGGTCAGGGCATAAAGATAGATCACTTAATCCGTTTTCATCAAGACATGAAGGTACACCTTCATCACATTTGTTTGATGTTTCTGTTTCTCCTATATCTGCTGTTGTGTCAGAAACAGAAT
>JALVKE010000219.1 GCA_027028005.1 Persephonella sp. | reverse complement strand
TGTTGGCTTCAGTTTTAGTAGATCTTCCTATTGGAAGTACTCTTCATATAGAAGGGAAAAGAGGTGATTTTACTGCAAGAGCAATATGTGAACAAAAAGAAATAAAGCCTGATGAAGAATGCGAATATCTATTAGATGGACAGCAGAGAATCTCTACTTTGTATAATTCTTTGAGAAACATTTTCGATTTTTCTCAGAATTGGGAAGAAGTTTGGGGCAACTTGTTTGATAAATTAAGACATAGATGGTTTATAAAAATAGATAAAAACGATGATATTTTTGGATATAAAAAGTTAAGGTTTAATGAAAAAGATATACTTGAAAAAGAACCAATAGAAGTTAAAGATTTAATTATCAACAAACAAATTTTTAAAACCAAAGACAGAGATAAATGGTTCCATCCGGCATATAAACCCAAAGATACTGAAGGAAATGTTTTAACAGGAGAAAGAGCTAAATTACGTGTATCTAAACTGGCAGCAAAAGAAAAACTAATTCCTCTTTATGAAATTTATAAGAAAGCAGATGGATTACATAGAAAAGTACTTAAAGAATTAGCAAAAGAAAGAATTGATGAGATAAAAGCAGAAATAAAAGATGGTTTAATTTCTGTCATCGAAGTTTTGGGACACTTAGATCCAGATGTAGAATCTCTATCTGAAGAAGAAAAAAATGCTTTATTTACTGAACTTCAAGTTACTTGGGCTGAAGAAGTAAGTAGATTTTTAGAAAGATTTTTAGAAAAAGAAATTCCAGTAATTTTACTTCATAAACACGAAATAGGAAGAGCTGCCGCAATTTTTGAGGAAATTAATAAAGGAGGTACACCTTTATCTAATTTTGACCTTATAGTTGCAAAAGCCGCAAGAGCTACAGAAAAACACTTGGGAAAATCTTTGGTAAAAGTGATTTTAGAAATTTTGGATAGAGAATTTAGTGTTAGTCATATAGACAATGAGTTACCAGATGGACTATGGAAAGCTTCATATTTTACTTCTATAGAAGAAAATTTGCCTTCTAAAAAGTTTCAAGGATTATATTTAAACTTACTCTCTTTACTTGCTTATGAAGCTAAAGAGGAAAAAGAAATATCTAAATTATTGATTTCTAGAAATTCTATTTTGTCTTTAAAACCTGAATATGTTGTTGAATTCACAGAGCTTACAACTATAGCATTATCACGAGCTTTTGCTTTCTTACAACTTAAATGTGGACATATCAATGAATCTCAGATTAGTTATGACTATATGGTGCTACCTATAGCTTACTTATTAAGTAATGATGATGTTTGGAATGACTCTTCCAAACTAAATAAAATTGAAGCATGGTTCTGGGCTTCTTTATTTGCAGGGAGCTATAAAGAAAGACAAGATGATCAATTTGTTAGTGATTTGAAAGCTTTAAAAGCATGGATAATAGACGAGAACTTTGATTCGGAAGAATTAGACAAATGGAGAGAAGGAAATGAAATTACACTAAAAATTTTAAAAGACAGTTTATTTAGGAAAGAAGATTATTCAGACTTAACAACGTTATTAAATCAAAATCCTAATACTGCTGCTCCTACTGCTATTAAAAATTCCATATTACAATATATATTAAGTAAAAAACCTTACGATTTATTACCTCATGATTCATACAGATTGTCTGCATTTAAGGCTTCTTTAGAAGATCCTAAATTGGAAATACATCATATAATACCTTTAAACTCTGCTACAAATATAGGAGAGTCTACAAAAAAACTTAGAAAAGATAAAAAGCATATTCTCAACAGTCCTTTAAATTTAACTTATATATCTGACAAAGCTAATTCTATCTTAAGAGATAAAAGAGTTGAGGAGTATTTTGATGAATTATCCGAATTTAATTTAATGACTCATTTTATTCCAGATATTTTGAATAAACCAGAAACAGAGCAAGACTATAAAGAATTTTTGGAAAGAAGATTTGGTTTAATAAAAGGTGACGTTATTCAACATATCAATGATTTATTAAGTTAGAGGTATATAAGATGACTATAAAAGAGGCTATTTTCAAAGCTTTGAAAGATTTAAATAAGCCTGTAACAAGTAGAGAAATTTTGGAGTATATTGAGAAAAATAATTTATATAAATTTGGAGCAAAAAATCCACTTGGAGTGATCTCTGCAGAATTAAGAAAAATAAGATTGAAAGGAGATCAAAGATTAGGAATTTTAGGAGAAGGAAGAACTAAACTGTATTTTTATAAATTAGGTAGTGAAATTCCTGTGCCTCCAAAAATCTCTTCTTTTAAAAGTTTTCATGAAAGAGATTTACATATTTTGTTTTCTACTTACTTAAGGAACGTAGAAAATATTTATGCAAAGACAATTTTTCATGAAAAATCAAATAAAAAGGATAATACTCAAAAATGGCTTCATCCAGATATGGTTGGAGTATCTTTCACAAAATTTAAGACAAAAACAATAAATGAGTTTTTATATGCAGTAAAAAAAGATATAAGTCTAAGTTTATATTCTTTCGAACTAAAAAAGGAAATAAATACCGACTCTCAGTTAAAGGAAGCATTTTTTCAAGCAGTTTCTAATTCTTCTTGGGCTAATTATGGATATTTAGTATCTTTCCATATTAATGAAAATTTAATAGATGAGTTATCGAGATTAAACCAATCATTTGGGATAGGTTTTATATTATTAAAATCGAATCCTTTTGAAAGTAAAATTTTGTTTCGATCAGAATATAAAGATATAGATTTAAAAACTATGGATAAACTCTGTAGCATTAACGCTGATTTTAAAGATTTTATATCAAAAATTGAAAGATATATAAGGGCAATTAGTAAGGATCGTGAATATGAAGAACTTGCGTTTGAAGATTTTAAAAAATTTTGCGATAAGATCCTAAAATCAGATAAGGAAATTACTGAATATTGTAAAAGCAAAGGTATTCCTTATGAAGAGTAGCTACTCAAAAAGCATATATTTTACTATTTTTGAGGAAATCTTTTATTAAAGGTATTCTTTTTTTTTTTGATACATTATTTAAAATTGCATAGTATTCATTTTTTAAGGTAGTAGAGAAAATTCCTGGATCATCAGAACACAATAATAAAGTTGGAGCCTCTTCAAATTCGTTAAGCCATCTGTAGATATGATGTTCTTTATATCCTTCGTAAAAACTAATGCGAATATTACTTGTAGGCATTGTTTCTATAGCAATTCCTTTATCATTTAGTATCTTGACTAATTTTTGTTGTAAAAATTCCATAATCTCAATATTAATTGGATCAGTTGTATTTATTTCTATAATTTCATTATAGCGTTCTATATATTCACCAGTATGATAT
>JALVKE010000218.1 GCA_027028005.1 Persephonella sp. | reverse complement strand
ATTATGTATTTATACTTATAAAAATTGACAGTTATCATTACAAAAGTTGTTAATAATGAACAATTTTATAAAACAAACAGCTTGAAATATTTAATAAAGTTTATATAATGTGTGTAAATAAATTTGATAGTATTACTATCAAATTGGGAGGTTATAAAGATGGTACAAGTTAAAGTAAGGAATATAGGAATTGATTCCCTTACAGGTGCTCCTATATTGATGCTTGCAGATGTTAATAATGAAGATGATATATATCCTATCTGGATAGGTGTTTCTGAGGCTGAAGGTATTATTTTAAAGCAAAGTGGTGTTGAAACTCCAAGACCTTTAACATATGATCTAATGAAAAACATTATTGAGGAACTTGGAGCTGATGTTAAGCATGTTGCTATTATAGACAAGCAAGATAACGCATATATAGCGGAGATTGTATTAGACAAAAATGGAGAAGAAATAGTTATAGATTCAAGACCTAGTGATGCGATAAATCTAGCGTTAAGATTTGATGCTCCAATTTTTCTTGATGAAAATATTGTAAAAAAAGTAAATCTACAGGAAATAAAAGAAGAGTTAAAAAAACAGGAAGAGGAAACTACAAATAAACAGGAAGAAGAGAATATTCAAACTGTTGAAGATTTAGATAGAGAAGTTGGAGAGATAGAAAGAGAACCAGAAGCAGACGAAGAATTAGAACAGTTTAGAAAAATGCTTGAAAATATAAAACCTGAAGATTTTGCTTTAAAAACGGAAAAAAAGAAAAAAGGAGAGGATAAATAATCACCTCTCTAGTAATAAACCTCTTTTAAAAATAGTCCCTGTGGAGGGGCTATATATATTCCTTTTGTTGGATCTTTTGCCTCTAATATCTCCTCAAGCTCTTTTAGAGAAATAGAACCTAAACCAACTTGAACTGTATGTCCAACAATTTTTCTTACCATGTATCTTAGAAAATGAGATGCTGTAACTTCAATCTCTATTATATTTCCATCATATTTTAAAAAAAGCTCTCTTAAATCTATATGTTCCCTTGTATATGTACCTTTTTTTGATAGAGATATTAAACTTTTTGCATGTCTTATCACGTCTAAAGCTTCATTCATTTTGAGTATATCTAATCTTTTTGATATGTACCAACCAAAACCATATAAAAAAGGATCAGGTCTTGTGTAAATTCTATAGAAGTATGTTTTTCCTTTAGCACTAAATCTTGCATTGAAGGAAAGTGGAACTTCCTCAACTTTTTTTATGGCAATATCTCTAGGAAGCATTGCATTTAGATATTTATAAATCTCCTGTGGCGTCCTGTAAGAAACTGTTTTGAAATTTGCAACTTGAGCTAATGCGTGAACCCCTGCATCTGTCCTACCAGATGCAATAAGCCTTATCTTTTCATTAAATAGTTTTTCTAATGTTTCTTCTATAACCTGTTGAATAGTAATATGTTTTGGTTGTCTCTGCCATCCATAATAGTGTGTCCCTATGTAAGATATAGTTAACTTATAGTTGTGTTTGTACTTTTCTTTCTTCATCTTATCTCTAACAGACACCCCACATTTATTTTTTCTTTGAAAGGTAAAATAAATCCAAAAGAATAACCTTGGACGGTTATATCAACACCCTTTTCTGATTGACTAACAGTTTCTATCGGGGAAATGAAACAGTTTACAGGTCTATCTATAAAGATTGATATCTTTTTTTCGGTAAAAGGGTCTTCTATAGATAATTTTTGCTGATTTCCTAAAATCATTTTTTCTAGAGATTTTCCGTTTACCTTTATCCAGTCGTAAACAGCAAAATGAAAGTTTAGTTCCAGAAGATATATATTTTCTTCTTTATCTTCTGTTTCTATATCATTAATAAACTCTATTGTATTTCCTTTAATTCTGTAAGCCTTTCTTAGATTTGTTTTGTATTTTTTATCTTTATATATTCCCCCATTTCTTTCAAAGATAACTTCTCCAGCTTCAACTTTTACTATTTCAAAAGGCTGATTTGCAAAATCCCCATACTCTTTAAAAGAGCATCTATAAAAGCTTTCAAGAGAAAGATTTTTATCTGTTATATGGTCTATAAACATATTTTTGTTATACCAGTCATATATTAGTTTATCCTTTATCTCTTCAATAGAAACTTCAAGCTTTGCTTCATGAATTGTTGAGATGCCTTCATCTTCATGGTGTAGATGCTGATCTTTTTTGAAAAATTTTGAATGGTAACCTTCTTTTCTTCTTGTTAAGACATTAGCAAAGTTAAACTCTTTATCTTTTATTGAGAGTTCCACTAACTGACCACTTTCTTTACTGCTAAGTAAAGTTATTAAATTTTCCGTTGATACTTTTACATCTTCGTATCCATCAAGTGTAATATCTTTTACCTTTGTATATGAAAAGATATTTTTTCCTTTTTCCACCTCTTTCTCAGCCTTTATTAAAAATCTGTAGGCATTGTTTCTAAGATTTGGAAGATACAGTCCTCCAAAAACTCCATGCCATAAAACATCGTTGCACTGGGAAGCCATTAAATTTTCTAAAAAATTTCTATTTTTCTTTAAATCTTTATTTTCTACAGAAAGGTCTAAAAATCTTTTGTGAATTCTGTTACTTTCAGGATATTTAACAAAAAAGTTTTTCCATATGCTACCTCTTACATACTTTTCAAAGTATTCTTCTAATCCCTCAGATATAAGTTTTTCTTTTAAAAACTCTATTTCTTCAAACATATCTGCAGGTAAAGCCCACTCTCCCATTTCGTAGTAAGAGGTTGTTGGAAGATAAGCTAAACCTTCTGGTTTTTCCTCTTTTACATACTCTCTATATAAATAACTTTCAACATCTTTGCTAGAGTTTATAGTCTCTATAAACTTTTGAAGCCAGCCTTTTTCATAAACCCACCAGTAGGTTTTTGGCCATATACCAAATTTCTCTCCATCATCAAAAATAACTCCAGCTTTTTTATCAGGTATAGAGGTTAGATATTCCATCACTTTAGGGACAGGTTTGAAAGGGGTTATATACCTTAAGGTTTTATCTATAGGAAAAACTCCAAGCTTATAACCTTCATTTTCTGTTATAAAGTAGCCGTGAAGTTGTTCTTTTTTAAAACCGGCACATATAAAGTGGTAGTCATCAACCATAACATACTCAACACCAACATCAACGATATCTTTTATAACAGTGTCATCCCAAACCCTCTCAGTAAGCCACAATCCTTTTGGTGTCTGCCCAAAGTTATTTTCTATAAAACTGTTTAGTTTTTCTATCTGATACTTTCTATCATCAGAAGGTATAGATGCAAGAACAGGTTCGTAAAACCCACCTGTAAAAAATTCTACTTGCCCTTTATCAGAGCATTTCTTCATAAGATCAAAAAGATCTTTATGGTGTTTTTTTATATACTCAAGGAGCCAGCCACTGTAATGAACACTAAAATGAAAATCTGTTTTTGAGACAACCTCAAAAAAAGGTTTATAAGCTTTCTCTACTGCTTCATCTACAACTTCATAAAAGTTCTCTACAGGTTGATGACAGTGTATTCCAAATAACAGTTTTCTACTCATACCTTAAAACTCCGAATAGCTATTACTAGTTGATTCCATAATAGTAATACCTATTGCAAACAGTATCCCGTAAATAAAAAGACCCATAAGAATTACTAAAATTACACCAAAAATAGATGTACCTCCTTTTTTTACAACCATCTGTTTAAACATATTCTCATCAGAATAAGCCATTTTTAGCTTTGTAAGATCCTCATATGTTTTTAAGGCATATAGATAATTTCCATACATACCAAGTCCAACCCATAGAACTGTCCAGAGAATAAGACCAAATACAGGAACTAATGTCGCTATATTTAGCATTATGTATATAAAAGCGTAAAGATACATTTTCCTATACCCTAACCAGTTTACAGTAAATAAAAAAGCAGGCCAGTTCCAGGAAATTTTACTTCCACTAGCAGACATTAATCTCCATTTTGCAATATAGTAATCAGCATTTTTTTGAACATATAAACGAATAATATCTTCAGTAAAATCCTCAAATAACTTTTTAGTAACCATCCAAACTCCCCTTTTTTTTAATACTAACATGAAATTATTATTATGTTTAATAGTTATTTACTTAAAACAAATTTACATTACTTTTAATAATGTTAGATAATAAGTTTATGGAGGCTAACTTGAAAAAAGGTAGAGAGCTTTTAATTTCCATGTTTTTATCTGCAATAGATGCTGTTCATCCAAAAAATCTAATACCTGCTTCAGTAAAAATAGAAAAAAGTCTTATACAGGTAGAAAATCATAAATTTCCTATTCCAGAAAAATTTTATGTTTTTGGAAGTGGTAAAGCTTCTGTGGAAATGGCTAAAGCTATTGAGAAAATAGCATTAGAAAGAATAGAAGAAGGTTTAGTAGTATGTAACTATACAGAAAAATTAAAAAAGATAGAGGTTATAGAAGGTTCTCATCCTATACCTGATGAAAAGAGCCTTTATGCTGGAGATATTTTATACAAAAAAATGAGCTCCTTATATAAAAATGACTTTTTTATATACCTTCTTTCAGGGGGAAGTTCTGCTCTTATTGAAAAGCTTATACCACCAATAACATTAGAGGATTTGAGAAAATTAACAGAACTTCTACTTAAACACTCTGTTCCTATTGATGAGATAAATATTATAAGAAAGCATATATCTCTTATAAAAGGTGGAAGGCTTGGTAGAGCTACAAAAGCAAAAGGTATAGTTTTAGTTATATCAGATGTTATAGGAGATGACCTGTTTACAATTGGCTCAGCACCTTTATACTATGATAAATCAACATACAAAGATGCCTATAACATTTTAAAAAAGTATGATTTGTTAGAAAAGGTTCCGGAAACTGTGAAAGAAGTTATAGAGAAAGGTTTAAAAGGAGAAATTCCAGATACTCCAAAAGAGGAAAATCCAAATATAAAGCACTTTATCATCGGAAATAACTTTAAAGCATTAAAGCAGGCAAAAAAGATAGCTGAAGAAAATGGTTATAAATCTCACATAATGACATCTCAGATGAAAGGAGAAGCTAGAGAAGTGGCAAAGGTTATTGTCTCTATAGGAAAGGAGATTATAAAAACAGAAAATCCTTTTAAAAAACCTGTATGTCTTTTATTTGGAGGAGAAACAACAGTAACAGTAAAAGGAAACGGAAAAGGTGGAAGAAATCAGGAGCTTTGTTTATCAGCTCTAAATGAGATAAAAGATACAGAAAGTATATATCTTTTAAGTGGTGGAACAGATGGGATAGATGGAAATTCAGATGCTGCAGGGGCAGTAGTTGACAAAACTTCTTATGAAAAAGCTCTAAAAAAAGGTTTGTCAATAGATAAATATCTAGAAAATAATGATAGTTATCACTTTTTTAAAGAGACAGATGATCTTATTTTCACAGGCTACACAGGTACAAATGTTATGGATATAACAATTCTTTTAGTGGAGGATAGATAATGGAAACATATAGATTTTCAACAGCTCTTAGAGAAGATGCTAGAAAGAAGATAGAAAGATTAAGATACGCAGATATTGTAGTTGGAATACCTTCATACTTTAGTCAGGAAACAATAGGTAATGTAATAGAAACTGTAGCTAAAGGTCTTGAGAAATATTATCCAGATAAAAAATGTCTCATATTTGTTTCTGATGGAGGTTCAACAGATGATACCCGTGAAGAAGCTGAGGCAACAGATATAAGTGAATATAATATAGAAAAAATAGTAACCATCTATAGAGGAATACCTGGAAAAGGATCTGCATTAAGAGCTGTCTTTGAATCTGCCCACTTTTTAAAAGCTGATGCTGTTGCAACATTTGACTCTGACTTAAAATCTATAACTCCTGAGTGGATAAGGAATATTCTTGAACCAATCTACAGTGGATATGATTATGTCACACCTTACTACAAAAGATTTAAATTTGATGGAACAATAACAAATAATGTTGCTTATCCTTTAACAAGAACGTTATACGGGCTTCGTATTAGACAACCAATAGGCGGTGATTTTGGAATGTCAAGTAAATTAGTTAAAGATTTTCTTGATAAAGATGTGTGGGAAACAGATGTTGCAAGATTTGGCATAGATATATGGATGACTACAACAGCCATAGTTGATGGTTATAAAATCTGTCAGGCTAGATTAGGAGCAAAAATTCATAATGAAAAAGATCCTTCTAAAGATTTAAGTGAGATGTATAGAGAGGTTGTTGGAACAATATACAATTTAATGGAAGATTATGAAAGTTATTGGAAAAGTGTTAAAGGTTCTAAGGATGTGCCTATACTAGGAGATTTTGTAGGGATGGAACCAAAACCTTTTAAAATAGACAGAGAAGGTCTTATAGAATATTTCAAAATTGGGTACAACAACTTTGCTGGAGTTTGGAAGGTAGTCTTAGAGAAACAGGATTTTGATTATATAAAAAAACTCTTTATGGAAGAAGATTTTGACAATTTTATAATGCCTGTAGAAACATGGATAAGAATTGTTTATAGATATGCATATAGTTTTCACGCTACACCAAGACAGAAGTTCAAACTTTTAAATACAATGATTCCTTTATACAATGCTCGAGTAGCGTCATTGGTTAATGAACTAAAAGATAAAACAGAAGATGAAGCTGAGGAATACTATCAAAAACAAGCAGAAAAATTTGAAGAGATGAAACCTTATTTACTGAAACTCTGGAAATAAAAAGGAGGACTTTTAATGGCTGATTTTTTTCAAAACGGTGTTATAACAACATTACAAAAATTAAAGCCAAGAGCCTTAGAAGAATTAGAGTATGAGCTTGAAATTTTTGCAAAAAGAAGAAATATGGTCCTTTTATTACCTGCTCTTTATTCTGAGTTTGAAGGACCTGCAATGCCAAAAATTGTAGAAGAGCTAAAAAAAATTAAGTATCTGTATAAAATTGTTTTGTCTCTAGACAGAGCAAATGAAAAACAATTTAAAAGAGTCAAAAAAATAATGTCTGAAATTCCTACAGAAGTAAGGGTTATATGGCATGACGGTCCTAGAATGCAGGCTTTATATAAGGAGCTAGAAAAAGCAGGTTTTAATGTTTCTATACCAGGAAAAGGTAGATCTGTATGGATGAGCTTAGGATATATCCTTGCTGATGCTTCTGCTTATGCTATTGGACTTCATGATTGTGATATTGTTAACTATACAAGAGAGCTTCCAGCTAGACTTTTATATCCTGTTGTTCATCCAGCTTTAGATTTTGAGTACAGTAAAGGATATTATGCGAGAGTAACAAACAAGCTTTACGGAAGAGTTACAAGAATATTTTATACACCTCTTATTAGAGCTTTAAAGAAAATATTAGGAAATAACCTGTATCTAGAGTATCTAGATAGTTTCAGATATGCCTTATCAGGAGAATTTGCATTTATAAGAACGCTAGCAAGAGGTATTAGAATATCTCCAACATGGGGACTTGAAGTATCTATGCTTAGCGAGGTTTATCAAAATACCTCTTTTAATAGAATATGTCAGGTTGAAGTTATGGATACTTACGAGCATAAACATCAAAAACTTGAGAAGGGCAATCCAAGAGAAGGGCTTGTGAAAATGGCTACAGATATAGCTAAAACCCTTTTTAGAGTTTTATCTCATGATGGAGTTGTATTTTCTGAAGCTTTTTTTAGGACCCTTTTAATGACGTATCTTCAAGAAGCAAGATATGCTGTTGAAAAGTATAATGCATTATCTCTTATAAATGGCCTTCAGTATGATAGACATAGTGAGATTGAAGCTGTTGAAGCTTTTGTTGAAGCTCTTCAGATAGCAGAGAAAGAGTTTAGAGAAAATCCAATAGGTGTTCCTATGATGTCTGCATGGGTAAGAGTTAGGGCAGCTTTACCAGATATATCTGAAAAGATAATAGCAGCAGTAGAGGCTGACAATTTAGATGGTTAATGTGTATTAAAAGTATTAATCTGTACCTATCTCTAAAATGGAGATAGGATTTTTTTATTTACATTCCCTATAGAACAATTGCTTTTTTATCTAACCTTTTATTGCAGAAAATCATAGAAAAATTATTTATTGTGGAGTATCTTTATTATGTTAGTGGATGTTTTATTAAATATTAACGGGAGGTAATAATTTGGATATAAAACTAATAGCTCCCTCTATTCTATCGGCAGATTTCTCTAAACTTGGTGAAGAGATCAAAATGGTTGAAAAAGCAGGAGCTGATATTATTCACATAGATGTAATGGATGGTAGATATGTTCCTAACATAACTATGGGAATGCCTATTGTTAAATCAATAAGAAAGGTAACAGACCTTCCCTTTGATGCTCATCTTATGATTGTTGAACCTGAAAGGTATGTTCCTGAATTTATTGATGCTGGCTGCAACATGATATCTTTTCATATGGATGCTTGCATTCATAGTCATAGACTTGTTGAGTATATAAAATCTAGAGGAGTAAAAGCAGGGGTTGCTTTAAATCCTGCTGAGCCTGTCCATCTTCTCGAAGAGATTATACACTTTATAGATTATGTTCTTATAATGTCTGTAAACCCAGGTTTTGGTGGACAAAAGTTCATACCTGAAACACTAAATAAAGTTGTTAAACTAAAAAGACTTATGGAAGAAACAGGTAGAACAGACCTTTTAATAGAAATAGATGGTGGAATTAATGAACATACTATTGTTGAAGCTTCAAATGTTGGTGTTAATATATTTGTTGCAGGAAGTTCTATATTCAAATCTGAAAACCCTGCTGAAACAATAAGAAGATTTAAACAAAAAGTATTAAAATCAGCTGTAGGTGTGTAAAATGACGTATGAGATAAGAACGTGGCCTGACAAGATATTAAAAGAGAAGATGAAAGAAGTTGATTTCTTTGATGAAAAGCTGAAAGAGTATGTAGATGTAATGTTTAAAAGAATGTATGAAGAAGAGGGAGTAGGATTAGCAGCAAATCAGATAGGTATACCTTATCAGATACTTGTTCTTGATACAGGTGTTAAAAAGTACGAAGCTCAGGAAGAGTCAGAAGAAGAACCTATTAAGATGGCTTTAATAAACCCAAAGATTGTTGAAAAAGAAGGAGAATTAGAATCTACAGAAGGATGTCTTAGTTTTCCAGGGGTTCAGATAACTATTCCTAGAGCTGAGAAAGTTAAAGTTGTTGCTAAGGATATAGAAGGAAATGATATTCAGCTTGACGCAGAAGGATTTTTAGCTATCGTTCTGCAGCATGAGATAGATCATCTTAACGGAATTCCTTTTATTAACTACCTCTCACCTGTTAAAAGAAGACTTGTATTAGAAAAGTATATGAAATCAAGGAAAAAAGAATTAGCAAAAGCAAGATGAAAGGCTAATGGCTAAACCTACAGGTTTAGTCATGTTCTCTGTATCACTTTTAGTATAACAATCTTTTAATCTTTCTATATTCCCTTTCCATTTGTTCTATAAATCTGATTTTTTGATACAAAGATTATTTTATCAAAATTGTATTTTAGATATGGCTGCGATATTAGGTAAATTTTGTAGTTTT
>JALVKE010000217.1 GCA_027028005.1 Persephonella sp. | reverse complement strand
CTTTTAAACATACAGTTAGATAGTCCTTACATAAAAATTTTTAAATATAAAGTAGTTGATGATTTTGGAAATCCTATAGATGCAGAACTTTACATCAAATAATTATTTTTTCCTTATCTATCTTTTAATATTTTCTTTTTTATGTCAGGTATAATTTTTTAGTTATATTTTCATTGGAGGAGTCTATGAAAAAAGACAAAATAATTATTCTTGGAAGCGGCCCAAATAGAATTGGACAGGGAATAGAGTTTGATTATGCCTGTGTTCACTGTGTATGGGCTTTAAGAGAAGAAGGATATGAGGCTATAATGGTAAACTGTAATCCAGAAACAGTTTCTACCGATTATGATACATCAGACAAACTCTTCTTTGAACCTATTGTATATGAAGATGTTGTAAATATTATTGAAAGCGAACAGCCTATAGGGGTTGTTGTTCAGTTTGGGGGGCAAACTCCTTTAAAACTTGCAGTTCCTCTGCAAAACGCAGGAATCAATATACTAGGAACATCTCCTGAGAGTATAGATATTGCTGAGGATAGGGAAAGATTTAGAAATCTTATAATAAAGCTAGGATTAAAGCAGCCTGAAAGTGGTATAGCAAAATCAAAAGAAGAAGCTATAGAAATAGCAGAAAAAATAGGATATCCAATACTTGTTAGACCTTCCTATGTTTTAGGTGGTAGGGCTATGAGGCTTGTTTATGATACTGCTGAACTTCTTGAATACATAGAAGAGGCCGTGTACGTAACAGAGGATAAACCCCTTCTAATAGACAAGTTTTTAGATGAAGCTACAGAGCTTGACGTTGATGCTGTTTCTGATGGGGAAGATGTCCTTGTTGGGGCAGTTATGGAACATATAGAGGAAGCTGGAATTCATTCAGGAGATAGTGCAACATGCATTCCACCATATACTCTTCCAGAGGAGATTATTAAAAAGGTAAAAGAGCAGACAAAAAAGTTAGCAAAAGCTCTAAATGTTAAAGGTCTTATGAATGTTCAGTTTGCTGTAAAAGATGAAGATATCTATATAATAGAAGTTAATCCAAGGGCATCAAGAACAGTTCCTTTTGTAAGTAAGGCAATAGGTTATCCCCTTGCAAAAATTGCTTCAAAAATAATTGTAGGAAAAAAACTAAGGGAGATTGTGCCTGAGGTTTTTGAGATAGAAGATATTCATCCAGCTACAGATTTTAGAGATAGAAATTTTTCCAGATACTCTATAAAAGAAGTGGTATTCCCTTGGAACAGATTTCCAGAAGTAGATCCACTCCTCGGACCTGAGATGAAGTCCACAGGAGAAGTGATGGGAATTGATGAAGATTTTGGACTTGCATTTTATAAAGCACAGGCAGCAGCAGGAAATATTCTTCCTGAAAAAGGAAATGTTTTTATATCTGTTGCAGATAAAGATAAACCGGCAATTTTAGATATTGCCAGAGAACTTGTTAATCTTGGTTTTAACATATATGCAACAGAAGGAACTAATAAATTTTTAAGATCCCATGGAATTCCTTCAAAAAGAGTTAACAAGATCTCAGAAGAAAGACCAAATATTGTTGATATGATTAGAAATGGTGAAATACAGATGATAATCAATACTCCATCAGGAAAAAGAGAACGCTCTGATGCTTACTACATAAGAAGAGCTGCTGTAGAGCATAAAATAGCTTACTTTACTACAATAAGAGCAGCCTATGCTGCCGTTCAGGGAATAAAATCCTTTAAGGAAAAAGAGCTAACTGTTAAACCACTTCAAGAGATGTTTTAAAGGGGCATTAATGCCCCTTTACTTTATGAAAGATATAGGTTACAGAAACGGTTACTGTTCCCACAAAAAATCCAACTAATAGCTCAGATAGTAAAGAAGGTAAAAAATGAAGATAATGATGTAAAAACTCCATATTATGAATAAATATTCCACCAGCCACTAAGAGCATAGCAAATGTTCCAACAATAGAAAGAAACTTTATTATCCATGGAAGAATAAACACTAAAAATCTACCTATCTTCTCAAGAAAAGGATTTCCTGTTTCTATTAGATAAAAACCTATATCATCTAATCTAACAATAAGAGCAACTAAGCCATAAACACCAATAGTAGCGATAATTGCAACTAAAGTTGTTGCAACAATCTGTACTAGTAAAGGTTGGTCTTTTACTGAGTAAAGGGCAATAATAATAATTTCAAGGGAAAGAATAAAATCTGTTTTTATTGCTGATTTTATTTTCTCTTCTTCTGTTAATTGCTTTTTCTCCTCTGTGCTGTGTTTATGAAAAATCATCTCTATAACCTTTTCTGCTCCTTCGTAAGAAAGATACAATCCACCAATCATCAAAATTGGAACAATAAGCCAAGGAGCGAAATAGTTAAGAACAAATACAATTGGTAGAAGTATAGCTTTGTTTATAAAAGAACCCTTTATTATTGCAAGAATGATAGGAATTTCTCTGCTACTTGCAATTCCTGTGGTCTTCTTTGCTGTTACAGCTATATCATCTCCTAAAACTGCAGATGTCTTTTTTGCTGCAAACTTGCTGGCAACAGCTATATCATCCATAAGCATAGCAATATCATCTAAAAGAGCCAGTAAACCTGTCGCCATTATATTTCCTCTATTTTTCTATAAAAGTTTATAAATTCAGGCTTGTAGTTTTTTAACAGTTGATAGGCTTTAGGGATATATCTGATTAAATCTGTTGCTTTCATACTTTCTACATCTATATCCTCTTTAGCTAAATCTCCAGACAAACCATGTAGGAAAACACCTGTTTTAACTCCTTCTTTAGTACCAAGTCTATAAATAAGTGTTCCTAAAATTCCTGCTAAAACATCCCCTGTTCCAGCTGTAGCCATACCTTCATTTCCTCTTATTGAGTAGAAAACTTCTCCTTCAGGTGTTGCTATAACTGTTCTTGAACTCTTTAAGACTACATATGTATTGGTTTCTTGAGAAAACTCTTTTGCAACATCTTCCATATTATCTGAAATCTCTTTAGTAGATAATCCAGTTAATCTAGACATCTCCCCAACATGAGGTGTTAAAACTGTTGGATGTTTTCTCTTAAATAGTTTCTTTTTAAAATCTTCTATAAGAATGAGATTGTTTATCCCATCAGCATCTAAAACTAAAGAAAGCTTTACTTTAAGAAGATTTTCAACCACTGAAATAGTGTTTTCCGTTACAGACATTCCCATTCCTGCAACAATTGATGTAAATTTTCCTTTTTTTATTATCTCTAAAATCTCCTTTCCTGCTTTTTTTCCAAAAAAACCATTTTTATCATCAACAGGTATAGTCATCTCCTCTATGAGAGTACTTTCAAAAATAGGATCTAAAGAAGAAGGAATAACAGCTGTTGTAAGACCTGAACCAGCGGCAGTTGAAGCCTTTGACGCCATAATAACAGCGCCTGTTTTACCAGCTGAACCACCTATAATAAGAGTATGACCGTAAGTATATTTATGACTATTTTTCTTTCTCTCTGGAATCTTTATATTTTCAGGAGTGAGAATAAATCTTTTTATTTCTTTTAGATAGCTGTCATCTATAGAGATATCAACTACATAAACATCTCCACAGTATTCACAGGCTGGATATAGAATATGGGCAAGTTTTGGATAGGCGAATGTGATAGTTAAATCAGCTTTTACAAAAGTCCCTTCCACCTTTCCTGTATCTGTTGATAAACCAGAAGGAATATCCACTGATACCACATTTTTAGCATAATTGTTTATTATTTCTAAAGCTTTTTCTCTGTAACCTTTTACTGGAGGTTTAAAACCTGTTCCAAAAACGGCATCTATAACTACATCTGATTCTTTTATAGCGTTTCTAAGTTTTGCTAATTTTTCTTTAGGGGTAAGTAATAAAGCACCTCCAAAACTTTCAAAAATCTCTAAATTTCTTTTATTATCTTCTGATAATTTACTTTTACTATCAGATAGAATAAATACTTTAACATTTTTGCCTTTTCTTAAAAGATATCTTGCTATAACAATTCCATCTCCTCCATTATTTCCACTACCTGCTACAACAATAAAATTATCTTTAATGAAATAATGATCTAGTATTATTTCAGTAGAAGTTCTACCTGCATTTTCCATTAAAACAAGAGAAGGAATTCCTGTTAACTTTATTGTATTTTCATCGGCAAAAGCCATTTCTTGAGCTTTTAGTACTTTCATAGTTCTCCTCTTACTTTGCTTTTACTTTGTAAATATCTTCTTTATCTTCATAGTAAAGAACAATCTCAAACTCATTTAAATCATTTAAAATCTCTAGCATTTTTTCTCTTTTTACCTGCAGATGCTTTCTATCTTTTGTTAAATCAACAACAAAATCTTTATCAATTGTATTTACACTGTAAACCTTGTTATCTGTCTTCCACACTCTGTTAATCTCTCCCATAAAAGGGTGTTCCTGAAGTTCTATTGGGAACATTGAAATAAGCTGCTGTGGAGTAATTTCTATAGTCATTTCTTGAGGATAAAACCTTTTAAGTATAAATGTTTTCATATTACCTCCTTCTTTTTTATTTCTAGTTTATCAGATTATTCTCTAAATCTATGCGTTGAGGTGACTATGTATAGAATTTTTATTAAATTATTATTAATCTATTAATAATAGTAATGAGGTTAGGATGAAATCACTAATATTACTTATTTTTCTCTTTGTTATCAATTACTCGCAAGGTTTAGAATTAACAAAAAACTCTTTAAAAGAATATTTTATATGCACAGATAATAAAAAGCTTGGATGTATTTTTCAGAAAAAGTTGAAGAAAATTATAGATTACAATTTACCATTAAAGGATCCAGACAACTGTGAATATGAAAAAGTAATTCGTTTAGAAAAATGTGATGAATGCCAGGAGATACTAAAAGATGAAGGTTTTATTATCAAAAAGGATCTTAATGAAGATGAGATTCTTATAAGAGGAAAAACAGAAAAAGGTATCTTAAATGGTATATACACATTTTTAGAAAAATTAGGATATAAGAAGTTTTCTTTCAACTACGAGTACATTCCCAGGGACTTTTCCATTTATAGTCTTGATATAAAAGAAAATCCAGCTTTTGAATATAGAGAAATTTTTGTAAAAGAAGCAAATAATCCTCATTTTGCTGAAAGTTTTCTTTTAAACGGCAGGTTAGGACACAGAAATAAGTATCCTTTAAGATTTGGAAATAAATTTTTTATTCTTATTTCAATAAAGGATCTATTTCCTGGAGAAAATAAATATTTATGTGGAAATCAGATAGATTTCACAAATGAAGATGCAATATATGAAGCAGTTGAAACATTAAAAAATATTTTAATAGAAGAAGTAAAAAACAAAAAAGGAACTATACATGTTCTTATATCCCCAAACGACATAAATGACTACTGTAGAAACACAAAAAGCTTAGAAAGGATACAAGAAGGAGGAAGTCCTTCAACGCCTTATATTGATTTTGTTTCTCAAATTGCTCAAGATCTAAAAGACGAATTTCCAGATGTAAAATTTTTTGCTCTTGCCTATCACTGGAGCAGAAAACCTCCCAAAAAATATACTTCTCTCCCAGAAAATATGGGAATATTTTTCTCCACTATCGATGCAGATTTTTCTAAACCTCTTCTTATAAGAAATAATACCTATATACTTGAGGATTTGCTTGGATGGTGTAGATATACAGACACTATATACATATGGCATTACATCACAAACTTTTCAAACTATCTGATCCCATTTCCAGATATATACCAGGTTGCCGATGACATAAAGTATTTCTCAACAATTCCACAAGTTAAAGGGATTTTTCTGCAGGGAGCTTACGATACTTTTGGAAGTGATATGGTTGATATAAAAATATACGTATTTTCAAAACTTATGTGGAACCCATCTTTAAATATAGATAGGTTGTTAGAAGATGTTCTAAAAAGATTGTACGGTTTAGCATGGGAAGATATTCAGGAGTATATAGATACTCTATATCTTTATGTAAAGAATCCTGATGTTCCCCTTTTTATTAAAACACCACCAACGTATCTGAATGGTGAAGTAATCAATAAACTTTTCGATATCCTTAATTCAGCAGAGGAAAAAATAGAAGAAGATAAACTGGTAAATTTACAGAAAATACTGTTAGGTTTTTATGTAGCAGTTTTAATGAATCAAGATAATGTAGATAAAAGCATAGTTAAAATTGCGAAGGAAAATCTTCCCCATTTAGTAAAGAAATTTAAAATTTCACATTATGCAGAAGGAAAATCTATTTATGACCTAAAGAAATTTTTAAAGGAAGATCTCAATAAAGTATCTAAGCCAATAAATGTAGATAAAACAGATATATGGATAGATTTTCAGGAGTTTTCATTAAATATATGCTGTAGCGATATTATAGAAGATAAGTTAGCTTCAAATAAAATTGCTATAGCAATATCAGGAAGCAAAGATGACTGGGCTGTTCAACTTGATTTAAATGCACTTCCTGAAGGATACTGGGATATTTATGCAGTAGTAAGAACGCAGGTTAAGGATGGAACAGATCCAGAAGATAAAATTGCATTTAGATATGGTATTTATCCTTTGGATATTGTAGAAGAAGTACCTTTGGAAGATTTTATAGATGGAGAATATCACACCATCCATATAGGAACTTTTAAAAATTCAAACTACACAGTATGGATTGCTCCACCTGGTAAAGAGTATATAGAGTATCTTCTTGTGGATAGAGTATTTGCAGTTAAAAAGTATGCTGATTGATGGCACTTACTTTTAAATACAGAAGAAATAAATCCCTGCTTTTGGCAGGGAGATTATTTAGAAAACCATGGATCTTTTAAACCTACACTTTCAAAAGCTTCTTTTCTCTGAACACATGTAGCACATTCTCCACATGGTGGAATAGTTCCTTTGTAGCATGAGTATGTTTTTTCGTAAGGTACTCCAAGCTCAAGGCCAATTTTTAACACATCTTGCTTAGTAATACCTAAAAAAGGAGAGTATATGTATATTCTGTTTTTCTTCTTAGCAACCATAACAGAACTTGCATTTATTGCCGCTTCAGCTGCTGAAACAAACTCTGCCCTACAGTCAGGATATGGACTGTCAACAGAATGAACGCCTATTCCTATATTTTCTATTTCATACACATCAGCAAAGGAAGCTGCTATTGATAAAAAGTTAAGATTTCTCATTGGAACAGTTGTAATAGGTGGCTCGTCAGGATATGTTTCAGAAGGAACTTCTATAGAGCTATCTGTAAGAGCTGAACCTTTAATGCCTTTTAAGTGGGGAACTTCAACAATAAAATGTTCTTTTACATTAGCTTCTTTAGCTAGCTGTTTTGCAAAATCAAGCTCTACTTTATGTTTTTGTCCATAATCAAAAGATATAGCATAAACTTCTTCAAACTCTTTTTTTGCAAGCCAAAGGAGCGTTGCACTATCCATTCCACCAGATAGTAAAACTATTATATTTTTTTTCATACTTTTTCCTCCAGAATATTAAAAGTAACCTGTCAGAGTTTATTTATTACTTTTTTGAAATTTTGCCATAACTTTTATCAGTGAAACTCAATGTCTATTTAGAGAATTATAGCGATTTTTGTTATTTATGTCCTATTAACAACCTTTTTAATTTTTGTCTATATCTGTTATATTTTAAATGCTTGATATATTTGGTTAATATTATTTTAAACTCTTATGTATTCATTTAATCACTCCTGCAACAAAGGTAAAAGAATTTCATAAATTTTCCTTTTCTACTATAAGAAGTAGTTGACAATTCACAGTTAATCTTTAAACTTAAAACTACTACAAAGTTTAGTAGTAAATCAGGAGCAGTATTAAAAGGAGCTTCATTATGGAAGGAATGTTTCACGGCGGAATGTGGTTCTGGTGGTTGTTGGTGGTAATTTTTCTACTTACTGGAACTGCAGCATTTATCAAGTATCTGATGAAATAAAAGCAAAATCTTTCAGGAGTTGTTATGGAGCATGAGCATAAAAAACATCAAAATAATATGGAACATAAAAATCACTCAGGATATGAAGAACATTCAGAGCATTTAAAACATTTGCAGCATTCTAACCATTCTGACCATACAGGACATGCCCATCATATAAAAGATTTTAAAAGAAGATTTTTTATTTCAACCATATTAACAATTCCTGTTCTTTTACTTTCAGAAATGATTCAAAAATGGTTTGGATTTGAGATTACTATTCCTTATCAAAAATGGATACTATTAGGATTGTCTTCATTTATATACTTTTACGGAGGATACCCTTTTTTAAAAGGACTTGTTAATGAGCTAAAAAATAAACAGCCTGGAATGATGACACTTATAGGAACTGCTATCTCTGTTGCATTCTTTTATTCTGCATTTACAGTAGTATCAGGCTTTGGAAAGGACTTTTTCTGGGAGCTTGCCACACTTATTGATGTAATGCTTCTTGGACACTGGATAGAAGCCAAAAGCGTTTTAGGAGCTTCAAGAGCTTTAGAAGAACTTGTAAAAATAATACCAACAACAGCCCATTTAATAAAAGACGGGGATATTGTTGACGTTCCCGTTTCACAATTAAAGAAAGGGGATATAGTTCTTGTTAAACCTGGAGAAAAGATCCCATCTGATGGGGTTGTTATTGAAGGTGAAAGTTATGTGACATCTTCTCGGCTTTAAAAAAGCTGAGCTTCCTGCTTCACAGAGGTATAGCTTACACGAATATAGGGATTACTACCTAATACCCGTGCAGTGGCTTGCTCCTCTTTGAGTCGCCACTTTGCTTCGCAAATGTGCCTCTCCACAGGCTTAACATCCCACCAGTCCAGCGGTAGGTTTTTTATAGTGGTTGTCTCCACTTTTTGTAGTCCTATCTTGAGTATGTTTATCGCACTGTTTAAGTCCCTATCAATTACCAATCCACATTTTTCACATTTGTAGGTTCTGTCTGACAGTGTTATTTTCTCTTTCTTGTTTCCACATCTACTACATATCTTTGTTGTAGCTTCATATCTATCCACAAGTATAAGGGTCTCTATGTTTTGTTTTAACATAGAAATTACTGCTCCCTTTTGGTCGCTCAAATCACGGATTTGTTCCCCCTATACCTGTGTTTTGTATCTGCTTACCAAATAATCCACTATGCCAATTTTTTATTTGTTCTTCTTGGATTAATACATATTCATATTTCTTTAACAAAGATAGTATCTTGTTTTTTATGTCTTTTCTTCTATTGTAGATTTTTTGGTGCTGTCTTTGTATTTCTTGTTTCGTCTTTTGATAATTTTTGCTCCCTTTATGCTGTCTTGATAGTTTTTTCTGTGTGCAGACTAAATGATCCAGGAGTAGGATTTGAAAATGTTAAACACAAAGTCTTAACTTATGCCGACCTGAAAAGCATTGAGCCTTTTCCACAAAGAAAACCAGAAAGACAGATAGATATACACCTTACAGGAAATATGGAAAGATTTATATGGAAGATGTATTCATATGACGGTAAAGATTGGAGTTCAGAATTTCATCAACTGATTAAAACAAGACTAAATGAAAGAGTTAAAATCGTTTTTATTAATCACACAATGATGGATCATCCAATACACCTTCACG
>JALVKE010000216.1 GCA_027028005.1 Persephonella sp. | reverse complement strand
TTTTGCTCTGTCCTCTTTCATTTTGTTGCGCTATTATCCATATTCTTATTTTAACAAATAATTATAATCCCTAAAGTGAGATATATAAAACCAAATACCCATGGGATTAATAACTCTATATGAGAAAAGGGATAATACAACTGTTTATCTTTACCTTCTCCCAATATCTTCCACTCATAATCATATAAAGCTAATGGTAAATTTTTTTCTATTTCATGGATAACCTTGAACTTACCACTATTAAGTTGTCTATACGAGCGTAATAAAAACCAAAAAATTACACAAATTATTATTCCTAAAATAGCAAGTAGTGATTTAATCCAACCTAGATTTTCCAATAATTTAATTTGAAAAGATAATCCCAAAAAAGAAATTAACGCTGTGTTTATCGTTATGAAATAATTATTAGCGTTTTGTCTCCTATCGCTGATCTTCTCTGCACTCTGAATATAAAGTTTATACTGTTCAAAAAGATGAGATTTATAATTATCCCCGTATTCTTTTTCTGATTTTTGAAATAATCTTGTTCCCATAATTAGGATGATTATCTTGCTCCATGGATCAATTTTTTTAAGTTATCCCAAGTCCACTTGTAAATCTTATCTGACTGTTTAGTAGATTTCGGTTTTTTGCATGTTTTACCACTTCTACCCCACAGTAAAAAGTAAGGGATATCTTCTTCTTGGGCTATCTTTACTTCAACACTAACTCCTGTAGCTGTATCAGTATATTGGCCACAAATTACAGCTACTACATCTACTTTCTTAATTCTTTCTCTAACCTTACTTTTCCAATCTCCTGAAATTTCTTCTTTAACTGACCAATCAGCAATCTCGAAAGGGGAGTCTTCGTTTTTAGATTGACCAACAAGTAAGTTCTTCAAATCAAGATCATGATCATAATCAAAACTGATAAATACTCTTTTTTTAGCTTTTTGTGATGAATAATAGTTGTAATAGCTCATATTAAAAAATTTGCTTAAATATATTCTCTAATTCTTCTTCAGTAAATCCGATTATATTCCTGTGTGGTATTTCTAAATTATCTAATACCGTTGCAAAGCGTAAATATCCATTTGACGACCTTAATTCGACCCATTCAACGCCTAGATGATCAAGTTGATTTTTATTAGTTTGCGATAATTTATCCGCCACAAAAACCTTACTATCTCTGGCTATAACTGCATCTGCACTTTCTGGATTCCCTTTACCCATAAGTTTAACTTCGCATTTATATTCTTCATCTCCTTTTACCAAATAAAAATCAATTTCTCTTTCAAAGCTTAAATCATTATCAGTATTTTTACTTTTGATTCTGTAATTACTCCTATCTACTCCGAATAGCAAACAAAGAGTTTCCATTAATGGCTTTTCTACTCTTTTACCCGCTGTACTCCATAAACCGCCTCTTAAAGCTGCTCTTTTTACCGCAAGTGTGTTAATAACAATAAGGCTCTCGCTTATATTTAAATCAACACTTACTCCTTTCAACTTTATAGTTAGGGTTATGTTTAAATCTCCATCATCTTCAATTAATTTTTGAATTGAATTATATAGGGTGTCGTAATGTTCAAAAGCTGCTTCAATGACAATTTCTTTTCTAGCTGAATTGTACATATTAGCAATTGTTTTTTTATTAAGTCCCGAATTGATAGCTATCTCATCGGATGGTAAATTTTCATCCAAAAATTCTTTTTTATACCAATCTGCTGTGATATTTTCGTTTTTTAATTTTGCATCAACTATTTTTTTAAAAAATTCTATCGCATACTGTAGAAATTCAGCATTAATAAGGGTAACTACTTCAATACGATAGTCTTCACCTCTTAATAATTTTTTAATAATGTTTTTTGTAACTTCTGATGATAATGTAATGCTCATATTATTGTAATTTTTTAGAATTATTAAAAACGCTATAGGTTACGTCTATAAAACCAAGATTTTCTTTAATTCTTTCAAAGTACTTTGGATCTATTTCGGTTAAGAAAAAATGTCTACCTAGAATTTGAGCAGCCTTCCCTAGGGTACCACTACCAGCAAAAGGATCAAAAACTAAATCCCCCCTGAAAGAATAAAATTTTATCACCCTTTTACAAAGTTCCAATGGAAAAACCGCACTATGCGTTTTGTCAAACACAGGATCGATTTCCCATACATTTGAAGTTTCGTAATCTCCAATTACCTTGCTTTCTTCAACTGTCTTTCGATCGTATTGTTTTATATTCCAATCTATTAGCTTATCTGTTTTTTTTCTGTATACCATAACCATTTCTGTTCTTGCATTAGGTTTATAAGCAAGTGGTTTTCGATGTTGTAAAAATCCAGCATTGCGATTTTTAACACTTGCTTCTGGTTTTACCCAAACAATATCGTCTATAAATTCCCACCCCATCTTTACAAGTAATGGATGAATATCATAAGGAATAGGATACCGTCTACTAGCATGTTGTCTGCTAACACGAGGTATGATAATAGGCGAGGTATTTAAAATAAAGAAACGACCTTCTTTAGTAATTCTATGAACTTCTTTAAAAACTCTTTCCAAAAATTTCAAGTATTGTTCATAGCTTTGATAGATTGAATAATCTCTAGCATTATAGTAAGGCGGTGATGTAAAGGTAAGATGAACTGACTCGTCTGGGACGTACTTAATTATTTCTTGCACATCTCCAAGAACTACCTTGTTTCTAAGAAAGTCAGGAAATTCTGTATGTTTAAAGGAATTCTTTTTGGGGGCTTTTGGGAAAAATTCCTTTTTAATAACATCTTGAATTATTTCGTTGGGATGATCTTTTAGTTTCTTTAATTCTTTTGCGACTAACTGGTTGTTCTTAAAAACAAGAAGCCCCCTAATAGCTTGCATGACTACTTCGGGATCGGGATCTTTTAATAATTCAATAAGGAAAGGAATGGCTTTTGAGTTACGTAATCGACCTATAGCAGAAGTTGCCTCTCTTCTTACATCCGCACTTGGATCATTAGCAATAACTTTTTTAAATACAGGAAATAACGAAAATTTTCCCAGTTTAGCCAAATTTTTAATAGCTAAATATCTAATCTTTGCATCTTTATGATCTATTAAATACAAAAGTGGAGCATCATCAAAATCATATGGTAATTTACCTAATTTATTTAATACAAAAAACAACCTGCCATTATTTTCTGTCTTTACGAATGAATATAACTTTTTCGTGTCAGATTTTAATTCTTCAATATCTTCTTTTTTTATGCTTACATTATTCATATTTACTAAATTCATTTATATTAATTCCTCGATTGAAATATTCAACGCCTTTGCAATCTTCGCCACCACATATACCGAAGGCTTTTTAATAACACCTGTTTCAATCTTGGTTAAAGT
>JALVKE010000215.1 GCA_027028005.1 Persephonella sp. | reverse complement strand
TGTTCTGTGGATTGTGAAAATAACATCTATTTTTATCAACAAATAGAAAACATAAAACTGATATTTATTAGAAAAAACAAAAATTTTACATGCTATTTTTGTTCTCAAGTTTTAGATTTATCTATATAAACCTAATTAGGAGGATATAAAATGGCAGAGCACAAGGATGAAGTTCTTTTAAAAATTAATAAAACATATGAGCCACCAAAAAGAGTTTTAGAAAAAGCATATATTACAAAAGAACAGTTTGATGAAATGTACAAACGCTCTATTGAAGACCCTGAAGGTTTCTGGGCTGAACTGGCAGAGAAAGAGCTCCACTGGTTCAAAAAGTGGGATAAGGTTTTTGAATGGAATTTTCCTGAATACAAATGGTTTATCGGTGGAAAGCTCAACATCACCTATAACTGTTTAGACAGACACGTAATAAATGGCAGAAGGAATAAACTTGCTTATATCTGGGTTGATGAAGATGGAAATGAGAAAAAAGTTACCTATGGAGAACTTCTTGAACTGGTTAACAAAATAGCAAACGGGCTTAAATCTCTCGGAGTTAAAAAAGGTGATAGGGTTGTTATTTATATGCCCCTTGTTATTGAACAACTTGCAGCAATGCTTGCCTGTGCAAGAATAGGAGCTATACATTCTGTTGTTTATGCAGGTTTTAGTGCAAATGCCCTGAAAATGAGAATTGAAGATGCACAGGCAAAAGTTGTTATTACATCTACATGGACAAAAAGAAGAGGTAAAAAGATAGACCTTAAATCAGTTGTTGATGAGGCAGTAGATGGTCTGGAATTTGTTGAAAACATAATTGTTCTTCAGAGAGAAGGAGATGAGTTTGAACTTGAAGAAAAAGAGATTGATTTTTATGAGCTTATTAAAGATAAATCAGCAGAATGTGAGCCTGAAATAATGGATGCAGAGGATCCGCTGTTTATCCTTTATACATCAGGTTCAACAGGAAAACCAAAAGGAGTTTTACACACAACAGGGGGATATAACCTTTATACTCATGTAACAACAAAGTATGTGTTTGATATCCATGAAGACGATATATTCTGGTGCACTGCTGACCCAGGATGGATTACAGGTCACAGTTATATGGTTTATGGTCCTCTATCTGTAGGTGCAACATCAGTTGTGGCAGAAGGAGCACCAGACTACCCAGATCCAGGAAGATGGTGGTCTATAGTTGAAAAATACAGGGTAAATATTTTCTATACAGCTCCAACAGCAATAAGACTGTTTATGAAATATGGAGAAGAATGGCCTGCAAAATATGACCTATCTTCATTAAGAATTCTTGGTTCTGTTGGAGAACCTATAAATCCAGAAGCTTGGATATGGTATTACGAAAATATAGGCAGAGGCCAATGCTCCATTGTTGATACATGGTGGCAGACAGAAACAGGAGGACATATGATAACCACTGTTCCTGCATATCCACAAAAACCAGGAAAAGCAGGAAAACCTTTCTGGGGAGTAGAAGCAGAGGTTGTTGACAAAAATGCAAATCCTGTTGAACCAAATACAGTAGGATTTTTAGTTATTAAAAAACCATGGCCTTCGGCACTGAGAACATGCTGGGGAGAGCCTGAAAGATTTAAAAAGTATTGGACAGAGATAGATAACGTTTATTTCTCAGGGGATACAGCTACAAAAGATGAAGATGGATACATAATGATTTTAGGAAGAGCTGACGATGTTATAAATGTATCTGGACACAGAATAGGAACAGCAGAGGTAGAAAGTGCTCTTGTTTCCCATCCGGCAGTAGCAGAAGCAGCAGTTATAGGAAAACCTCACGAAGTAAAAGGTGAAAGTATTAAAGCATTTGTTATTCTAAAACAAGGAGAAGAACCTTCAGATAATCTTGTAAAAGACCTTAAAATGCACGTTAGACATGAGCTTGGAGCCCTTGCTGTTCCAGATGAGATAGAATTTGTGGAAAAACTACCAAAAACAAGATCAGGAAAAATAATGAGAAGAGTTCTAAAGGCAAAAGAACTTGGATTACCAGTTGGAGATATATCAACATTAGAAGACTAAAAGGGGCTTTAAGCCCCCCTTCTTAATATCTTCCAAAAACTCTTTTGTATATAAAAGGAATATTTTTTAAAAAAGCATTTATATCAAAAATTTTATCTATTTCTTCTTTTGATAGAAGAGAAGTAACTTCAGGGTCTTGAAGAAGAGCATCTTTAAACATTAAACCTTCTGTATCCCATGCTTTCATAGCATTTCTCTGAACAATGTCATAAGCCTTGTCTCTAGATAATCCTTTTTCAACTAAAGCAACTAAAACCTTAGATGAGAAATATAATCCTTTAGATAGATCCATATTCTTCTTCATTCTTTCAGGATAAACAACTAGTCCTGATAAAACCTTCTTTGTTAACTCTAGTATATAATCTAAAGCTATTGCACTATCAGGCATTACCACCCTTTCCACAGAAGAATGAGATATATCCCTTTCATGCCATAAAGCTATATTTTCCATAGCAGGAATTGCATTTGCTCTTATTACCCTTGCAAGTCCTGTAATTCTTTCACAGGTTATAGGATTTCTCTTATGAGGCATTGCAGATGAACCTCTCTGACCTTTTTTAAAAGGTTCTTGAGCTTCTAAAACCTCTGTCCTTTGTAGATGTCTAATTTCAACTGCTATCTTTTCCAAGGATGATGCTGTTATTGCCATTGCAGCCATAAACTCTGCATGTCTATCCCTTTGAACAACTTGATTAGAAACAGGTTCAGGCTTAAGTCCTAACTCTTCAAGAGCATACTTCTCAACAAGAGGATCAATATTTGAGTATGTTCCAACAGCTCCAGAAATAGCCCCAACAGAAACAGTTTCTCTAGCATGCTCTAATCTCTCTTTGTTTCTTTTCATCTCCTCATACCAGAGGGCAAATTTAAGCCCAAAAACCATAGGCTCAGCATGAACTCCATGGGTTCTTCCCATCATAACTGTATCTTTATATTTAAAAGCATTTTCCTCTAATATTGGCAGAAGCTCCTCAACATCTTTTATTAATATATCTAAAGCTTCTCTCATTATTAATCCCAATGCTGTATCAATAACATCTGAAGAAGTAACTCCTAGATGTATATATCTTCCATATTCTCCAACCTGCTCTGCAATTGCTGTAACAAAAGCTAGAACATCATGGTTATAAATCTTATCAAGTTCATGAATTCTTTCTACCACCTTTTCATCTATATGTGTTTTTTCTTCTATCTCTCTTAGTGCTTCATCAGGTATTTTACCTAATTTGTTCCATGCCCTGCATATGGCTATCTCTACATCTAGCCATTTTTTAAACTTATTAACTTCAGACCATACTTTTCCCATCCTTTCCAACGTATAACGCTTTATCATTCATCCTCTCCTTAAAAGTTGTTTACAAGAATATTTTACAGATATTTCTGCTTTTAAACTGATATAAGTCACTTTTATATATTAAATAAAATTCAAGGAGATTTAGGATGGAAAAAATAGGTTTCGGAGAACATCCATCAAACATATTTGAAAGATTATTAGAAGGTAATATTTTTTTCTAATTTTATCTGCTTAATAGAAACAAGTGGATTAAAAGAAGAACTTATATCAGAAGGTCCTTTTACTGTAGAGGAATTTGATAAAGCTTTAAAGGATCCAGTACTTGCAAGAAATATTTTACACAGACATATGATAGGGGATATTTATAAAATTCATAAGCTTGTTAACAAAGAAAAAATAAAAACTTTAAACGGAGAGGAATTATCTATAAAAGCAAAATGTAAGATCAAAGAAGAAAACAATCTTGAAATGGATTTTGAGTCTGGAAAAGTGGAAGTGTTTATTAATGATGCAAAAGTGGAACTAGCAAATATTCCTTGTTCAAATGGAATGTTACATGTTATTAACGGATTAATATAAAAAAGAGAGGGAATTCCCTCTCTTTTAGTTTATTTTTTCTACTGAACCATCAAAATATTCTACATAACAAGATACTTTATTTGGATTAACTCCCAAATTATTAATTTCAATAAAAGGAACAGTTGTTTCGAAATCTATTTGCCCATCCCCATCAATATCCCATTTGTACTTTTCTATTTCTTTTACAGTATAGTATTTTAGACAAATTAGTTTTACTTTCTTAGAAGAAAGTCCAGAGGTGGATATTTTATTATCTTTTTTAACTATTAACCTTCCTACATTTTGTATTTTTTCACTTTCTTCCTTTAAAAACTCATCAGCACCTATATCTATAGAATCTCCTACTATTCTAGGATCATCATCTATATCTTTGAAAAATTCAGCTGGTATATGAATATCTTTAGGTAAGATACCTGCATCTATACAAGGAGAAGTTTCTTTAAGGTGAAAATCCCAAGCTGATGGATTTCTAAGTTCAGGATTAACATCTATTAAATTGCCTGATAAATTCAAATTTATTGGAGATACTGATTTTAAATCAGAATAAACGTTATTATATAAATGTACTATACCTTTTTCATTATTTATAAAAATATCCTGCCTAACCTGATTATCATCTTTTATAAAGTAATTTTCCCAAAAAATATTGTTTATTAATTTAATATTAGATTTTTTGTCTAAAGAAATACTTAATCCACCACCTTTACCATACGTATAATTTTTATGGAATGTATTATTCATTATATTTATATTAGATTTCAAAGAATCTAAATATATACCACCCCCAAATTCATTATCTGGACTTTCAGAATAAGTATGATTCTGATTAAAAATATTGTTCCCAATAAATATAGAGCTATCTACAGATTTTATACTTATTGCACCACCTTTATTTGAAGAATTAAAACTAAAAGTATTATGTAGTACTTCTACATAGGAATTATTTTTTACATTTACATATACAGCAGAGCCTTCTCCATGTTTAGAATAATTATAAATAAAAGTATTACGAAAAATAGAACTGTAATTTTTCCCACCATTTATAGATACTGAAACTCCATTGCTGTTTCCAATATCTCCAAAAAAATAATTATTTAATATAAATATATTATTATCATCTCCTTCTAAAACAAAACCACTTTTTGAATTTAATTTTTCGTAGTAAACAATATTATTATAAAACTTGTTGTGTAAAAGATATACATCTGTATTTTGTACTTTTAAATAAATGGTTCCTTTCGCTGACTTATTTGAATAATAATAATCTTTTTCAAAAGAAATTACATTATTTTTTCCTTCTATAGATAATGCACTTCCTAATTGTGAAGAAGCTGTTCTAAAAAAGATATTATTTTTACTTATTAGTCTGCTATTAAACAACTTTAAATTAATAATTGAATTTTTTATATCTATAAAAGAACCGTAAAATTGGCAATTTTGAATTTTAAGATCTAAATTTTTTCCTTTTAAAGTTATGAAAGAAGATTTTTTTTCAAAATCTGTTATAGAATCTCCTATATATATAGAATCTATTATAAGAGCTGATTTTCCTTTTACTTTTGAAAAATCAGCTCTTATAAGATTTGTATCTATTTTCCTTTGTAATATAACTACTGAGTACGGAGCTTCTGGTTTAATAGTAAGGGAATAATGCTCTTCATTATCTGGAAAATATTCTAGAGGATTAAATAATTCATAAACTCCTGGTTTAATATATATAACATCATCTTCTCTATTTATTGCTGCTTCACGAAGTGCTTCGTTAAGATGCATTATATCAGAAACATAAAAATCTTTCGCCTGAACATTATTAATGGCAGTAAAACCTGCTAAAAGAGATAAAAATAGTTTTTTCTTAAGATGCATTTTAACTCCCTCCTTTTTATATAAATATATTATTATTTCATTAATAATAAAGTGCAAACAAAAAAAATATAACAGAATTAATAGGATAATAACTATAGTATATCTAAAAAGCAAAAAAAAAAGCAAGCGCAATACTACGCTTGCTTTTTCTAAAATTTATAATCTTTTAGGATAGTTATTAAGCTTTCGCTTTTAGTTCTTCAGCTTTTCTCTTAGCATCTTCACAGTCTGCTACCATATAGAAAGCCTGTTCAGGTAATTCATCACATTTACCTTCTATTATCTCTTTAAAAGATTTTATTGTATCTTCCCTTTTTACATAGTCTCCAGGTTGTCCTGTAAACTGTTCTGCAACGTGGAATTTCTGAGCAAGGAATTTTTGTATTTTTCTAGCTCTATAAACTAATGCCTTATCTTCTTCGGAAAGTTCTTCCATACCCAGGATTGCAATAATCTCTTGAAGTTCTTTGTATCTTTGGAGAATTCTTTGGACTTCCCTAGCAACATAGTAGTGCTCCTCACCTACATACTCAGGAGCTAAAGCTTTAGATGTTGACTCTAATGGATCAATAGCTGGATAAATACCAAGCTCAGCTAGTCTCCTTTGAAGAACAATAGTAGCATCAAGGTGAGCGAAAATAGATGCAGGTGCAGGGTCTGTGATATCATCAGCAGGAACATAAACAGCCTGAATAGAAGTGATAGAACCATTAACAGTTGAAGCAATTCTCTCTTCAACTTCACCAACATCTGTTGTTAAAGTTGGTTGATATCCAACTGCAGATGGAAGTCTTCCAAGTAGTGTTGAAACTTCAGCACCTGCCTGAACAAATCTAAAAATATTATCTATAAAAATAAGAACGTCCTGTTTTTCAACATCTCTAAAGTATTCAGCCATAGTTAGTCCTGTCTGAGCCACTCTAAATCTAACCCCTGGAGGTTCATTCATCTGTCCATATACCATGGCAGTATATGGGAGAACACCTGATTCTTTCATCTCCATCCAAAGGTCATTACCTTCCCTTGTTCTTTCACCAACACCAACAACAACAGAGTAACCTGAGTGGAATTTAGCTATATTGTGGATAAGCTCCTGCATAAGAACTGTTTTTCCAACTCCAGCACCACCAAATAAACCAACCTTTCCACCTTTAATAAATGGAACGAGAAGATCTATAACTTTAATACCTGTTTCAAATATCTCAACTTTTGTTGATTGTTCTTCAAAAGATGGTGCAGGTCTAAAGATTGGCCATCTCTCTTCTGTCTCAACAGGACCACCACCATCTATAGGTTCTCCAATAACGTTAAATATTCTTCCTAAAACACCTCTTCCTACGGGAATTTGTAGAGGACCTCCAATATTTTCAACTTCTTGACCTCTTACAAGACCATCTGTTGGACCGTAAGCAATAGTTCTTACTCTTTTTTCTCCAAGGTGTTGTGCAACTTCAAGATATAGATCTTCAGTTGTTTCATTTCCCTTATCATCAATAGCTATTCTTATTGTTTTTAATGCCCATCTTATTTCAGGAAGTTCTTCTGTTTCAAACTCAACATCAACAACAGGTCCAACGACCTGAACAATTATACCTTTATTTTCTGCCATTCTTTATATCCTCCTATAAATCTTTTACTTTTGAATTGCTGTTGCAGCATTAATAATATCTATAAGTTCCGTTGTAATAGCTTCCTGTCTTGCTTTATTGAAAATAACTGTCCATTTTTTAATAGCTTCTCCTGCATTCCTTGTTGCACTATCCATAGCAAGCATCCTTGCAGCATGCTCTGCAGTAGAAGATTCCACAAGAGCTCTATAAAGCTGGAAGTTTATATATCTTTTTAAAAGTTCTTCTAAAACTTCATCTGCAGAAGGTTCAATGTTGTATCTAGATAACTCAGATAACTTAGAATAGTCTAATTCTGGCTCTATAGGAAATAGCTTTCTTACTTTTGTTTCATATGTAGCAGTTGTTATAAGTTCATTATTAATAAGATAAATTGCATCTGTTTTTTTATTTTCATATCTTTCAGCTAAAATACCACCAACTTGAGAAGTAAATCTCAAATTTAAATGCTCTCTATATACATCTTCATAAGCTTCAATAATGTTAAATTCTTTATTTTTGAAAAATTGAACAGCTTTCCTTCCAATAAGAATAAGATTTATATCTTTTCCCTCTTCCTGAAATTTTCTTAAATCATTCAATGTTCTTTTTATAACGTAAGAGTTAAATGCTCCAGCTAATCCTCTATCTGCAGTTATTACAATATAATCAATTTTCTTTTCATCTCTTACCTGTAGTAAAGGGTGAATATCTCTATCTACAAAAGCAGCAACATCTTTTATCAGGTCATATAATCTCTCTGAGTAAGGGCGAGTAGCATTAAGCATCGCCCTCGCTTTATTTAATTTAGCAGCAGAAACTGCTTTCATTGCTTTTGTAATACGCTGCGTATTTTTAATACCTTGTATTTTCCTTTTAATATCCCTAGGTGAAAGTTTTGCCATTCTCCTTTACCTCTCTAAAAGGCAACTTTCTTTTTAAATTCTTCAATAGCCTCTCTTAATTTTGCTTCAATCTCATCAGTAAGTTTTTTCTCTGTTCTAATTAATTCAAGGACTTCAGGTCTTTCTGTATCTAAGAATGTATAAAATTCCTGTTCAAATTTCTGTATTGCATTTATAGGTACATCATCAAGGTATCCTTTTGTTCCAGCATAAATAATTGCCACCTGTTTTTCAACAGGAATAGGTTTGTTTGGTGGCTGTTTTAGAAGTTCAACAAGTCTTTGTCCTCTTGCTATCTGTTGTTGAGTTGCTTTATCCAGCTCAGAAGCAAATTGAACAAAAGCTTCAAGCTCTCTAAACTGAGCAAGCTCTAGTCTAAGAGTACCTGCAACCTGTTTCATTGCTTTTATCTGAGCAGCACCACCAACCCTTGAAACAGAGAGACCAACGTTAATAGCAGGTCTAATACCTTTATGGAATAGATCTGTTTCAAGGAAAATCTGCCCATCTGTAATGGAGATAACGTTTGTTGGAATATAAGCAGCAACGTCACCAGCTTGTGTTTCAATAATTGGTAATGCTGTTAAAGAACCAGCTCCTAAATCATCATTTAATTTAGCTGCTCTTTCAAGAAGTCTTGAGTGAAGATAGAAAACATCTCCTGGATAAGCTTCCCTACCTGGAGGTCTTTTTAAAAGTAGAGAAAGCTGTCTATATGCATAAGCATGTTTTGTAAGATCATCATATACAATAAGAGCATGCATACCATTATCTCTAAAGTACTCTGCAATAGTACAACCTACAAATGGAGCTATATACTGCATTGTAGCCGGATCAGAAGCTGTAGCTGCAACTACCGTTGTATATTCCATTGCTCCATATTTCTGGAGCGTTTCAACAATTTGTCTTACAACAGCCCTTTTCTGTCCTATTGCAACGTATACACAGTAAACATCTTCACCTTTTTGATTTAATATAGTATCAATTGCTACAGTTGTTTTTCCTGTAGCTCTATCTCCAATTATTAGTTCCCTCTGTCCTCTTCCTATAGGTATCATTGCATCGATAGCTTTAATACCAGTTTGAAGAGGTTCATGTACTGATTTTCTTGTTATAACACCTGGAGCAATTTTCTCAACAGGTGAGTAATATGCTATATTTTCAATTGGTCCTTTTCCATCTATAGGTTTCCCTGTTCCATCAACTACTCTACCAATAAGACCTTTTCCAACAGGAACTTCAAGAATTTTCCCTGTTCTTTTAACAATTGTTCCCTCTTCTATACCTGATTCATCCCCTAAAAGAATGATACCAACGTTATCTTCCTCTAGGTTAAATGCAACACCTAATTTTCCATTTTCAAATTCAAGCATTTCCCCATACATCGCATTTTCAAGACCGAAAGCTCTAGCAACACCATCTCCAACTTGAAGAACCATTCCTACTTCTTCAAGATTTGCTTTTGCTTCAAACTCTTCTAACTGTTTCTTCAAGCTTTCAGCTATTTCTTCAGCTCTTATTACAGACATGTAGAAACCTCCTTTTTTATCTTTATAATCCTTTTAAAATCCTGCTAATTTTTGTTCTAATTTCTGTAAATATGTTTTTATGGAAGAATCTAAGATATAGCTTCCTGCCTTGATTATTATTCCCCCTATAATAGATGGATCCTGTTTCGTTTCAAACTCAACTTTTTTCTCTAGTTTCTTTTCTATCTTCTCTTTTATTTCATTAACAAGAGATTCTTCTATAGGAAAAACAGTAATTATTTCCCCTTTCACAGTAGCAAAGAATTTTTCTATTTCAAAAGAAAATTCATCTCCAATATATTTCAGAACATTAGCTTTATTTGATTTCACTACAAATTTTATTGCTTCTATAACTAACTCATTAAATCCAGCTTTTTTTCCTATTTCAGTTATAATCTTTTCTTTATCTTCAAAAGATATTGAAGGATTCATTAAAAAATTTCTAAACTCTTTATTTTTTCTAAACAGTGTCTGTATAAGATTTAGATCATCAGAAACTTTTATAAGAACCTCTTCTTCTTTAGGAAGCTTGTTAATAAGAACTTTTACAACCCTTTTTAAAAATTTTTTATCTACTCTCACAGTCCTGCCTCCAGATTTAACTTAATGCTTTTAAAGTTTTTTCAATCATCTCTTTTTCAACTTCTGGGTTAATTTTTTCTTTTATAATCTTTTCAGAAATTTCAAGTGCTTTTTCTGCTGCATATCTTCTAAGTTCTGCTTCCCCTCTCTTTATCTCTATTTCAACAGCTTCTTTTGCCTGTTCTCTAATTCTTGATGCTATCTCTTCAGCTTCTTTAACTGCTGCCTCTCTTTCTTTTTTAGCTGTTTCTTCAGCAATCTTTAAACTTTCATTAAATTTATTTTGAGCATCTTCTAATTTTGCTTCAGCCTCTTTTAAAGCTTTTAAACTTTCCTCTTTTGCCCTTTGTGCCTCTTCTACCATATTTTTAATGTTTTCTCTCCTACTTCTAAAATAAGGAATACCCCACTTTTTTATAATCCAAATAAGCAAAATAAGCAGTACTATTGTGTTAACTGTTTTCCAAAATAACTCATTTGGATGATCCCCTTCTGCTGCTAATACAAAAGGAGCAACAGTAAGAAATCCTATCAATATATTTCTCATGCGGCTTTCTCCTTTAGAAGTAGTTTATTAACAATTTCCTGTGCAAGTTTTTCTATAATCTTATCCATTGTTTTCTTCTCTATTTCAACAACTCTTTCAACTTCCTTCTTCGCATCTTCGATCATTTCTTCTGCTTCTATTTGGGCTTTCTTTAATATTGTAGAGACTATCTCGTTGGTTTCTTGGTGATACTGCTCTAGTATTTTCTGCGTTTCAATTTTTGTTTTATTAAGGATTTCATCTACTTTAGTAAGAATTTCTTCTGTTTTTTCCCTGTTCTTTTCAGCTTCTTTTAACAGATTTTCAATGGTTTTTTCCCTTTCATCAAAAACTCTAAGATAAGGTTCAAAATAGATTTTTTTCATAACAAACATAAAAATGAAAAATATAATAACTTGAATAAACAATGTAATATCTGGAATGACTCCTACGTGAATTCCTTCCACAGCAACCTCCATATATGATATTAATCCTAATTATCTTAACATAAGATAATTAATCAATTCAAAAGTTTTGAATTATAAACAGGAAGGAATTAGTATTTGATACGATACGCTAACTCATACAAAGTAGGGATTAAAAAATACTGAAGGAAAGCTATGATAAGTAGGACTATAAGAGGAGCTATATCTATTGCTCCAAAATGAGTGGGTATAAATTTTCTTATCTTTCTATAAACAGGTTCTGTTGCACTTCTTAAGAATCTAACAATGGGATTATAAGGATCTGGATTAACCCAAGAAAGCAGAGCAGAAATAATAACAATCCACATATAAATAGTTAAGGCGATGTCCAAAATTTTGGCCACCGCCTCTATCAAATTTGCTAATACAAACATCTTTTTACTCTTCTTCTGGAAATTCTACAAATTCAATAATTGCCATTTGAGCATCGTCTCCTCTTCTTCTTTTGTCTAATTTGTAAATTCTTGTATATCCACCATTTCTTTCAGCTAAAAGAGGAGCTATTTCTTTAAATAGTTTAGTTGCTGCTTTTGTATTATTTCTTAATCTAGCATTTAAAAGTCTTCTCGATGCTATGTTTTGTTTTTTAGCTAATGTTACAAGTTTTTCAATAAAAGGTTTTAAAGCTTTTGCTTTTGGTAAAGTTGTTTCAATTCTTCCATGTTCTATAAGCTGACAAGCTAAGTTTACAAATAAAGCTTCTCTTTGCTCTTTAGGTCTATGAAAGCTTTTTGTTTTTACTCTATGTCTCATTCTCCTCTACTCCTTACTCTTTTTTTGTTGGGGAAGGTGCAAGTTCTAAACCAAGATCTGCTAAAGCTTCTTTTATTTCTTTTAAAGCTTTTCTTCCTATACTTTTTGCTTCTTTTAGATCTTCTTCTGTCATCTTTACAAGATCACCAATTGTCTGTATTCCAAGTTTTTTAAGAGTATTTGTAGCTCTTGAAGATATTTCAAGTTCTTCTATAGCCAATGAAAGTTTATCTGCCTCTATTTTTTCAGCTATACTTTCAGGCTCTGCAGGTTTTACAGATTCAACCTTTCTGACAGTTGGATTTAACAGAAGTTGAAAATGTTCAATAAGAATATTTGAAGCTTTTGTCAATGCTTCTTCAGGAGTTATTGTTCCATCTGTAGTAAATTCAAGTATAAGTTTATCGTAGTTAGTTTTTTCTCCAACCCTTGTAGGTTCCACCTTAAACGTACATTTTTTTATAGGTGAAAAATTTGTATCTATAGGTATCCAACCTATCTCCGTAGGCTGTTCCATTTCTTCAACCATTACATATCCACGGCCTTTTTCAATTTTTAATTCCATTTTTATCTCAACATCACCATCTACAGTTGCTATATGAATATCCGGATCAACTATCTCTATACCTGCTGGAACTTTTATATCCTTAGCTGTTATTTTTCCTGGACCTTTAAACTCTAAAATTGCAAAATCACTATCTATTCCTTCTGGCATTTTAAATTTTATCTGCTTCAGATTTAAAATAATCTCTGAAACATCTTCAACAACACCATCTATAGTTGTAAATTCATGCGCGACACCATGAATTTTAACAGTTGTTATAGCTCCACTTTCTAGAGAAGATAGTAAAACTCTTCTTAATGCATTTCCAAGAGTTATTCCATAACCTCTCTCTAAAGGTTCAACATACAATCTACCAAACCTATCTGTTTTTGTTGCCTCATCCCAATATATTTTATTGGGTTTAATAAATTCTAAAAAAGGCATTCGTTATCCTACCTCCACATATAGGGTTAAGTACCCAAAATTTAGTTACATTGAGTAGAACTCAATGATGTGCTGTACATTAACAGGTATTTCTAGTTCTATTTCTTGAGGAATTTCAAGGACTTTCCCTCTGAAATTATCCTTATCTAGTTCTAACCAAGAGGGAATAGTTCTAGGATCTTTATTCTCTAAATTTTCTCTGAAAACAGGAGACTTTTTACTTCTTTCTTTCAATTCTATGATATCTCCAGGTTTTACCTGATATGAAGGAATATTAACTTTTCTTCCATTTACAAGAAAATGCCCATGTTTTACAAGCTGTCTTGCTTGTAATCTTGTTTTAGCAAAACCCAATCTATATACAACATTATCTAATCTTCTCTCTAGTAGCTGTAGAAGAATTTGCCCAGTATTTCCACCTTTAATACCTGCTATTCTTGCAGCTTCATCAAAGTATCTCTTAAACTGCTTTTCTCTTAATCCACCGTACAGGTATCTTAATTTTTGCTTTTCTTGAAGACGAACAGCATAGTCTGAAAGTTTTCTCTTTCTTCCCTGAACTCTACCATGTTGACCAGGAGGGAAGTTTCTTTTTTGAAAAGCTTTTAGATTCCCTCCAACAAAAACACCTAATCTCCTACTTACTTTTGTTAAAGGACCAAGATATCTTCCCATCTGTTACACCCTCCTTTTAGCTGGTGGACGACATCCGTTGTGAGGTATTGGAGTTACGTCCTTTATAACTCTAACATTTAAACCAACTGCCTGAATAGTTTTTATAGCTGTTTCTCTACCAGCTCCAGGACCTTTTACCCATATCTCAACATCTTTCATCCCAAATTCATCCATTGCTCTTTTTGCAGCTTTTTCTGCAGCTTTTTGAGCAGCATAAGGAGTTGATTTTCTAGTTCCTTTAAATCCTTCTGTACCACCTGAAGCCCATGTTAAAACATTCCCTTCTTTATCTGTTATTGTTACTATTGTGTTATTAAATGTAGCCTGTATATGTGCAATACCGTATGGAACGGTCCTTTTAACTTTTTTCGTAGATCTTTTTCTTTTTCTTGCCATGATACCTCCTTAATTACCTTCTTTTGATTCTTCCAGTAAACTTTCTTCTTGTTTTAGCATTTGTTTTTGTTCTCTGACCTCTAACAGGAAGTCCAAGTCTATGCCTTATTCCTCTATAACAACCCATATCCATCAATCTTTTTATATTTACTGCAATTTCTCTTCTTAAATCCCCTTCAACCTTATAGTTTTGTTCTATAAACTTTCTAATTGCGTTCAATTCATCAGGAGATAATTCTCCAACTCTTTTCATTCCATCAATACCAGTTTTTTCTAATATTTCTTTAGCTCTAGTTTTCCCTATACCAAATATATACGTTAGAGCTATTTCTAACCTTTTTCTATCAGGTAAATCAACACCTGCTATACGAGCCATATCTACCTCCTAATTAACCCTGTTTTTGCTTATGTCTTGGATTTTCACAAATTACCATAACTCTACCATTTCTTTTAATGATTCTACATTTTTCACATCTTTTTTTAACAGAAGCTCTTACTTTCATTTCACACCTCACATTCTAAATATTATTCTTCCTCTTGTTAAATCATATGGAGATAATTCAACTTTTACTCTATCTCCAGGAAGTATACGTATAAAATGCATACGCATTTTACCTGAAACATGGGCCAACACTTCATGCCCAGTATCTAACTTTACTCTAAACATTGCATTAGGAAGAGCCTCTTCAACAGTTCCTTCAACAACTATTCCTTTTTCTTTTTCTTCCTTCTTTTTCTTCTTTGCCATTTCTACTTCCTCTTAATCAAGTTTAGATAAGATTTCTGGACCATTCTCTGTTATAGCCACTGAATGTTCAAAGTGGGCAGCAAGAGCTTTATCTTTAGATACTACAGTCCATCCATCTTTAAGTTTTCTGTAAAAATTTGGTCTCTTACCTAATGTTGCCATTGGTTCAATGGCAAGAACCATTCCTGGTCTAAGAAGGACATTTTCAGCATTTGCCACACAGTTTGAAACATGAGGGTCTTCATGTGGCTTTCTACCTATTCCATGTCCTCCATAATCACAGATAGGGGCAAGACGGTACTCTTTTAACGTGCCCTCTATAGCAGCCGCGATATCTTTTGTTGTATTACCTGGATAACATTTTTCAATTCCAGCCATTAAAGACTTTTCAACTCCTTCTAAAAGCCTTTTTTTTCTATCACTAATTTTATCTCCTACTACATAGGAAATAGCTGCATCTCCATACCAACCTTCATAAACAACACCAAAATCTATACTAACAATATCACCTTCTTTTATAGGTTTCTTTTTAGGAATTCCATGAACGATCTCTTCATTTATAGAAACGCATAAAGCAGCTGGAAATCCATATAAACCTAAAAATGCTGGTTTAACATTCCTTTTTTCAGCCTCTTTTCTAGCTATTTCATCTAAATCTATACCTGTCATACCAGGTTTCGTTTCCTCCTTTATTATATGGAGGATTTCGGCGACGATCTTATTCGCTTTTCTAAGTTTATCTAAATCTTCTTTATTCTTTAAAACTATCATTTTAACAAACTATTATTCTATCACATTAAGGATTTCTTTGTAAACTTCATCAGGAGATTTTGATGCATCTACGATATGTAATTTATTCTGTTTCCTATAATATTCAATTAAAGGAGCTGTTTGCTGATGATATACTTCTAATCTTTTCCGTATAACTTCCTCTTTATCATCATCTCTTTGAATTACTTCAACACCAGGAGGTGGAGGATTATATTTTATATGGTAAACTTTTCCCGTTTTTGGATCTATTCTTCTACCTGATAAACGCTCAATAACAAGTTCATCAGGAATTTCAAAAAGTATAACGGCATCAACTTTTCTTCCTAATTCCTTAAGCATTTTATCTAAGGCTTCTGCTTGAGCTATTGTCCTTGGAAAACCATCTAAAATAATATCTTTTCCATCTAGTTCTTTAAGTTTTTCTTTGATTATATTAATTATCAATTCATCAGGAACTAACTTTCCTGCTTCTATATACTCTTTTACTTTTTTTCCAAGTTCAGTTCCTCTTTGTACTGCTTCTCTAAGAATATCTCCTGTAGAGATATGAACAAATCCCTTTTCTTCAGCTAACCTCTGAGCTTGAGTCCCTTTTCCTGCTCCTGGAGGTCCTATAAAAATTATTGTCTTAGCCATCAATTAGCTCCTTTTTAGAAATCCTTCATATTTTTTCATAGCAAGAAGAGCTTCTATCTGATGTAATGTATCTAGAGCAACTACAACAACAATTAGCGCTGATGTTCCTCCAAAGTAGAATGGAACATTAAGCCATTTTATTAAAAACATAGGAAGAACTGCAATTGCCGCTAAAAATATGGAACCTACAAATACTATTCTTGTTAGTATTTTATTTAAATATTGCTCAGTTTGGTATCCAGGTCTAACCCCTGGAATAAAAGCACCACTTTTCTTTAAATTATCTGCTATATCCTTTGGATTAATAAGGATAGCTGTGTAAAAGTATGCAAAAAAGATAATCAAACCTACATAAAGAACAAAGTATACATAGCTTTGAGGGGATAATAAATCAACTATTTTCCTAGCAAGTTCACTTTCTTCTACAAACATTTGAGCTATAGTTGCAGGAAACATTAATAATGCTACTGCAAAGATAATAGGAATAACCCCTGCAGGGTTTAATTTGAAAGGCAGATAAGATGCTGCTGACTTTGCTGCATTTGCTGCTCGCCTTGCATACTGTATTGGAATTCTCCTCTCAGCTTCCTGAATATATATAATACCTGCAACAACAATAATAATCACAGCTATAGCTATACCCACTTGAAATACAGTTAAATCTCCTGCCCTTAACTGCTCATATGTTGTTATTATTGCGTTTGGTATTCTAGCTATAATACTTGCCATAATGATTATAGATATTCCATTTCCAATCCCAAACTCAGTAATTTTTTCTCCTAGCCACATTAAAAATACTGTTCCTGTAGTTATAATCAACGGAGTTAAAGTAATAAAAGCAAAAGTAGACTCTGAGATTAAAGATTGTCCTGTTTCTGTTTTTAGATTACTAATCCACAACGATAAAGCGAAAGACTGAAAGCCTGCTATAACAATAGTTAGATATCTGGTATACTGAGCTATCTTCCAACGACCATATTCACCTTCTTCTTTTTGATATCTCTCTAACGTTGGAATTACTGCAGTTAATAACTGCATTATAATTGCAGCAGATATATAAGGCATAATTCCTAATGCAAAGATAGAAAGCCTACCTAAAGCTCCTCCAGAAAAGAGGTTGTATACGTTAAATAAAACCCCACCTGCAGAATTAAAATAATGCTGAAGAGCTGCTGGATCAACTCCAGGAACTGGAATATGGGCACCTAATCTATATATAGCAAGAACAAGGAGAGTATAGAGAATCCTCTCCCTTAACTCTTTTATTTCAAAAAGAACTTTCAGTTTCTCAATCAATCATGACCCTCTCTTCTTATATTATTTAAGAAATAACCTCTACAGAACCACCTGCTGCTTTTATTTTTTCTTCAGCAGACTTTGAAAATTTATGTGCTTTTACTGTTAGAGGTTTTGTTAATTCCCCATCTCCAAGAATTTTTACCGCTGATGTACAGTGTATAATACCTTTTTCTTTTAAAATTTCTGGAGTTACTTCAGTATTAGCTTCAAATTTCTCTTCCAATATTTTTATATTTACAATTTCATACTCTTTTGCTGTAGGATTTTTAAATCCTCTTTTAGGTATTCTCATTATAAAAGGTGTTTGTCCACCTTCGAAGAATGCAGGAAGTTCCCCATATCCTCTTCTTGATTTTTGACCTTTATGTCCTCTAGTAGAAGTCTTACCATGACCTGAACCAATCCCTCTACCAACTCTTTTTTTTCTATGAGTTGCACCAAATGAAGGTTTAAGTTCGTGTAGTTTTATACCCATTATTCCACTTCCTCCACTTGAATAAGATAGTGAGCTTTCCTAATATTTCCTAATACCATAGGATTCTTTTCTAGTATTCTTTCATCATTTATCTTTTTTAAACCTAAGGATCTTACAGCCTGAATTTGATCTTTTCTTTTTCCTGCAAGCCCTCTTACTAATCTAACTTTTATCTTCATATGTTCCAGCCTCCTACTTTACTATTGGAGCTTGAGCGTATATTCTAAAGTTCTTTTTCACTTTTTCTTCTTCTATTCCCCTAATCTTTGCAACCTGCTCAGGAGATCTAACCTTTAAAAGAGCATCAAAAACGGCTTTTACTGTGTTTGTAGGGTTTGTAGTTCTACCAATAATCTTTGTAAGAATGTCTGTTACTCCAAGGAGCTCTAAAACAGGTCTTACAGGTCCACCTGCTACAACCCCAGTACCTCTTCTTGCCGGTTTAAGGAGCACAACCGCAGACTCATATTCACCAATAACGTCATGAGGAATTGTTCCTTCAATAAGAGGAACTTTTATTAAATGTTTTTTTGCATCTGCTATAGCTTTTGCTATAGAAGGTGGAACTTCATTAGCTTTTCCATGCCCAAAACCAACATGACCATTTTTATCACCAACTATCGCTAACGTAGAAAATGAAAACCTTCTACCACCTTCCACAACCCTTGTTGTTCTTCTTATTTCAACGACCTTTTCTTCTAATGTAAGTTCAGCTGGATTAATAGGCTCCTGTTTTAATCTTTCCTCAATTATAGTTTCTATCTTTTTGTATCCCATCCTTTACTCCTTTAGAATTTAAGTCCTTTTTCTCTTGCTGCTTCAGCAAAGGCTTTTACTTTACCGTGGTATATAAAACCACCTCTATCAAAAACAACATTTTCAATTCCTTTAGATAAAGCTTTTTCAGCTATAAACTCACCTAACTTTTTTGCAACTTCTATATTCTTTCCACCTCTTATACCATACTTTTCAACAAAATCTTTATCTATTGTTGAGGCAGAAAGGAGTGTATAACCTTTTTCATCGTCTATTATTTGAACATAGAGATTATTTAAACTTTTAAAGAAAGCCATTCTAGGTTTTTCTGCTGTTCCAAAAACTTTTTTTCTTATTCTTTTATGTCTTATTATTCTCTTTTCTCTTCTAGTTTTTACTGCCATCTCTTTCTGCTCCTCTAATTAAGAGTTTTATTTTTTACCTACAGATTTACCAGGTTTTAGTTTGAGAACCTCACCTTTATATCTGATACCTTTACCTTTATATGGATCAGGTTTTCTAAACTCTCTGATTTCAGCTGCAACTTGACCTACTTTCTGTTTATCAATTCCTGAAACTTTGATTATGTTTCCTTCAACAGTAATCTGAATATCTTCAGGTGGTTCATATATAATAGGATGAGAATAACCAAGCTGTAACTCTAAAGTTCTTCCTTTCATCGTTGCTCTATAACCAATTCCATGAATTTCTAATTCAACAACAAAACCTTTATAAACACCTTCTACCATATTCGCAATAAGAGCTCTTGTTGTTCCATGTATAGCTCTCATAAAAGCAGTGTCATTAGGTCTTTCAACTTTTACTTGATTATTTTCAACTTTTATAATCAAAGCTGGATTAAAATCAGCTTCTAATTGTCCTTTTGGTCCTTTAACAACCACATGGTTGTTATCTTCTACCTTAACCTCTACTCCTTGAGGTATATCTACAGGTTTTCTTCCTATCCTTGACATCTATTTTGCCTCCTTGGATTAATTACCAGATATAACAAAGAACTTCTCCACCAACTTTTTGTTGTCTAGCTTCTGCATCTGTAAGAAGACCTTTATTTGTTGAAAGAACTGCTATGCCTAAACCTTTTCTAACATAAGGGATATCTTTTACACCAACATATTTTCTTAAACCTGGTCTAGAAACTCTTCTTAATCCCTGTATAACAGGTTTTGTATTTCTGTTATCTAGATATTTAAGTTTTATTATTAATGTTCCTTGATTTCCCTTTTTATTTTCTTCAGAAATAGTGTAATCTTCTATATATCCTTCTCTTTTTAAGATTTCAGCTAATTTTTCTTTCATTTTTGAGTGAGGTATATACACTTCACTTTTTCTTGATTTCATTGCGTTATTTATTCTTGCTAGCATATCTGCAATTGGATCTACAATCATTTTCCTGCCTCCTTACCAGCTGGCTTTTTTGATTCCAGGGATTTCTCCTCTTGAAGCTCTTTCCCTGAAGCATATTCTACACATATCAAACTGTCTTAAATATCCTCTAGGCCTTCCACATATAGGACATCTAGCATGTTTCCTTGTTTTATATTTAGGCTCTTTTAAAAATGATTTTGCCCAAAGTGCTTTACGTGCCATTTATTAAATCCTCCTTACTGAGCTCTTATAGGTAATCCAAGTAAAGCTAAAAGCCATCTTGCTTCTTCATCTGTTTCAGCAGATGTTTCTATAATAATGTCCATTCCTCTGATTCTATCTACTTTGTCGTAATCTATTTCTGGGAATATTATCTGTTCAGATAATCCAAAAGCATAGTTTCCTCTTCCATCAAAGGATCTTGGGTTTAAACCTCTAAAGTCCCTAACCCTTGGAAGAGCTACAGAGATTAATTTATCAAGGAAATCCCACATTCTTTCCTTTCTTAAAGTTACTCTCGCACCAACTGGAAGCCCTTTCCTTAATTTAAATCCTGCTTCTGATTTTTTAGCTCTTCTTATTTCAGGTCTCTGACCTGTTATAGCCATCAAATCTTCAACAGCTCTATCAAGCTGTTTTATATCCTGAACAGCTTCTCCAACACCCATATTTACCACAATTTTTTTGATTCTAGGTATTTGCATAGGAGATTTATAACCAAATCTTTCCATTAATTTTGGTGCAACTTCTTTTTCGTATTTCTCTCTTAATCTTGGTTTGTATGTCTCAGCAACAGCCATTATCTTTTACCTCTTATTTTTTTTCTTTTTCCCAGATAATATCAATTGTTTCACCAGTTTTTTTATTAAACCTTTCTTTTATGATTTTATTTCCTTCTTCTTTATATCTAAAACCAATTTTTACTCTAGATCCTGTTTTTTCATCATAGTATGCTACATTAGATATATGGATTGGTCTCTCTATTTCAAAAATTCCACCTTCTCTTACACCCTCTATATGTTTTACATGTTTTTTACCTATATTTACCCCTTCAATAATAACTCTAACATTGTTAGGGTCTTCTCTATCTCTTAAGATTTGCTTTATTTTTCCTGTTTTACCTTTTTCTTTTCCGGCAATAACAATAACAGTATCACCTTTCTTTAATCTAGTTTTTACCATCATTTTTTATATTACCTCCGGAGCGAGAGAAACTATTCTGTAGAAACCTTTAGCCCTTATTTCCCTTGCAACTGGGCCTAATATACGTGTTCCAATAGGTTCAAGGTTATTGTTTAAAAGAACAACAGCATTATCATCAAATTTTATGTAACTTCCATCTTCCCTTGCCACTTCTTTAGCTGTTCTAACAACAACTGCTTTATAGATCTTACCTTTTTTAGCTGTTCCATTTGGAATAGCATCTTTAACTGTAACAGTTATAACATCTCCAAGTGTTGCAAAATCTGTTTGTTTACCAAAGTTTACTTTTTTAGGAATACCTATACATTGAACTTTTTTAGCACCAGAGTTATCAGCTGTATTTAAATAAGTACCTCTACGTATCATCTTTTCTACCTCTTTTTAGTTGAATAGGTTATCTTAAAAGTCAAGACAAAATAGTATTATATAATAATAACCTTATTTTTTCAAGCACTTACTTTTGAGGTAAAACCTCAACAACAACCCATCTTTTTAGTTTAGAAATTGGTTTACTTTCCCTTATTCTAACAACATCTCCAATTTGACATCTATTATCTTCATCATGTGCATAGAACTTTGTTGTTTTCTTAATTCTCTTACCATATAGAGGGTGTGGAACTTGTCTTTCAACAGCAACAACAACTGTTTTATCCATTTTGTTTGAAACAACTTTTCCTACAAACTCTTTTCTTCCAGATTTAACTGCCATTATTTACCTCCTGCCTGAGAAAGCTCTCTTTCTCTAAGAATTGTAAGTATTCTTGCTATTGTCCTTTTTGTAGCCCTAATTTCTGATGGTTTTTCTAAACCACCAATAGCATTTTGGAATCTTAGATGCATTAATTTTTTCTTTAACTCAACAAGTTTCTCTCTAAGTTCATCATCTGTTAACTTTCTAAGTTCTTCTGCTTTCATCTTTTACACCTCTTCTCTTGCTTTTACTACTCTTGTTTTAATAGGAAGTTTATAACCGGCTTTTCTAAATGCTGCTTCAGCAACTTCTTGGGGTACTCCAGATATTTCAAAGAGTATATGTCCTGGTTTAACAACAGCTACAAAATGATCAAGATCCCCTTTACCTTTACCCATCCTTGTTTCAGCAGGTTTTCTAGTAACAGGTTTATGAGGAAATACTCTTATCCAGACTTTAGCACCTTTTTTTGCTTCCCTAACAATAGCAATACGGGCAGCTTCAATCTGTCTAGAAGTCATCCAGCAAGGTTCTAAAGCCTGAAGTCCATACTCGCCAAAGGCTACATAGTTTCTTCTACTAGCTTTTCCTTTCATCCTTCCTCTATGTTGTTTTCTCCACTTTAACTTTTTTGGTTGTAAAAGAGACATCTATATATCCTCCTTATTATTTTTAAACTGTGTGAAGCTCTTCTTCTATTTTCTTAAGAACTTCATCTTTCTGTTCAGCTAGTTTATCTCCTTTATATATCCAGACTTTAACTCCTAATATTCCATACTTTGTAGAAGCTCTAGCAGTTCCATAATCAATATCAGCTCTTATTGTTTGAAGAGGCATTCTTCCTGCCATAAACCACTCTTTTCTAGCTAGATCTACTCCACCTATACGACCACCAACTTGAACTTTTATTCCTTTAGCACCAGCTTTCATCGCATTGTCTATTGCTCTTTTCATTGCCCTTCTATGAGAAACCCTTCTTTCAAGCTGTAGAGCTATATCTTCAGCTACAAGTTTTGCATTTAGTTCAGGTCTTTTAACTTCATCAACGTTTACTGTTACTTCTTCTGCATTAGTTATGGCCTGCAGAACTCTGTTTAACTCCTCAACCTCGGCACCTTTTCTGCCAATAACAATACCAGGTTTAGAAGCTACTATTTTTACTCTTAATTTTGGCCCAAGTCTTTCAATAATAACGTCGGCTATTCCAGCCTGTTTATATTTTTGCTCTATAAAATTTCTGATTTTTATATCTTCATGTAATAGTTTTCCGTATCTTTGTTTATCTGCGTACCATTTTGATTTCCAGTCTTTAGTTACTCCAAGTCTAAATCCTATTGGATTTACCTTCTGTCCCACGGTTTATCCTCCTTTTACTGCCTTTCAGCTAATGTTATATAAATATGAGAAAATCTTCTTCTTATCATTGTTGCTCTTCCATATGCTCTAGGCATATACCTTTTTAGCATTGGACCATCTTCTGCCCTAATATCTTTTATATAAAGATTATCAATATCCATATCTTTCATTTCAGCGTTTGCTATGGCACTTTTTAAAAGTTTCTCAACAACTCTTGCAGCTCTTTTATTAAGCTCCTGCAGTATAGCAAGAGCCTGCCCAACATCCTTTCCTCTTATAAGGTTTATTACCTGTCTAGCTTTTGTAGGAGAAATCCTTGCATATTTTAAAACAGCTTTTGCCTCTTTAGTCTGTGTAGCTTCTGCCATCTCTTTCACCTCTTATTTTTTCTTAACTGCTTTTGCAGATTTATCAGGGTGTCCTCTAAATGTTCTTGTTAAAGAGAACTCTCCAAGTTTATGTCCCACCATTTCTGGCTGTATGTAAACAGGGATAAATTTCATCCCATTGTAAACAGCGATTGTATGACCAACCATTTCTTCAGTGATTGTACAGGCTCTATCCCAAGTTTTTATAACTTTTCTCTCACCTGTTTCATTCATTTTTCTAATTTTCTTAAGAAGCTTTTCATTCACATATGGATTTTTAAATCTTTCGTTCCATTTTCCTTTGTATCCCATTCTTATTTACCTCTACGTTTGATTATGAATTTGTCAGAGTATTTAGCACCACGTCTAGTTTTGTAACCTTTTGTAGGCTGACCCCAAGGGGATACAGGATGCTTACCGAATGTTTTACCTTCACCACCACCGTGAGGGTGATCAACAGGGTTCATTGCAGTACCTCTAACAGTAGGTCTAATACCTAACCATCTTGATCTACCAGCTTTTCCAAGCTTAATAAGTTCATGTTCCTGTAATCCAACTGTCCCTATTGTAGCCATACATTTTTTATGAACCAGTCTAATTTCTCCTGATGGAAGTCTAAGCTGAATATAATCTCCCTGTCTACCAAGTATTTGAGCAGACATTCCTGCAGCTCTTGCAAGCTGTCCACCTTTACCAGGTGTAAGTTCTATATTATGAACGAATGTACCTACAGGTATCTTTTCTAAAGGGAGAGCATTTCCTACTTTAATTTCAGGAATTTCAGCTCCTTTTTCTATAGCTTCCCATGTTGCAGACTGAACAACATCTCCAACTTTTAATCCCTCAGGCCATATGATATATCTCTTTTCTCCGTCTGCATAATGGAGCAGCGCAATTCTTGCAGACCTGTTTGGATCATATTCTATAGCGGCAACCTTTGCTGGTACACCAGACTTATCTCTTTTAAAGTCTATTATTCTGTAGAGTCTTTTATGACCGCCACCTTTATGTCTTACAGTTATTCTTCCCTGATTATTTCTTCCAGCTTTTTTCTTTAAAGGAACAACTAACGATTTTTCAGGTTCAGTTTTAGTTATTTCTGAAAAATCGTATAGAATTGCATGCCTTGTTCCATTTGTAACAGGCTTTAATTTTCTAACACCCATTTTTATTTCACCTCTATATTAATTCTGCTATATTTATTGGTTCTTCTGATTCAACTTTAACAATAGCTTTTTTCCATTTTTTTGTATAACCTGGCTTTCCAAAGCCAACTCTTTTTTGTTTTGGTTTAACTATCATTGTTCTAACTTCTTTAACCTTTACACCTTCTCCTAGTATATCCTCAACAGCTTTTCTTATCTCTATCTTATTAGCGTCCATTGCAACTTCAAAAACTAGCTTGTTCTCCTTTTCATTTAATCTAACTGCTTTTTCTGTAAGGACAGGGCGAATAAGAATATCATAAGGATTTTTTCCGCTCATTATCCTAACCTCTCATTGATTTTTTCCACAGCTGACTTAGTTACAAGAACATGATCAGCATTGAGAATATCGTATGTGTTAAGCCCTTCTACAAGTAAAACCTTTACTTTAGGAAGATTTCTAAAAGATTTCATAACATTGTTATCTCTTTCAGAAAGAATTAGTAAAACTTTTGATTTATCTAAATCAAAGTTTTTTAAAACATCTATAGCTTTTTTTGTTTTAGGTTCATCAAAAGTAAAGTCCTCTATTACTGTTAACTCATTATCTTTTAATTTCATGGAGAGAACACCTTTTAAAGCTTTCTTTCTAACTTTCTTAGGTAAAGCATAGTAGTAATCTCTTGGATGAGGTCCATGGGCTACACCACCACCAACAAAGATATTTGCTTTTTTATCTCCATGTCTTGCATTTCCTGTTCCCTTTTGAGGTAGTATCTTTCTTCTTGAACCTCTAACTTCAGCCCTTGTTTTTGTTGAAGCAGTACCTGCCCTTCTTGCAGCTAACTGCCATTTTATAACTTCCCAAATTGTGTGTTCTTTTACCTCTGTGTTAAAAACGTTATCATTAAGATTTACAGTTCCAACTTTTTCTTTATTTATATTAACTACATTAGCTTCCATCTACTCTTACCTCATTCTTTTGATTTATGAAGCGTAAGCTTCTTTAGACCTTTTTAATTTTCTCTGTCCTTTTCTTCTTTGTAAGATTACACTCTCTTTTAATTTAACTACTGAGTTAGGAGCTCCAGGTACTGAACCTTTAACAAGTATCACATTCTTTTCAGGAAGAATATCAACAACTTCAAGTCCTAAAACAGTTATCTTTTCATTTCCGTAATGACCAGGCATTCTCTTTGTTTTCCATACTCTACCTGGATCTTCACATGCACCAATAGAACCTACAGCTCTATGATATCTAGAACCATGAGATTTTTTAAACCCCGAAAAATCCCATCTCTTCATAGCAGAAGCAAATCCTCTACCTTTTGATATCCCAGTTATATCAACCAGATCTCCCTTTTCAAATATCTCTTCTACTTTCACTTCCTGTCCAAGCTGAAGTTCTTCTCCTTCCTTTAGAGGAAATTCAGAAAGGGTTTTTAAAGGTTTTAATCCAGCTTTTTTGAAAACTCCAAGTAGAGGTTTAGGAGTTCTCTTTTCTTTTCTATTACCTGCTCCTAAAACAACAGCAGAATATCCATCTTTTTCTTCTGTTTTTATATCAACTACATAATTAGGTTCAACCTGTATTACTGTAACAGGTATGGCTTTTCCATTTTTAAAAACTCTTGTCATCCCAATCTTTTTTCCAATTATGCCTTTTGGCATTGCACTCACTCCTTATTATTAGCTTAGTTTTATTTCAACATCTACCCCAGCAGGGAGGCTGATATCCATAAGTGCTTCTATTGTTTGTGGAGAAGCATTTTCAATGTCTATAAGTCTTTTATGAATTCTCATTTCAAAATGTTCTCTTGATTGCTCAAATTTATGTGGAGATCTTAGTACACACCACACTTTCCTTTGAGTAGGAAGTGGAATAGGGCCTTTTATGACCCCACCACTTCTTTTGACAGTATCAATAATTTGCTTTACAGATTGATCTAAAACCTTTGGATCAAAAGCTTTTAATTTTATTCTAATTTTCTCCTGCATCTTTCCACCTCTAATTATTCAATAATTTGAGTAACAACACCAGCACCAACAGTTCTACCACCTTCTCTGATAGCAAATCTCATCTGCTCTTCAATAGCTACAGGCACCATCAACTCTACTGTTAACTCTACGTTATCCCC
>JALVKE010000214.1 GCA_027028005.1 Persephonella sp. | reverse complement strand
CCAAAATTCAAATCTTAGCCTTGTGTATCAATGATTTGTCGATCCCCAGGGATTTTTGCAGGATTGGAGGTCGACTGAAAATTAACTTAATTTGACAGCAGTTCAAATTTTTCGTATATTTATTTCTAATAAGACGTATCAATGCTTTCTTGAAAATGGAATAAGGAACAATTTTCAGGGGGTTTTTAGAGTGCCTATAAGGAATTGAAACTGACTCGTTTTCAAAAGCGGGTTGTCTAAGTATAGCCGAGTGTTTTTAGAGTGCCTATAAGGAATTGAAACTAACCTAAAACCAAAAATACTAACAACAAACTTCAACGTTTTTAGAGTGCCTATAAGGAATTGAAACAAGTTGCTTGAACTTGTCTGCCTTCTAATATAGTGTTGTTTTTAGAGTGCCTATAAGGAATTGAAACACATCTTTATCACTAACATAAAAATCTCTAAAAATACCACCGTTTTTAGAGTGCCTATAAGGAATTGAAACCCTGTTGTTTCGTCCACTGACAGCACAGAATATTTTGGTGTTTTTAGAGTGCCTATAAGGAATTGAAACATGAAATCAGACCGGAAGGATACAAAGAACATAAAAGTTTTTAGAGTGCCTATAAGGAATTGAAACTAATTAAAATAGAATAAAAAGTTAGTTTGAAAATTTAAAAATTTGAGATTTAAGTTTTAAGTGGAATATAAGCAGTGGCAAAAGCCTACAGCTATTGCGTCTGCTTCATCAAAAGTTTCAGCTTTTATTCCAAATATTTTTTCTACCATTAAAGAAATTTCTTCTTTTTTAGACCAACCGTATCCTGTTATAGCATTTTTAACTTGTTGCGGAGTATATTCGTATACAGGAATATTATGTAAGGATGCTGTTAGCAGTATAATTCCCCTTACTTCTCCAAGTTTTATTATTGTCTGAGGATTTTTTCCGTAAAAAGAACTTTCTAAAGCTATTTCATCAGGATTTTCTTCTTCTATTATGCTGTTTAGCTCATGAAACAATACTTTAAAATTTTCTGGTTTTTTTCTTGGAAGTTTTATTGTTCCTGACTTTATTAGCTTCGGTTTTGATTTATCTTTTAAAAAAAGGGAAAACCCGGTTTTGTAGTTTCCCGGGTCTATAGCTAAAACTTTAATCATTTATGAAACTTTTGCCATTATTTCTTCAGGTATTTCGAAGTTTGAGTAAACCTTCTGAACATCATCACTTTCTTCTAAAGCATCTAGCATTTTTAAAAGTTTTTCTGCTTTCTCAGGATCTTTTATTTCAACAGTTGTTGTAGGAATTCTTGTTATTTCTGCTCTTTCTATCTCAATACCTTCTTTTTCAAGATTTTCTTTTACAGCGTAAAGCTCTTTAGGTTCTGTTCTTATTTCATAATGTTCCTCATCATCCATTATAACGTCTTCTGCTCCAGCTTCTATAGCTTTTTCAAAAATTGTCTCTTCATCATATTTTGATTTAGGAACATGGATTACACCTTTTTCTTCAAATAGGAATGCAACACAACCAGATGAACCAAGGTTTCCACCATGTTTTGTAAATATATGTCTAACTTCTGCAGTTGTTCTGTTTCTGTTGTCTGTTAAACATTCAACAATAACTGCAACTCCTTCAGGTCCATATCCTTCATAGGTAACTTCTTCGTAAGTTACCCCTTCAAGTTCTCCAGTACCTCTTTTTATAGCTCTTTCTATGTTTTCAATAGGCATATTTGCTTTTTTAGCTTTTTCGATGGCAATTCTAAGTCTTGGATTAAATTCAGGGTCTCCTCCACCCTGTCTAGCAGCAACAGTTATTTCTTTTAAAAGTTTTGTAAATAACTGTCCTCTTTTTGCGTCCATTCTTGCTTTTTTATGTCTAATGTTATGCCATTTGCTATGTCCAGCCATTTTAAAATACCTCCTCTTATTCTTTTCACTGGAAAAATATTCATTTTGTTTTGAAAATCAATATATTATATCAGCTTGTGAGTTCTCAAAAATTTTATGGAAAATAACTTAGTTTTATATTCTTCCACATACTTAGTATAATTGTTACATAACAATAAAATTTTTTCTTGGTGAAGAAAAATGGTACCTGATTATATTTTGGAAATTTTAGCGTGTCCTTCATGTAAAGGGGAAATTCATTACATCGTTAAAGATATAGCTTACGAAAAAGAATCTTTCATATGTACAAAATGCAAGCTTAGATTTAAAGTTATAGATGGAATTCCAGACTTCCTTATAGAAACAGCAGAAAAAATTTCCGATGAAGATATAAAAGAACTACTTAAATACGAGTATCAAAACTCAAAGTCTAAATCATTGTAGATTTTATAAATATTTTTGTTGTGAAATACTTTAAACATTGGGTATCTACTCCATTCTGTATTTTGGAGCTTTTCTTTTATCTTATCGTACTCAATATCTTCATCCTTCATTTTTAATATTTCTTCTCTTAGAAATGATATATATCTATATGTAAAATATATTGCAGACTTATCTAAAGGTTCGTTATGTCCTGCAAGAATAATATTTATGTCCATATTTTTCATTTGACTTAAAACCTTCAGCCAGTTTTTGCTGTTTGAGAAAGTGTCTCCTACAAAAGGAATTCTATTTTTATAGACCAAATCTCCTGCAAAAAGGACTTTTTCTTCTGGAAGATAAACTACTATATCAGTGTTTGTATGAGCAGGTGTCATAGACAGAACTATAAACTTTTTATCTCCAAGAGAAAAAGAGTATCTGTCTTTTACAGTGATATTTGGTTTCACCAACCTTACATTTTTGAAAATATCTCCAAAAATTTTTTTTATGTTTTCCAAATAAGTATCTAAATAACCTTCTTCATAAAGATTATTTAAGTTTTTGTGAGCTAATATTATAGCTTTTTCTTTTTTAAATTCAGAAGCTCCAAAATAGTGGTCTAAATGATAGTGAGTAATAACAAGATATTTAATAGGTTTATTATATTCTTTTTTTAAAAGAGATATAAACTCTTTTGCTAATTCAGGAGTTGATAAACTATCAATAACTACCCATCCTTCTTTTGTCTTTACAGCATAAGCATTCGAAATAAATCCTCTATTTTCCTTTGAAGGTAAACTAGAAATCCCTTTTACCATAAATATATTTTCTTTGACTTTTATAAGTTCCATAGAAAAAGCTATTTGAAAAAATATAAAAAATAGAATATAAAAGAAAATTTGCATCTTAACACCATATATATACTTTGATTTAATTATTAAAATTATTTACTCTATAATAATAAGGCAATGGTAATCCTATACAATGAAATCTCCTTTCTATCCCACTTAGTTCAGATAAAACAGTTACACTTTAGAAGAAAAAGGAAACGCTCAAAGAGGCTTTCTATCCCATATAGTTCAGATAAAAC
>JALVKE010000213.1 GCA_027028005.1 Persephonella sp. | reverse complement strand
ATAATGCCTACCAACCCCGCATCAACAACAATCACCTTCTCTCCACCAATATATCCTTCAAGCCTTTCCAAAAGAGACCTCACAGTATCTTCACTAGGAACATACCTCTCAAGAACTATATCTCTGAAATTCACAATCCTTTTATCACCCACACTCTCCAACCCCACAGAAACCAGCAACGCAGCAGCAACAATCCTATTATTCTCTAAACAATCCCTAGCACACACAACAAGCTCCTCTAAAAAATTTTGCCTATCCAGAGCCACCTCTCACTCACCTCTCCGTTTCCTAACGTACGATACAATCACCATAGCAACACCAAATCCCCCCACAAAACTTAACCCACCAACCAACCCCAAAAATCGATAGACACGCCTAACCTCGGAGAGAGCAACAGACGACCTATTTAACTCCGCCCTCACACGCTCACACTCTTCCAATTTATTTTTCAATTCCCGAGTCATATTCTCAAGCTCACCAATACGCCTAGTCACATTCTCAAGACCACCATACTTTTCCCTCAACAAATCAATCTCCTCCAACAACTTATCCCGCTCACCACGCAGCCTCTCTATCTCACCAAGAATCTCGACCCTAGCCTGAGTAAGGTTTTTAAATACAACACTGCTCCACTCCCCAGACTCTTCTCTCTCCTTAACTTCACCCATCAAAAGCCAATCAACAATATTCCCGAAAAGCAGCACATTATCATAGCTCCCATCTCCATAAAAATAAGGCGCAACAGCCGCAACACGACTCTCACCAATCTTGCCTACCACTACAAGCGCATTGCTCTCATTATCCACAACTACAGGGACAAACCTAGTGGGAAACTCTAATGCGTTCACAGGCCGAAACACAGAAACAACCCCCCTCTCCCTCACACCAACAACCCACACGCCACGCGCAACCTCAACATCAGCCACACTAAAATTAACACCCCAATAACTACTATCCACCATCCTTAAACCATAATCCCCCAACAAATCCCACTTATACCCAGGCAAAAAAAGCACAGGAACACCCTCCTCAAAACATCCATCCAACAAAGCCCTCACAGCATCACTATATCTCCCGCGACTCCACAAAACCACAACAAGAGAATACCCGCCAGCCTTAACCCACTCTCCAATATTCACATTTTCTGTATATACATTATAGATTTCCCACGATCCCTTAATTACAACATTACCTTTCTTCCTCAAAATATCATAAAACAACCTATACTCCGAGTTAGAATTAATATAATACGGAACATCCTGAATAACCAAAATATTATAACTATCCGCAAATACTATACCACTATTAACCGTATAAGACAAAACAATAACGAACAACAAAACAAATACTATTTTATTTTTCATATTCCCCACGCGAGAAATATATGATTATATTCTATTACTTAAGCTTTATGTTCGACCTTATCCTAAACAACCTTTCATACATTGCTTTCTTAGCATTTATCCTACGAAGATGCCTCTTAATCAAACCATATAACTTATCGGCGACATCATTTTCAACTGACACAAGATTATTTCTTTCATCAAAATCCTTCGACAAATCATATAATTCCAAGCACCCCTTATCACACGAAATCTTGTCGAATATTAATTTCCAGTTCCTATATAATACTGAAACAATATACCGCGAAGTATCATATCTTAAATTTATTAAGTCAGGAACCGCACTCTCAGAAAATATCAAGGGATCATACATGCCGTTATCCTCACCGTAAACTAATGATCTAAAACTTGTCCCCTCAAAACTACGCGGGGGCTTAACATTCAAAATATCAAGCAACGTAGGCGCTAAATCCAACAGTTGAACATTAGAATCAACATTCTTAACAGAAGACTCTATACCCCCAATTAAGAGAGGCACATGTAATACTTCATTATATAATATATCGTAGGCGTGTCCCAGTTTTCCATGCTCCATAAACGCTTCACCATGATCAGCGGTTATAACAATAATAGAATCTTCTAAGAACCCCCTCTCCTCCAAGAAATGCAATAACTCGACAATTTTTGTTAATGTATATTTAGTTTCCCCTTTATACAATTTTAATAAAACCTTTACTTGAGAATCCTTAGGATTATCAGGATCAACCTTATAATTAAACAACAACGCTTTTTTCCTAGAAGAAAAATCCTCCAAAAACTCCTCGGGAGGAGCAAAAGGATTATGAACATCCATATAATGAACCCATAAAAACAACGGTTTATCCAAATCATAACGTTCCATTCGAGATATGACACGAACATTCAACTTCGCCGCCTCAACATAAGGCAGCCTAAATTCACCAAAATAATAGTAAAACCAGTTAATCATAGACCATATTTTTTTACTGCTACCCTTCAAAATTTTACTCATTAATTTAAAAAGCCGCCTTTTAAACGTCGGGGCTCTAACAGCTATCGCAGCAGGACTCTCTATCTCCTCAATAAAATCATAATATTCCCGAAAACCTCGATTATAACCAAAGAAATGAGATAAGAAAGGATTACTGTGAAAACCAATCGTATAATACCCCCTATTAGATAGACTTTCAGCAAGAGTACCTACAAACCTCTTTAATTCAATACTTCCATGCAATAAAAACGGTGTAGATGTAAAGATAGAAGGAAAACTCTGATTAGTTCCAGGACCATTCGAAAAGCATCTATTAAAATGAATAAAACCATATTTTTTCAATCTACCTTCAAAATAATTATAAATCTCATAAAATACATCATACCTCATAGCATCGATAGATATTAATATCACATTATTTTTTGTCATAGGTGATAGGTTATTTATTTGGTATTAATATCTATCGTTTATCGTTATATTATAGTTTCATTCTAATAACTTTATAAATTCTTGTATTATTTTCAGCATATATTTTCTTTAAAAATGGCATATTATCTAACTTCTTTATAGAAATAGTTTTTTTATAATAATGCCACGTAACTTTAGCTTTAGATAGTTTATGTAAAGTTACAGCCCTCCATAAATATACTTTTTCTGAAGAAACAAATATATAACTAATATTATATTTTAGCAAAAGTCTATAAAACTCACTGCTATTATCTATATTATTCCATATATTCCAAACTTTAATAGTGTAGTTATATTTTGTATTCCAATTCCACATCCAGAAAGTCAGATTTTTGATTTCAAATCCTTGAATAGATAAGCTAATCCATGTAGCATCGTTTAATATAAGATCTTTATCATTTATATTATTTTTTATATAAATAACAGCATTAATGTCATTAATATTTGGTTTATACCATAATAATCTTTTATAATGAAATATAATTATATGGTGTTAAAAGAAGAAAAATTTAAGAGAGAGTTGGCTATAAAAGAAGAAAAGATATTAAAGGAAAAATTGGCTTTAAAAAGTGATAGCTTATGGGC
>JALVKE010000212.1:2205-3409 GCA_027028005.1 Persephonella sp. | reverse complement strand
TTTAAATCCCACTAGTTCAGATAAAACGAGGAGATAAATAAGGGTAAGCGGTCTTACAAGTTGTTTAAATCCCACTAGTTCAGATAAAACCCTTGAACGCTTTTATATTATTGAAGTTTACCAAGATGGCTACATAAGGATATATAAACAGTTTAAATACACCAAAGAGGTAATTGCTTTTGTAGTTGTAGCAGTAAACAATAAAACAACTGTAAGAATTGTTCCTATTGTCTGGGAAGGTGTATTAACAGGACAACAATACGATTATATTCTCAGCAGTATTATAGATGTTATCGGTGGAAAAGCAGAATACTACTACGAGGCTCCTGAAAGTTATAGAGAGTTAATAGTAGAGGCATATAGGGAAATCTGCAAACACTTAGACATTAAACCAGTTGAGTTGCTGGTTGATACAACAGTTGAAAAAATTGTCCTTTAATAGTTTTAGGAGGTCAGCGATGAGTAGTCTAAAGGGAATATCTCAATATTATACCTCTTTGATAGAGGACTATGCTGAGAGTTTTTTACAATCAAAGAATTCTTTTGTGAATGAAAATCGTTTAGAGTTATCTAACGAGGCAAAGTCAGCCTTAAGGGATTTAAAAAGGTGGAACTCAGGGAGCTTAGAAGAGAAAAAGATAATCGCTAAAGCAATTATCCTTTCGGATACAATGAAATTTTATGCAAGCTCAGTAACATACCCCAACTTTTATTCTTTTATACCGTTGTGTTTTTTTAGATATGTATTCCAAAGAGCCGTTGTAGAAGGAAATTTGAACTATGACTTTTTAATTCACCACTTCCGAAACTTCAAAGAAACAAATGTTTGGCAACAAGTTATACAGTCGGTTGAAAGGAACGCAGTAATAAAAATGGATACAGAATCACAAAAAAATGAAGATTATGATGAGCTGGAGTATAGAATTTTCACTAAGGATATTCTTATATCCTCTTTGTTCTGTTTTTTGAACTCAATAGTAGGAAACTACTTTGCCTTTCTGTTTTTATATTCAGGAACAGAACAGGATTATGACATTTATTCAGAAATGGAGCAAAATTATGACATTTATCCAGAAGTGGAGCAAAATTGCGACATTTCCATCTTTTTAGATGGCACTTATAAATTTGTCGCTGAAAATGAAATAACAATAGAGCAAATAAGGTATAGTTTGGTAGAAAAGAAATTTTTAGGCGACAAATACAC
>JALVKE010000212.1:0-2195 GCA_027028005.1 Persephonella sp. | reverse complement strand
AAGAGGAATATACCTTAATACTGATATGGTTTTGGGAATAGTTGAAGCTCCTAAAAATGTTTGGAAACCTTTTATTAGAACCTTACTCCTTTCAATATGTGCTTGGTTGGAGTTTGCTCAAAGGGTAAAGTATCTTTTTCCTGTTAATGCTTATATGTCTGAAAAAGAGTTAAGGCTTCCAAAGTTTAGGTCGGATTTCTGGATTGCTTTTACTACCGAGAGTAACTTCCAGCTTTTCAGGAAAAAGTTTTCTCAAACGATTAAAAACTGCTCAGCAAGAAGGTCTGCAATGCAGAGGCTTGGCTATTAAACCAAATCGTATGGAGGACGCTATGTTATTCAAAGACATAATGAGGGACATAGTTAAAGAGTTTGTTCAAAATAAGAGAATTTACCTGAAATTAGTTGTTAATGTAAACACTTATGCTATTCTTAGGGTTAGTAGGCCGTATAAAATAGAGAACTCCCATTATAACAAGGGTGAGCTTATCTTTCTTATAGCTTATGATAGTGTAATTGGAGTTTGTGAGGACTATGTTGTCTCCGAAGTTTGTGGTAATGACTTTCCTTATCTTTTTAAAGGAGCAATAATACAATGCAAAACTAATAAGAAAGGCATAATCGCACGGAGAGAGCGTAAAAAACTGCTTAAATATTTAAAAGAAATAGAGCTATCAGAGCAACTAAAAAAGGACTTACTTGATATAGCTCTTATGAGGGGGGTCTAAAATGTGGTGGGACTTAGAGGAAAAGGAAATCCAATTTTCAAACTTTGTGGATTTACTAATTTCAAAGTTCTCTTTGAGAACAACGGCTTATCTCCAGTATGAAGGAGGCTGGGAAGGTTATTACTTTGTAGCCGATGCTGAGCCTGTTGATTACAGAGTTGACTTTATTGTTTACAAAGAAGGTAAAAGGATAGCGAATATTGTTGTTGAGGCCGATACAGGAAAAGTAGAAGTAAAGTATTACAATCCTAACGCTCAGGAGATTAGAGATTTGGAAAGGTTTACAGAACTTATCAAAGATTATCTAAAACAGGCTGGTTTTTCTCTGAATCAAACTGCTTTTAAGTTTAATGGCAAAAAAGAGGAAAATCAGATAGAGAAGGTTCAGAAGAAAAAACCAGAGGTAATAAAGATACTTTTATAAAGGAGGTCAGCGATGAGATGTCCAAGATGTGGGTCAAATAATGTTATAAAAAAGGGTAAAAGGAGGGGGAAACAACGATACTATTGTAAGGATTGTGGAAGGTATTTTGTATCTTATCTGATAGAGCGAACTAAATCTCAATCCAAGACTGAAACCAAATCCCAAGTTAAGTCTAAGTCAGAATCTAAATCGGGACTTCAAAATCAGCAAAGTAACAAGAAAATGATTAAGGAAGTTATACCTATTTTTAAAGTAGGAGTTCCAACAGAAATGTATTTCAATTTAACTAAATTAAAAGATGCATATATAGATGGAGTTTATACTGCGTCAATAATATGTTCTGTCTGGGATTCAATGAAGTTTGATTTTACTTATCAAAATCCTTTTTCAGAGGAAGGTTATGTAAATCCTCGTGATATGCAAATCCCATCTTATAAAATGGATACTTGTGGAATTCCAGTTTCTTATCTTACTCCTAAAACTAAATTTTTCTATCTGATTGTTGCGAATAGAAGGGAAGATGAGGAGTTAAGAGGATTTGAGCTTATGCAGTATTCAGGTGAGTTTAGAAAATTCTATTGGATTGAAAAGATTTATCTTAAAAAAGTTCCCTTATTGATGATACCTAACGATTTTGTGGAGTATGCTGGTATAACAGAAAAGGAATTATTATCCAATATCCCAAGAATTATTGGAACTGATGGTATAGTTTGGGACGATATAGAGTTTTATTTAAAAATCAATAACTTAGCCTTTAAAGCGATATTAGGAAAATACTTAGATGCGTTCTACAATAAATACTTAAGACTTAGGCCAAAGAAAAAATACTCTCCCTTTTTACCTGAATGTTTACAATACGATGGTTTTACAAAAATAAGGTATTCTTTCTTGTCTTATTCAGTAGAGATATTCAGGGTTTCATTTGATATGTCAGAAAGAGATAAACTTTTTGAGCAAAGTCTTGGAATGCCTTTTGATTACTTTGTAGAGCAGTCTGAGTGGATAGAAAAAAATCTACCTAAAGGAGATGCTGGGTGGTATAG
>JALVKE010000211.1 GCA_027028005.1 Persephonella sp. | reverse complement strand
TTGTTGCCATGTGTGTTAATGATCTTGTGACAACTGCTTCAAAACCTCTTTTCTTTTTAGATTACTTTGCAACAGGAAAGTTAGAACCTGAAGTTGCTGTAGATGTTGTAAAAGGAATATCTGAAGGATGTAAGCAGGCTCAGTGTGCTCTTATCGGCGGTGAAACAGCAGAGATGCCAGGAATGTACAAGGAAGGAGAGTATGACCTTGCAGGATTTGCTGTTGGGGTTGTAGAAAGGAAAATGATGCTTGATGGTTCTAAAACACAGAAAGGAGATATTCTTATTGGATTAGCTTCTTCTGGTATTCATAGTAACGGTTATTCTCTAGTAAGAAAACTTATAGAGATTAAAGGTTACTCTCTAGATACATACATAGATGAGATAGGGAAAAAACTGTGGGAAGAACTGTTAACTCCAACAAAGATATATGTAAAATCTATTTTAAAACTTGTAGAAAAGGTTGAAGTTCACGCTATAGCTCATATAACAGGAGGGGGAATACCTGGAAATCTTATAAGGGTGTTAAATGAAAATGTAAAGGCTGTTATAGAAGAGGGGACATGGGAAATTCCTCCTGTATTTAAATGGATTGAAAAAGAGGGAAACATTCCTAAAGATGAGATGTATAAAACGTTTAATATGGGAATTGGAATGATTGTTATACTTCCAGAAAAAGATAAAGAAAAAGCTTTAGATATAATAAAAGAAGAAGGGGAAAAAGCTTTTGTTATTGGTTATCTAGAGGAAGGAGAAAAATCTGTAAATATTATTTAAAAATAACAAATAGATTATTGGGGATTTAGCATGCTGCTGGCGAGATATATACAAAGGGCTAAGTCTGTTTTAGAGAAAAACTGGATGGGGGAGTATACAGTCCCCTCTATTCATCTTTATCCTCATCAGTGGAACTGGGACAGTGGTTTTATAGCAGTAGGGTATTCTCACTATGATACAGAAAAGGCAATAAAAGAACTTACTCATCTTTTTAATGCTCAATGGAAAAATGGAATGGTTCCCCAGATTGTATTTAACAAAAAAGCACTTGGAAGATACTTCCCTGAGCCTGATTTCTGGCAGGCTCATAAATCCCCTTTAGCTCCTGATGGCATTCTAACATCAGGTATAACAATGCCTCCTGTTCATGGATTTGTTGTACTGAAGATATACGAGAATGCAAAAGATAAAGAAAAGGTTATTCCCTTTTTAAAATGGATATTTCCAAAAATAAAAATGTTTCACAGATACCTTTATCTAGAAAGAAATCCTAAAGACAATGGTCTTATATATATAAGGCACCCCTGGGAATCAGGAATGGATAACTCTCCTTTATGGGATAAGCCTTTGGATAGAATAGATATAAACAAGATTAAAATTCCATATTTTGAAAGGAAAGATGACAAAATAATAGACCCAGAACAAAGACCAAAAGATATAGACTATAAGAGATATATATACCTTGTGGATATCTTTAGAAAAAACAATTATATAGAAGAGAAGATATTTCACGAATGTCCTTTTATCGTTGCTGATCCTCTCTTTAACTCTGTTTTATGTGCTTCAAATGAGGCACTTATAAAAATCGCTGATATTTTAAATGAGGACTATAAGGAAATAGAGGAGTGGAACAGTTTAACAAAAAGAGCTGTAAGAGATGAGCTCTACAGCAGCAAAGATAAAATATTCTATGGATACGATTTTATAGAGAATAAGCTTTTAGAAGAACCAACTGCAGCTGGTTTTCTACCTCTATTTGGTGGAATACCAACAAAAAAACAGGCAAAGGAGCTACTTGAGTATATGAACTCAGCAAGTTTCTGTCATGTACATGAAGAGGACTGTTTTGCCATTCCAAACTATGATAGAAAAAGAGAACGTTTCAGCAGGAAAAACTACTGGAGAGGACCAGTATGGATAAATATAAACTGGATGATATATCAGGGACTAAAAAAGTATGGTTTTAAGAAAAAGGCAGAACATCTTGAAAAAACAATTCTTGAACTTCCTATAAGATTTGATTTCTATGAATACTTTGATTCTTATGAAGGTAAAGGTTATGGAACAAAAGACTTTTCATGGACAGCGGCTTTATTTATAGACTTAGCATATGAACAACTAAAAGAGCAAGAGTTAAAAAATAAACATCCTATAGAGATTCATGAAAAAGTAGTAAACATAAATGAAAACAGAATAAAGATAACTGACAATAGCACAATCTTTAAAAGGTTTAATAAAGTTTGTAAAAACATTATTAAAAATTATGTTTCTGATGGAGCTATAGATTATAAAAAAATAAAAGTTTCTCCAGAGTATAAGCTTTATAAAGTTATCTCTGCAGACTTGGAAAACTTTTCTCCTGAGATTTTACCTGTAAGAGAAAGAGCATCCTTCTATATAAATCTTTACAACCTAATGGTTATAGACTTTATTATCAGTTATGGTGTAAGGGAAACTGTTTTAGAACTTGAAGGTTTCTTCGTTAATCTAAAGTACAGACTAGGTGGAAAAAATATATCTTTATACGATATAGAGTTTAATTTATTCAATGAGTTTTTAGATTTAGAACTACTTAGATATATACCCTTTACCCTTGTTAGAGGATCAAAAACGTCTCCTCATCTTAGATTTTTTACTGGTGAAAATCTTATTGAGAATATGAAACTATCTGTTAAAGATTACATAGCAAGTTCAGATATTGTTATTGTTCCTGAAGAAAAATACATTATTCTACCTGAATTTATAAAATGGCATACAGATAAGTTTAAGAATATAGATACTATAAAAGATTTCTTTGAGGAATTTTTTAAAAATTCAAAAAGAGAAGCTTTAAAAGATATAAAAGAGGTTTACTTTTCGGAGTACGATTGGAATTTGAATACAGTATAGATGTTATAATGTAAGAAAAAGAGGGCTATAAGTATGGATATAAAATCTTTTCAAAAAGGAGAAAAAGAGAAGATAGCAGTAATAGGCCTTGGATATGTTGGGCTTCCTTTAGCAGTCTTGTTAGACGAAAAATACAATGTTATAGGATTTGATATAAATCCTCAGAGAATAAAAGAACTTAAAGAAAACTATGACAAAACGAGAGAAGTTGAAAAGGAAAAACTTGAAAAATGCAGTATAGAATTTACAGATAACCCTGAGAAAATATCTGAAGCAAAAGTTATCATTGTCACTGTTCCAACACCTATAGATGAGCACAGAATACCAGACCTTAAACCTATAAAATCAGCCTCTAAAACTGTTGGAAAGTATATGAAAAAAGGCTCTGTTGTGGTTTATGAGTCAACAGTATATCCAGGACTGACAGAAGAAGAGTGCGTTCCTATTTTAGAAAAGGAAAGCGGTCTAAAATGGAAAGAAGACTTTCATGTAGGATACTCTCCAGAAAGAGTAAACCCAGGGGATAAGCTTCA
>JALVKE010000210.1 GCA_027028005.1 Persephonella sp. | reverse complement strand
GAGTTATAGAAATGGAAATACTTTTATTAATACTTTTGCTTATAGCAGGGTTAACAATTTTAATAGTTTTTGGGATAATGGCCTTCCAGTCTATTCAAGATTATTTAGAAGAAAGAAAACATTAATATGGCTTTTGAATTTTAGAAATGAAAATAAAAATCAAAAACATACGCATAACAGAAGAAGAGTTAAAAGCCATAAAAGATACAGCAAAAGCAGTCTTTGGAGATAATGTAAAAGTATGGCTCTTTGGGTCACGGGTTAATCCAAATCTAAAAGGTGGAGATATTGATATTTATATAGAAATCCCAAACTATGAGGAAACAAATGTTTTTAACAAAAAGGTAAAATTTTTAGTTCAGTTGGAAGATAAAATCGGAGAACAAAAAATAGATGTAATAATAGCACCTACTAATTGTGAAAAATTTTATTGTAAGGAAGCCAAAAGAACAGGAGTAGAGGTTCTGTGAAAGATATAAACTTGGTTTTTCAAGAAATAGATAAACACGAAGAAAGACTAAAATATGCCATTGATAAAATAAAAAACTGGGATGAATTAAACATAGAAATATTTTCAGATCCTGAAAAGGTTGAAACAATAGATGCTTTTTTATTCAGATTTTCAAAAATGCAGGACACAATGGGAGAAAAACTGTTCCCTTTAATTTTAGAAATACTTGGAGAGGAAGTGAGAAATAAACCGTTCATAGACATCTTGAACAGATTGGAACAACTTGAGTTTTTACCTTCTGCAAATAAATGGAAAGAATTAAGAAAAATAAGGAACTTAATAACACATACATATCCATGGGAACAAGAAGTTTTAATAGGAGAGCTCAAACAGGCTATTGAAGCTTCGAAAGAAATGATTAAGATTTATAAAAGAATAAAAGAAAAAATAAAACCTTATTTACAATAGTCTCAGAGGAGAAGTTGAAAACTTATACAAAAGTAAGACTTACAGAAGAAGAAATAAAGATGATAAGAAAAATTATAAAGAAATACGATCCAGATGCAAAAATAATTCTTTTTGGAAGTAGAACAGACCTGACTAAAAAGGGAGGAGATATAGATTTACTGGTTATTTCAGACTAAGATAAACTATAAAAAGAGAAGAAAAATCTTAGTTGATTTACAGTTAGCTCTTGGAGATAGAAAAGTAGATTTAATAGTCACAGATAATCCAGAAAAAAACAGAATCTACAAAAATGGCATATAAATACGGAGTAGAAATTTGACAAGAAACGAACTTGTTCACGAGTATATCCAAGAGAATTTAGTAGAAAAATTCAAAGAAGTTTTGGAATACACTCCGAAATTGTTTAATATTATAGATAAGTTACAAGCTTATGTAAGAAAGATGAATTATTGTTGAAACAAAAAAAATTTTTTGTTAGCATAAAATAAAAAATAAACATAAGACAAATTAAAAGTTTTGTTTATATGTCCTTGGGAGGGATAAATAAAGTTATGCATATTTCTAATTTTCAGAAAGGTAAAAAAGAAAAAATAGCAGTAATAGGACTTGGATACGTTGGGCTTCCTTTAGCAGTTTTACTAGATGAAAAATTCAATGTCATTGGCTTTGATATAAATCCTCAAAGAATAAAAGAACTTAAAGAAAACTACGATAGAACTAGGGAAGTTAAAAAAGAAAAACTTGAAAAGTGCAGTATAGAGTTTACAGATAATCCTGAGAAAATATCAGAAGCAAAGGTTATCATAGTTACAGTTCCAACGCCAATAGATGAGCACAGAATACCAGACCTTAGACCTATAAAATCAGCCTCTAAAACTGTTGGAAAGTATATGAAAAAAGGTTCTATTGTAGTTTATGAATCAACAGTATATCCAGGGCTAACAGAGGAAGAGTGTGTTCCAATATTAGAAAAAGAAAGTGGTCTAAAATGGAAAGAAGATTTTAATGTAGGATATTCTCCTGAAAGGGTAAACCCAGGAGATAAGCTTCATACAATAGATAAGATAAAGAAAGTAGTAGCAGGGGATACTCCAGAAATAACAGAGTTTTTAACACAGCTTTACGGTTCTGTAATAACAGCAGGAATACACAAAGCACCAGACATAAAAACAGCAGAAGCAGCAAAGGTAATAGAGAATACCCAGAGAGATTTAAATATAGCTCTAATGAATGAGCTATCTGTGATATTCAATAAAATGGGAATAGACACAAAGGCAGTATTAGAAGCTGCAGCAACAAAATGGAACTTTTTAAGATTTGAGCCAGGGCTGGTTGGTGGACACTGCATTGGTGTAGACCCTTATTATCTAACGTTTAAAGCTGAAGCTATAGGACATCATCCAGAGGTGATACTTGCAGGAAGAAGAATAAATGACTATATGGGTAAGTTTGTAGCTGAAAATACAGTAAAAAAGCTTATAAAAGCAGGAAAAGCTGTAAAAGGAAGTAAAGTTTTAATACTTGGTCTAACATTCAAAGAGAATATAGCAGATATAAGGAATACAAAAGTTGTAGATGTGTATAACGAACTAAGAGAATATGGAATAGATGTTTATGTTCATGACCCTTATGCATATCCTGAAGAGGTAAAAGAGGAATATGGAATAGAACTTTTAGATGATATAGAAAGAGAAGCTCCTTATGATGCTATAGTAGTAGCAGTAAAGCATAAACCATTTGTAGAAGAGTTAGATTTTAAAGAGTATAAAAGACTTTTAGGAAATAATAATAAGCCTGTTTTAATAGACATAAAAGGGTTATACAGTAAAGATAAAGCAATAAAGGAAGGCTTTCTATATTGGAGGTTGTGATGAGAAAATTTGCTTTAATCGGAGCGGCGGGGTATATAGCACCAAGACACATGAAAATTATAAAAGATAAAAAAAGAATATTTTAATTATGGTTAGTGTCAAAAATGAAAAATTTTATCTTTAATAAAGTATTATTTTCAAAGTTTAGGAAAGATTTGGCTTTTAGTTATTTTTCACAAATTGTAGCAATTACCCTTGGTTTTTTTCAACTATTTTTAATAAATAAATATTTTGGAGTATCTGTATTTGGACAATTGTCTATAATTATGTCAGCTGTTGGTATGTTTAGTATGCTTTTAACAGCGAGAAGTAATGAGGCAGTAACAAGATTTTTTAAAAGAGAGGAAATAAAAGGAAATTATGAAAATGCAAAATTTGTTTTATTTATTGGTTTCATAATAGATTTAATAACAGTTATATTATTAGTAAGTTTAATTTATATTTTGTCAAGTTTTATAGCAAAAATTTTTCTTAAAGATATAAATTTACGAGATGAGATATTTTTATATTCTTTTATAACTTTTTTTACATTTTTAAGAGGAACTCTTTTGGGATATTTGCAATCAAAAGAAATGTTCATTCAAATAAATATTGTGAATTTAATGGAATCATTAGTAAAAGTAATTATGATT
>JALVKE010000209.1 GCA_027028005.1 Persephonella sp. | reverse complement strand
GGAGATAATTTTATACCATTGGAAGGTTCAATAGAATTTATAGATATCCTTAAAGAGAAAAATATACCTTTTAAAATAGCAACAAGTAATTCAAGATATTCTCCAGAAGAACTTTCTAAAATTTTAAAAAATGTTGGATTTAATATAGAAAGTAAAGATATTTTATCTCCTCTTTCAATAGCTCCACAGTATTTGAAACAGGTAAGTATAAAATCACTCTTTGTTATTGGTTCAGAAAATTTAAAAAGGTATTTATCTGAAAAAGGTTTTTTAATAAAAGAAAATGAGAATGTTGACAGTGTTATTGTAGGACTTGATAAAACGTTGGACTTTGAAAAATTAAAGACAGCAACAACATCAATAAAAAAGAATAAAGCAAAACTATTTGCCTTAAATGGAAATAAGATATCAAAGGATATTGATGGAAAACTTTTTCCAGGGGTTGGCTCTGTTGCTAAAATGATTGCCTATGCAACAGCTTGCTGTGAAGATGTAAAACATTTTGGAAAAATGAGTGATATTTACAATAAAGTAGCATTTGAAGAACTTAGATTTAAACCTAAAGAGATTGCAATAGTAAGTGATGATCTTTTTGTTGATATTGCCGGATATAAGTCCTTAGGATTAAAAAGTATATTTTTGACTACTGGGAAATACACTGTTGAAGATATAAATGAGGATAACAAACCTGATAAGATTTATCATTCATTGAAAGAACTTATAAAAGACCTGGAGTTAAAAAGATGATTAAAAAAGTAAAAGCTTATGCAGAGCTTGTTAAGTTTGAACATACAATTTTTGCTCTACCTTTTGTTTTTGCATCTATCTTTATATTAGAAAAGGGACTTCCTTCAGTTGATAAGCTTTTCTGGATAGTTGTTGCTGTTATTGCTGGAAGGACCGCTGGGATGGCTTTTAACAGATTTTTTGATCTTCCTTTTGACAAACTTAATCCTCGTTCAAAAAACTGGGCTTCTGTATCAGGTCTTGTTAAACCTTTTGAGATTTTAGCCCTTGCTGTTGTTTCTTCTGCTATCTTGGTTTTTGCAGCATATCAGCTAAACAAGCTAGCTTTTTATCTATCTCCTGTTGCTCTTGGTTTGCTGATTTTTTATCCATTGGGAAAAAGGTTCACAAATTTTGTTCATCTTATTCTTGGAGCTGTTTACTTTATTATTCCTATAGCTGTTTCTATAGCTTTAGAAGGCAGAGTAGAGGTTTCCATGGTAACCCTCGGCCTTGCTATGGCTTTCTGGGTCTCTGGCTTTGATATATTTTATGCCCTTCAGGATATAGAGTTTGATAGAAATGTAGGTCTTCATTCAATTCCAGCAAAGTTTGGAATAAAGAAAGCTATTATTTTTGCAAGGTTTTTTCATTTTTTAACATTTACATTTTTAGTGTTGACAGGTTACCTAGCTAATATGGGAATTATATATTATGTAGGTGTTTTAATTCTTTCTGCATTTCTCGTTTATGAACACTCTCTTATAAAGGAAAATGACCTATCTAAAATAAATGTTGCCTTTTTTACAGTAAATGGATATGTGAGTATTCTCTACTTTATATTTGTTTTACTAGATGTCTATGTAAAGATATTCTGATAAAATCTACAAAAGATATTAAGGAGGTTTAGGATGAGCAAAAATTTTCATGATGTATTGGAGATAAAAAAAATTCTTCCCCACAGATATCCAATGCTTCTTATAGACAGAATACTTGAGTTAGATGTTGCAGGTGAAAAACCAAGGTTAACAGCTTTAAAAAATGTAACTGTTAATGAAGAGTTTTTTAATGGGCATTTTCCAGAATTTCCTGTTATGCCAGGAGTTTTAATTGTTGAGGCTATGGCTCAAGCAGGGGCTTATCTTATGATAAAAAAAGCTGGACTTGATACAGATAAATATACTGTTCTATTTGCGTCTATAGAGAGTGCAAAATTTAGAAAACCTGTTGTGCCAGGAGATCAGATTATTTTTGAGATAGAGGGTATAAACATAAAAAGATCTATGGGAAAGATAAAAGGGGTTGCTAAGGTTGATGGTGAGATTGTGTGTGAGGCTGTTCTCATGGCCGCATTAAGAAAGCAGTAAATCTTTGATAAAATAAACGTAAAAAACTAAACAGTTGGAGGAAAGCTAAAAAAATGGAATATGTATATTTTGAGGGTAAAATTGTTCCAGAGGATAAGGCAAAGATAAGTATAAAAACAAATTCCTTTCACTATGGGACTGCTATATTTGAAGGAATAAGAGCTTATTATGATAAAGAAACAGATAGGATGTGGGGTCTTTTTTTTAAAGAGCATTATGAGAGACTTTTTCAAAATATGAAAGTGCTGAATATGGAAATAGAAGAAACTATAGATGATTTAATAGAAATAACAAAAGAGCTTATAAAAAGAAATAACATAAAGAGTGATATATACATAAGACCTATTGTTTACTTTTCAGATCTAAAGATAAGTCCAAAACTTATTGGATACACTCCAAAAATAGCTATATACACATATCCTCTTGGAGATTATATAGATATAAATGAAGGAATAAAAGCCATTGTTTCCTCATGGACAAGACTGAATGATAATATGATACCTCCTAGATTAAAGGTTGCAGGAGCTTATGTAAACAGTGCCTTTTCAAAAACAGAGGCTATACTAGCAGGGGCAGATGAAGCTATTGTGTTAAATAAAAATGGATATGTGTCAGAAGGTTCAGCTGAAAATATATTTATTGTAAGAAATAGAAAATTAATAACACCACCTGTATCTGACGATATCTTAGAAGGTATAACAAGAAATGCTATTATCACGATATCAAAGGATTTAGGATATCCTGTAGAAGAGAGACATATAGCAAGAACAGAACTTTACGTAGCAGATGAGGTATTTTTCTGTGGAACAGGAGCTCAGGTTTCTCCTGTTGTTGAAATTGATAATAGAAAAGTAGGAGATGGTAAGCCAGGAAAAATAACAAAGGAAATTCAAAAAGTATACTTTGATGCCGTTAGAGGAAAGATTGGAAAGTATAAACATTGGGTAATACCTATATATTAAATAGACCTTTTTGAAGGTCCTTTAGGTTTTAAAGCTGTGGAAAAAGTTAGGTTATTAATTAAGAAAGAAATATCAGATCTTTTGGAAGAAGATGAAGTAAAAAAAGAAAGTTCTGTTATTACAGAATATTATATAAAAAGTAGTGTTTTAGTCTTAGAAGGGCAAAAGATAACAACAATTCCTCTCTCTTATGGTTTTGGAAAAAATGCTGAGTTTTCTGGAAAAGTTACATCTATAGAAAGATTTACTCCTGGATTATCTATAGATGAAAAGTTTAAAAACAAGGTACTGTTTATTAAACATATAAATCACTATGATGTAAAATATATTGTAAACTCAAAGCCTGCAGTTGTTCTAACTACATCAGATATAAAAAGGCCTCTGTATATCAAGGACTTTCCTATTTTTAAGGTGCCTTTTCCCTTTTTAGGTAACGAAAAGGTTAAAATTTTTTTGAAGGTTAAAGAAGAAGAAGAGATTTTAGAAAATAGGTATGTAGATATAGGTTTTGGAAATTATTACGTTTATCTTCATTTTCCTTATGATCCTAGGTTTCAGGAACCAGAGGATTTAAATTTTTATGCTCCTTATAATGTATTAAAAGAGATATTAGATAGATTAGTAAATCTTGGATACCCTAGAGGTTTTAAAACGAGAATACTACTTACAGAGGGAAAGTTTTCTAATTATTCTGGACTACAAAAATTTTTAGCTCAACAGGATGAGGATAAAATTATTTCTATTATAAATATAGATGGTTGTGGTTTAGGAAACGAAAAGCTAATTACGAAAAGTATTAATAAGTATGTAATTGACGAATTTCATATTAGTAAAGTGAGTAGACTTATGAAAGATTTAGGAGTATCTTTAAAAAAAGAGTATTTAAAAGAGTATATGGATTTATCTTTTTTAAAGATACCTTTAGTATGGTTTTTTTCTCAACCTAATATACATCTTTATGAGCTAACATCTGATTTTATAGGGGAAAAAGATATTAAAGAATTCTCTTCATATATATCATACTTATTAAATAACCTATACAAGGAAATGGTATGATTTACTCTTTTTTAATAAGATTTTTTGTTGTTTTAGGTGTTATAGCTAGTTTACTTATTGAGAATGTAGAGTATAAGTCTGCTCTTATTATTCTATCTATAATATACCTTCTTTTCTTTGCTATATTAGCAATAACAAGTGAGAGAAAGAAAAGCCTAAAGTATATCTATTACGCAATAGATGTAGCATTTTTAACATTTATCGTCTACGTTACAGGCTTAACATATCTTTCTAACTTTGTTATTCCATTTTTCTCTGAGTTTGTAGAAAATAAAGAGGAATATGTTTATTATGGAATACTTTCTTTAATTCCTGTAGGTGAAGCTTTATTTATATCAAACTTTTCTGATTATATTTTTATACCTTTAATCTTAAGTGGCCTTGTTGCAATCTATAAAGTAAAAAGAGATTATGAGGAAAAAGAGTGGTTTTACAAAAAATTAAAATCTCAGATGGAAAAAATATATAAAGAAAATTTAAAACTACAGGAAGAGATACTAGAAAATCAAGAGATGATAAATATACTTCCTTCTCTACAGAAAGTTTTAAAGGGGGAATTATCCTTTAAAGAAGCTCTGTTTGAACTCAATGAATACTTTAAAGCAAAAGGTATATTTTTTATTGATTTTATACATCATAAGTGTATCGCTATAGGAGATACAGACTGCCATAAAGAAGCCCTTGCATTTGTCAAAGATGAAATTCAGCTTCATAGCTCAGATGAACTGAAGGAGATTCTACAAAGTCAAAATGTTTACTCTATTGTTATTAATAACAAGGACGATATTGTTTATGGCATTTTATTTATTCTTTTTGAAGATAAGGTTCAAATACCAGACAGAATATTAAACATAGTCAAAGATTACTTTGATTTTTATTTTACAAGATATTTTTCTGAAGGTTTAGAAGAAATTACTCAGGAAGAAAGACCTAAAGAAAATATATCTGAAAATAAAGAAAATTCTTAGATTTGTGATTTTTCTTCTATCTATTGATTTTTAAATGAATATATTATTAATCCAACCTTATATACTAAAGGAATTAATTATGGCTAAAAAAAAGACATATGTTTTTAATGAAAAAACAATTTCAAATATTGAAAAATTGAAAAATTTAACAAATAAAAAAGAAACCCAGATAATTTCAGAAGCTGTTGCTGTTTATCTTGAGTATATAGAGAGAGATAAAAGATTTAATGATAAGCTTGAGTTTATGGTAAAAGAGATAGAAAATCTTAGTTATAGACTAGGTGTTTGTGAAGAAAAAATCAAAAAAGGTAGCTAATCTATAATTCCGCCACCTAATAGAGTATCATCCTGATATATAGCTAGCACCTGTCCCTGAGCAAATTTAGGGTGAAAATCCTCTAGTTTTATATCTACTTTATCTGCTCTTATATCAAAATCTTTTACTTTTATAGGTTTTTGTTTATATCTTCCCTGAACATACAGTTTTTCAACATTCCATTTTTCTACAGGTAGGTGAATATTTAACTCTCTAGCTGATACTTTATCTGTTAGTAGATGCTCTTTTTCTCCGACTATTAACGTGTTATTTTTTTCGTCTTTGTCTAACACATATAAAGGTTCCTTCCATCTTATACCAAGACCTCTCCTCTGTCCTACTGTATAAAATGGAAGCCCCTTATGCTCGCCTAGTTTCTTTCCAGATATGTGAACAATTTTTCCTTTTTTTATGTCAAAAAACTTATTTTCGCTTATATATTCTCCAGGGGACCTTCCAGCGGTAAAACATATCTCAAAACTATCTTTCTTTTGAGATACAGGTATTTTATAATCCTTTGCAATTTTCCTAGTCTCCTCTTTTCTCATTTCACCTAAGGGAAACATAAGAGAAGGAATTATATCTCTATCTACTAGAGCCATGAAGTAAGACTGATCTTTTTTTGTATCAATACCTCTTTTTAATAGAGGATAATTCTCTATCTGTGTTTTTCTTATATAATGACCTGTTGCTAAAAAATCAGCACCTAAAACAATTTTCACATATCTTGCTAAAAGACCTGTTTTTACTTCCCTGTTACATATGCTGCAAGGATTTGGTGTTTTTCCTTTTTTGTACTCTTCAATAAAATAGTTTATAACCTTTTCTCTAAATATCTCTTCCCAATCTATAACGTAATGTTCTATTCCTAAAAAAGTTGCAACTCTCTTTGCATCTTTTACGTCTTCTGGAGAACAACACACCTGTATGTCTGTATTACACTCTATAGAAGAGAGTTTTAATGTTACACCAATAACTTCATAACCTTTTTCTTTTAAAAGAAGAGCAGCAACAGAGGAATCAACACCACCACTAAGCCCTACAGCAACTTTCTTCTTCATCAGTGACCTGTGATAAGCTCTCCCATTTTAAATATTGGAAGATATAATGCTAGTATAACTACTCCTATAATACCACCAATAAATACCATCAATAGTGGTTCTATAACAGAAAGCATTCCTTCTACAGCTCTATCAACTTCATCCTCAAAGAAGTTTGCTATAGTATCTAGCATCTCATCTAACTTACCTGTATCTTCCCCAACTCTAACCATGGCGATGAATATAGGTGGGAATATCTCTTTATCAAGAGATTTGTATATAGGTTGTCCCCTCTCTACCTCATCTCTTGCCTTCCTTATACTTTTTTCTATAACTACGTTCCCAGCAACAGATGCAGATATCTCTAAGGCTCTGGTAATAGGAACGCCACCGTTAATAAGTGTTGCTAATGTTCTTGCAAACTTAGCAATAGCACCTTTTAAAAATATCTCACCAAGGATTGGAAGTTTAAGGGATAGTCTATGAAAAAACTCTTTTCCAGCAGGGGTTCTATAAAAGTAGACAAGAAGAATGGATAAACCAATTATCCCTAATAATATATAAAGGAAGTTTTCTTTTAATGCATTACTTATGTTAATAATCATTTGTGTAAGGAATGGAAGATTAGAACCAAAGCTTTCATAAAGTTTTGCAAATGTAGGAACAATAAATGTTAATATTCCAAGCACTATTATAGTTGCAACTACAACTACCGTTATTGGATACCATGAAGCACTTATTAACTTCCGTTTTATAGCTGCGATTTTTTCATAGTATTCAGTAGCCCTTTGAAGAATAACATCCATTTTTCCTGACTCTTCAGCTGCAGCTATGAGGTTTACAAGAAATGGTGGAAAAACATGAGGATGTTTCTTCATAGCCTCAGCTAAAGATACTCCTGCTAAAACCTCATTTTTAACATCTTCAAGGGCCTCTGCTAATGTTTTATTAGGCATCTGTTCAGCTAGGATTTCTAAGCTTTCTGCTATGCTTATTCCAGCAGCAATCATAGCCCCTAGCTGTCTTGTAAATAAAGCAAGATCCCTCTCCTTTACTCTAGGTCTAAAAAGATTAAAAACTTGTTTCTTTTTATCAGAAGCTGAAATAAGCTTTAGTTTTATCTCTTGAAAACCTTGTTTTATTAGTTCTGTTTCAGCAGAATTTATGTCTGGAGCAGTGATAGTATCTCTTCTTAATACGCCGTGTTTATCCCTAGCTGTATATAGAAACTTAGGCACTTAATCCTCCTTTATACTCTCATTTGTAACATTCTTGTTAATTCTTGAGGGTCTGGAGAAACTTTTAATGCATCCTCTGGAAGGATGAGACCTTTTTTAACAGCCTCCACAAGAGATTGATTTAATGTCTGCATACCTGTTTCTGCCTGTCCTGTTTGCATAAGTCCGTATATCTGATGTATCTTATTTTCTCTTATAAGGTTTCTTATTGCTGTTGTAGGTATTAATACTTCGTGAATTAACACTCTCCCACCACCAATTCTTGGAAGGAGCCTCTGAGATATAACTCCCTGAAGAACAAAACTAAGCTCTGTTCTTATCTGTTCCTGCTCGTTTTCAGGAAACACGTTGATTATACGGTTTATTGTCTGAATAGCTGTGTTTGTATGAAGGGTTGCAAAGACAAGGTGCCCTGTTTCTGCAGCAGTTAAAGCTGCTTTTATTGTAGCTAGGTCTCTCATCTCTCCAACAAGTATAACATCTGGGTCTTCCCTTAAAGCATACTTTAAAGCAGTAGCAAAATCTTCCGTATCTGTTCCTATCTCTCTTTGAGAAACAATAGATGTTTTATGGGGAAATAAATACTCAATAGGATCTTCTATAGTAATAATGTGATAGGGATACTTTTTATTTATGTAATCAATCATTGATGCAAGGGTAGTTGTTTTACCTGAACCTGTTGGTCCTGTTACAAGTACTAGTCCCATACTTTTTTGACACAGCGTTTCTACAGATGGTATAAGTCCTAGCTCTTCCATAGGTTTAATTTCATAAGGAATTCTCCTAAGAGCTGCAGCTACTGTTCCTCTCTGTCTAAAAACGTTTACCCTAAATCTTCCAACCTCTTTTATTCCAATGGAAAAATCAACCTCATTTTTTTCTTCAAAGGTTCTTTTTTGTTTTTCATTCATGATAGAGTAGATAATTCTCTGGGTATCTTTAGGCAGTAAAACAGGGAAATCTTCTTTTAAATATCTTATCTTCCCATCTACTCTTATTGCAGGAGCAGCACCTGCTGTAATATGTATATCTGTTGCATCTTTTTCTACAGCAATTTTTGCAATTTCTAAAAGTGTTAAATTATTTGGTGATTGCATAGATAATGAACCTCTTTAAAGATTTATTTTATTAATACTCTCTCTACTTCAGCAATATCGGTAATTCCTTTTTTAACTTTTAGAAGACCACTTTGGTAGAGTGTTCTCATTCCCTTTTTTATAGCACTGTCTTTTATATCTGATGCTGTTGCTCCTGATAAGATAAGTTTCCTTAGCTCATCATCAACTTCAAGAATTTCATGAACAGCTATTCTTCCTTTGTAACCTGTTCTGTTGCAGTGTTCGCATCCATCTGGATTATGTACATAGAACTTCCCTTCTTCTATATCTTTATCAGATAATCCAAGTCCTTTCCAGAACTCTTTAGGATACTGTGCAGGTAGTTTACAGTTATCACAGAGTTTTCTCACAAGCCTTTGAGCAACAACAAGGTTGACTGCAGTTCCAACAAGGAAATGTTCAACACCAATATCAACAAGTCTTGTTATAGAAGATGGAGCATCATTTGTATGAAGTGTAGAAAATACAAGGTGACCAGTTAAAGCAGCTTTAATAGCAATCTCAGCAGTTTCCCTATCCCTGATCTCACCAACAAGGATTATATCTGGGTCCTGTCTAAGGAATGACCTTAAAGCTTCAGCAAAGGTTAACCCTATATTCTCTCTTATCTGAACCTGATTTATTCCAGGAATTGATACCTCAACAGGATCTTCTGCTGTTGATATATTTACATCCTCAGTATTTCTCTCCATTAATGCAGTATACAAGGTAGTTGTTTTACCTGATCCTGTTGGTCCTGTAACTAAAACCATTCCCCAAGGGCTGTATATAGCTTTTCTAACCTTTTCTAGATCATCTGGTTCAAATCCTAAATCTTCAAGCTTTAGGCTTAAGTAACTCTGGGCATCCTGAATTCTCATAACAACCTTTTCACCGTAGACTGTTGGAACAGTGGATACCCTTAGATCTATAGGTTTTCCATCTATCTTTATACGAATTCTTCCATCTTGAGGAAGCCTTTTCTCTGCAATATCCAGGTTTGCCATTATCTTATATCTTGCAACTAGAGGGTCTTTCATTGTTACAGGAAGTTTCTGAACAGTCCTTAAGATACCATCTAATCTGTATCTAACCCTAACTTCCTTTTCAAAAGGTTCTATATGAATATCTGAAGCCCCCTGTCTTACAGCATTTACAATAAATAATCTTGATGCTTTAACTATAGGTTCTTCTTTAGCATGGGATACAGTGGCATTTATATCCTCTTCTTCCTCTGTTACTGTCTCCTCTTCAACCTGAGCAGATATCTCCATGTCTGTTAAAACTTCTTCTGCTGAAGCAATAGGTGCTATTTCTCTAAGCAGTGCCTCGATCTCAGAGTAAGAAGCAACATAAAGCTCTATATTTTTAATACCCATAAACTTAAGATATTGAAGTATCTCTTTATCTACAGGATTAAATACAGCAACAGCCAAAGTTGAACCATCTTTATATGAAATGGGCACAAATTTCTTTTTTTTCATATAGTTATATGAAATATTTTTTACAAGTTCTGGATCTATGTTTACCTTATGTTCCTTTGGATTGTATGGTGTTAGATTTAGGAAGTTAACAAAGAAATCCTTTATCTTATACTCGTCAGCTATTCCACTTGTTACTATGTAAACTAGAACATCTGTAAAGTCTCTATCTTTTACATTGGGATTATTTCTCACTTTTTCAACTGGAACTATCCCGTGGGAAACCATTAACCTAAGGAATGTTAGTTTTCTTCGGCTTTTTTCCATTCGCACATCCTTAACGGATTTATTAATATTTTTATATGTTAAATAATCGGTTGTATTATAAAATAATATACTATTGATAAATCATTTTACAAATTAAGGAGTCTAATTTGTCTGGAAAACTTAATAATATTAAAAGAATATTAATAGCTAATCGTGGAGAAATCGCGATAAGGGCAATTAGATCTATAAGAGAATTAGGTGGAGAGTCTATATCTATTTACTCAACAGCAGATAAAAACTCTCTACATAAAGATTTATCTGACTACTCCATATGTATAGGAGAAGCTCCTGCAAATAAAAGTTACCTTAATATACCTGCAATACTGTCTGCTATAGAGGTTTCTTATGCAGATGCAGTATATCCAGGATATGGTTTTTTAGCGGAAAATCCCCATTTTGCTGAGATATGTGAGAGAAGTAATATAAAGTTTATTGGTCCTTCCTCTGAAACAATTAGACTAACAGGAGATAAAGCTGCAGCAAGACAGGCAGCTGAGGAAGCTAACGTTCCTATCATTCCTGGAAGTCCACCTGTTAGCGATTTGAAAACAGCCTTAGAAACGGCTCAAAAGATTGGTTATCCTGTTCTCATTAAAGCTGCTGCTGGTGGTGGTGGAAGAGGTATGAGAGTAGCAAGAACAGAGCAGGAACTAGCTAGACTTCTTCCTGTAGCACAGAGAGAGGCTGAAGCAAACTTTGGAGATCCAAGGGTTTATATAGAAAAATTTATAGAAAATCCAAAGCATATAGAGATACAGATACTTGCAGATGAACACGGGAATGTTGTTTATCTAGGAGATAGAGAGTGCTCCATACAGAGAAGACATCAAAAACTTTTAGAAGAGGCTCCATCTCCTTTTATAACAGATGACGTAAGAAGAAAGATGGGAGAGGCAGCAGTTAGATTTGCAAAACATGTAGGTTTCACTGGAGCTGGAACAGTTGAGTTTATTGTAGATAAGGATATGAACTTTTACTTTATAGAGATGAATGGAAGAATACAGGTTGAGCATCCTGTTTCTGAGATGGTTACAGGTGTAGATATAGTATCATGGCAACTTAGAATAGCAGATGGTCAGGAGTTATCCTTTTCTCAGAAAGATATAAAACTAAAAGGTCATGCTATAGAGTTTAGGATAAATGCTGAAGATCCTGAAACATTTATCCCAAATCCTGGAACTATAGAGAGACTTTATCTTCCTGGGGGTTACGGAGTTAGGGTTGATACCCATATCTATCAGGATTACAAAATTCCTCCATACTACGACTCTTTAATAGCAAAGGTAATTGTTTATGGAAAAGATAGAGAAGAAGCTATTGTCAGGGCTAAAAGAGTTCTTCAAGAGTTAATAATTGAGGGTGTTAAAACTACTAGAGATTTTCACAAAAAAATACTGGAAGATGAAGATTTTATAAAAGGAATTTATACAACAACGTTAGTTGATACTAAATATTTGAAATAAACTTACCAATATTTAAATTTAAACTCTAATAAACATTTTCAAAGGAATTTAGAATGATTAAAGTGTTAACAGTAGGTCCACTGCAGGAAAATACCATTTTATATATAGATGATGAGACAGGGGAAACAGCGATAGTAGATCCAGGAGCAGAAGGAGAGAGAATTATATTCTCTATAGAAGCATATAAACCAAAGTATATCCTTGCTACTCATGGACATTTAGATCATGTAGGACAGGTTGGTTTTTTAAGAAAAGAGCTTGATATTCCCTTTTACCTTAATAGAAAGGATGAGTTTTTAATAGACAATGATATATTCCCTGGTTTTGCAGATATGATTGATGCCTATCCCTGTCCAAAACCAGACTTTGATCTAAAAGAGGGAGATATTATTAACATTGGGAACTCCCAACTAGAAGTTATTGAAACATCCGGTCACACTCCAGGAAGTGTATGTTTTTTTGATAAGAAGAATAAAATCCTTATAGCTGGAGATACACTTTTTAAAGGAAGTGTAGGAAGAACAGATCTCCCTGGTGGAAATGCAGATGAGCTTATGAAATCCTTAAAAAAGCTTATGGAACTTCCTGAGGATACAGTTGTCTACAGTGGTCACGGACCAACTACTACCATTGGTGAGGAAAAAAGAACAAATCCATACATCACAGGAGCACACAGGTTAAGACTATGGTAAAGATAGGAACCCATGTTTCTTCATCTAAATCCCTTGATCTTGTTTTTGATAGAGGAAAAGAAATCAGTGCAGATACAATTCAGTTTTTTCTTTCATCTCCAAGGTCGTGGAAATGGAAAGAGAGAACAGAAGAGGAAAAAGCACTTTTTAAAAAGAAGAGGGAAGAAACAGGGATAAGTCCAACTGTTGTCCACGCTTCTTACCTTTTTAACCTTGCATCAAAAGATAAAGAACTTAGAAATAAGTCCATTAAAGGTGTGATTAATGAATTAAAGCTCTGTGAAGAACTGAAAATAGATTTTTATGTTATTCATGCTGGAAAGTCTAAAGGATTAGATGAGAAAAAGGCTATAAAGAATATAGTTGATAGTGTAAAGATTATATTCTCTGAGATTGAGCTTAAACACACAACATTCTTATTTGAAACACTAGCAGGGCAGAAAGGGGAAATAGGTAAGAGTATAGATGAGTTAGTTAATCTGCTAGAACCTTTTGAAATGGAAAAAACAGGTGTATGTCTTGATACCTGCCATATATACTCGGCTGGATACAAGATAAACGAAGAAGAGGGCTTCTATAGATACAAGGAAGAGCTAGATAAAAAGATAGGTCTTGAAAATGTTTGTGTAATCCACTGCAATGACTCTAAAACACCTTTTAACTCAAGAAGAGATAGGCATGAACATATAGGAGAAGGTTCTATAGGTCTAAAAGGATTTCAGTTGTTTCTAAATGATGATCACTTTAAGAAACTTCCATTTATCCTTGAAACACCAAAAGAAGGAAACTGGGATCTTATTAATATGGAACGTCTTAGAAATCTTATAGAGGCGCCCGTAGCTCAGTAGGATAGAGCACCGATTTCCGGGGTCGGGGGTCGCTGGTTCAAATCCAGCCGGGCGCATTGACTGTTATCTATTGTATCTTTTTCAAGTATTGATATAATTTGAAAACAGATAACAATTTAACTGAGGTTATAATGCTGGAAAAAGCAGTTATTGACAGGATTGAAGAAGAATTATCCAAATATATGGACAGTTATGTTGAGTGGGTTGTAAAGATAGGAAACTACATTCTATCAAGTGGAGGAAAAAGATTAAGACCTGCTCTTGTCCTTACATTCTCAAAACTTTTAAAAGGAGAGAATGAGGAAAGGGACTATCCTATAGCTGTTGCAATGGAGTATCTCCACACTGCTTCCCTTCTCCATGATGATGTTGTAGATGGGGCTGAAACAAGAAGAGGAAAGATATCAGCAAACAGGGTCTTTGGAAATGACACAACTGTATTAACAGGGGATTATATGTATGCAAATGCTCTGTATCTTTTCTCTATTTATGGTGATATGGATATGATAAAAAATGTTTCTGATGCTGTAAAAAGAATGGCTGAAGGACAACTTTTAGAACTGAAAAAAATAGGAGATATAGATATAACCTTTGATGAGTATTTTAAGATCTTAGAAGGAAAAACAGCTGTGCTGTTTGCAAGCTGTTGCTACGTTGGGTCAGCTTTAGGAAATGGGACACAGGAGCAGAAGGAAAGTGCCTACAGATACGGAATGAATATAGGTCTTGCTTTTCAGCTTATAGATGATCTTTTAGACTACACAGCTGATGAGAAAAAACTTGGAAAACCTGTTTGTAATGACCTAAGGGAAGGTAAGATCACATATCCCCTTTTATCTGTATTAAAGGATATGACACCTGAAGAAAAAGAGTTTGTTAAAAAGGTTATAAGGGATATTAATCCTGATAAAGAGCATATAGAAACTGTTAAAAACATGGTAAAAGAGAAAGGTGGTTTTGAAAAAACTATAGATAAGGCTAAAGCTCTTGTTGATGAAGCAGTAAGAGAGCTTGATGTATTTCCAAAAAATGAATATTTTGATCAATTAGAGAAACTTGCAAAATATATTGTAGAGAGGGAGTTTTAATGAGAAGAACAGTATTAAAATCAAAAATACACAGAATAACTATAACCGGTGCTGATCTTCACTATGAAGGTTCTCTAACCCTTGATGAGGCAATTATGGAAGCTGCTAACTTAGTTCCTTTTGAAAAGATAGAGGTTTATAACGTTAACAACGGTCACAGGTTTTCTACATATGTAATCCCTGGGGCAAGGTACAGTGGAGAGTGTATTCTAAACGGTGCAGCTGCAAGATTAGGACATGCAGGAGATTTAATAATCATTGTTTCTTGGGCTGAGATAGAGGATAAAGATTTAAAAGACTTTAAGGTTAACCTTGTTTTAATGGATGAAAATAACAACATAAAAGACCATAAAATAACTGGGATTTTTGACGAATATGTTAAAGAGATAGCAGAAAACAATAAAAACTTAATAAAGGATTAGTATCATGAAAAAAGGCTGGAAACTTCTTTCGCTGCTTATAGTTCCAGCCTTTCTATTTTCCTGTGCATCAAAACATACCTCTTATGGATATAGAGTTCTTCCCCCAAAAGTAAAAGTAAAAAAAAGCGACGGATATGAAGAGGTTGTTGTTATACGTGGAGAAAGTGATTATTACGAAGAAATCCCTGTATACTACAAAAGATCTGGAAAGAAACTAGGTATAAAAATAAGAAATGATAGAGATATAAAAAGATTTATCTATTTTTACGCTGTAAGAAATAAAAAATATACTCAAAAAGTCCTTGAAAGGGCAAATCTATACCTTCCAATGATAAAAGCTGTTTTCAAAAGATACAATCTTCCTCTAGATTTAGCATACCTACCTTTTATAGAAAGTGGTTTTGATCCTTATGCAACCTCTGTCTCAGGAGCTGCTGGTTTATGGCAGTTTGTAAGAGGAACAGGAAGGAAGTTTGGCTTAAAGATAAACAGATATGTAGATGAAAGGAGAGATCCATACAAATCAACAGTTGCTGCAGCTAAATATCTAAAGCATCTATACAAGATGTTCGGAAGATGGGATCTAGCTATTGCTGCATATAACTGTGGAGAGGGATGTGTTTTAAACAGAATGCATTATGGGGCAGAAGACTTTTGGGATATAAAGTATAGACTTCCTAATCAGACTAGAGAGTACGTCCCAAGATTTATAGCTTCCCTTATAATAATAAAAAATCCAAGGAGATTTGGATTAAAACCTATAAGAAGCAAACCTATTAGAATTAAGAAAAAAATCGCCCTTAACAATATCTCTTTGAGAAAGGTTAGCTATATCTACGATATAGACTACAATCTTTTAAAAGCTTACAACGCTCATTTTAGAAAAGGGATCGTTTTAAAGGGATACAATGTTTATATTCCTACAGAAAGTTCTTTTAGCTATGTACCAAGACAGGTTTCTTACAAGAGAAAGTATATAAAACATAGAGTTAAAAAAGGGGAAACCCTTTATAGAATATCTAAAACATACGGTGTACCTATTGAAACTATTAAGAGAGTGAATAATATAACAGGAAATCATATAAAAGTTGGACAGATATTAAAAATACCTGTTAGAGAGTTTGCCTATGAATAATGTTATAAATAGAAGAAAAACAAGACCTGTTTTTGTTGGGAACGTCCAAATTGGTGGAGGTGCACCTGTTGTTGTTCAATCTATGACAGATACAAAAACCCATAATATAGAAGAAACATTAAATCAGATAAACAGACTTGCAAATGCAGGTTGTGAAATAATAAGGGTGGCAGCCCCAACAGAAAAAGATGCATTAGCTTTAAAGGAGATAGTAAAACATTCTCCAATTCCTGTAATAGCAGATATTCATTTCTCTCCTAGGATTGCCTTTATTGCTTTAGAAAGTGGAATTCACGGAATAAGATTAAACCCTGGAAATATAAATGATGAAGGGAAGATAAGAGAAATTCTTCAAGAGTGCAAAAAGAAAAATATAGCTGTAAGACTTGGTATAAACTCAGGTTCTTTAGAAGAAAGGTTACTTGAAAAGTATGGGTTTCCTTCAGGAGAGGCTTTAGCTGAAAGTGCTTTAAACTGGTCAGAGTTTTTTGAAAAGGTAGGTTTCACAAACTTTAAAGTTTCAATAAAAGGCTCTGATGTTCTACAGAATATACAGGCAAATAAGATATTTGCAGAAAAAACAGATATCCCTCTTCACATTGGTATAACTGAAGCAGGTCCATCAGGAAGAGGTTCTGTAAAGTCAGCTGTTGGCTTAGGAATTCTTCTCTATATGGGTATAGGAGATACAGTTAGAGTTTCCTTGACTGCTGATCCTGAAGAAGAAGTTGAGGTAGCATATCAGATCTTACAGTCTTTAGGTTTAAGAAGAAAAGGTGTTGAGATTATATCCTGTCCTACCTGTGGAAGAATAGAGGTAAATCTACCTGAGGTAGTTAAGAAAGTTGAGGATAGGTTGAGAAATGTAAAACAACCTTTAAAGGTTGCAATAATGGGATGTGTTGTAAATGCGATAGGTGAAGCAAGAGAAGCTGATATAGGATTAGCCTGTGGAAATAGGTCTGCTATTTTATTTAAAAATGGTCAACCTATCAAAAGGGTTTCAGAAGAAGAGATGGTAGATGAGCTTTTAAAAGAGATTGAAAAGATGTAGTGTTTGACAAGGGGGTGTAGATGGAAGAGCTAAAAATAAAAGTAAATGGTGTAGCAGTTGATGTATTAACAGAAGAGTGGATGGAAGAGGATGTTTTAAATAAATCTCCTGTTGTTCTTGAAAAAATAACAAAAAGACCTGGAGGTTTTACCCTTCATATGCAGGCACCAACAGAGAAGATAGAGTGGTATTTTTCAAAAGGTCTTACAGAGATATCTATTAAAAACGGGCAGAAAGGAAAATATCTCCATATTGAGCATGAAGATGGGCTTTACTGGGTAGACCTACCTCCTGTTCCACAGATCATTGAGTTTTTAAAAGAGTTTATGGAAGATACTACCAGCGAATAGAAAAGATGTTATACCTGTCATTAACATCAACTTTTACTTTCATTTTGTAATGATCAGCTATCTCTTTTACTATAGATAATCCAAGTCCTGAACCTTCTGTTGTTCTTGATTTTTCTTCTCTATAAAATCTTTCAAAGATCTTTTTAATGTTTTCTTTTTTTATAAGCTTCCCTGTGTTTCTTATCTCTATATACTTTGGTTTTATTTTTATAATAATTTCTCCATTTTCCTCATTATACTTAATAGCATTTTCAATTAAGTTACCAAAAAGCATCTCCATATCTCTTTCTGCAGCCTCTATCTCTGACTGGCCATGTTCAATAATTTTTACTTTTATATTTTTCTCCTGCAATTTTGGAGCAAACAGATTTAGCTGTTCTTTTATCAGATTATTAAGGTTTACTCTTGTCTTCTCCCTATCACCAATCTGAGAAAAAAACAGTAAATCAGATACAAGTTTCTTCATATACTCAACAGTTTTTTTAATGTTCTCTATATTTTTCTCTATATTCTGATATTTCTTCTGCTCTATTAGATAAAGATTTGATGACATTACTGTTAAAGGTGTTCTAAGATCATGGGAGACATTTTGGGTAAATCTCTCCTGCTTATCAAATACCTCTTTTATTGGAGAAATAATATTTTTGGAAATAATGAAAGCTATTACAAGTATTATCAAAGATATTGCAAAAGTAAGATAGAAGAGGATAAGCTTTAATTTTTCTATATGTTTTAAGATACTCCTTAGGTTCTTACCAACATATATATGGTATTCTCCAGCTTCCTTTTTAAAAGAGACTCCATAAACAACATCTGTTCCTAGGATGCGAAATCCTGAAAAATGGTATGGTATTTTACACAGTTTCCCTCTATAAAAAACAACATCTGCCTGAGGATTAAATATACATACATAAGAGTCTGGTGGAATTTTCATGTTTTTTACAATAGAAAAATCAACTACAGGGTTTTCAACCTTCTTTGCGATCTCAAAGGCAATACTCTTAAGTTGATCACTTATCTCTAAGATTAACTGTTTTTTGTAAAAAAAGTATATAGAACCTGAAAAAGCAGATAGAATAAGAGTTGATATTAAGGAGATTACAAATGTTATCTTTAAACGGGCTTTTAGAAACTGGTCTAACTTCATTCTATTTTGTAACCTACACCAGACACATTTTGGATAATATCTTTATTCTCCAGTATCTTTCTTAAGAGTTTTATATTTGCCCTTACTGTTTCTTTTGTTGGATAGTCATTTATTCCCCAGCATTTATTCATTAAACTTTCATATGTGACAACTTTACCTCTGTTTAAAAGAAGCTGCTCTAGTATACAAAATAGCTTTGGAGTTATCATAAGTTTTTTTCCATTTCTAACAATCTCTCTTTTTGAAAGATCAACAGTGATATCTCCTATGTTAATAACATCACTTTTTTCTGTGGAAGCTCTTCTTATTAATGCTCTAACTCTCGCTAGAAGCTCTTCTATCTCAAAAGGTTTTACAAGATAATCATCTGCCCCAATATCTAAACCTTTTACTTTATCTTGCAAGGTATCTTTTGCAGTGAGCATTAATATAGGTGTCTTTATGCCTTTTTGACGTAAAATCTGACAGACTTTATAACCATCTATCTTAGGAAGCATAATATCTAAAATGATGGCATCATACTCTGAGTAAGTAGCATAGTCTATAGCTTCCTCTCCATCAAAAGCTGTTTCAACATTGTAACCGTTAATTTCTAGTATCTCTTTTAGCGTATTATTTAGCTCTTGGTTATCTTCAACAACAAGAACTTTCATTATTCCCCTAAAGTATTTATTTATTCATAATAAAGATATTTCTATTTGTGTGAAAAGGAAGTGAAGGTTAAAGACTGTTTTTTACAGACTCTAAACCTCTTTTTAATTTGTTCTCTTTCTTTAGTTTTTTCTCTCTTTCAGATTTCGGAACATAGTAATTTGGTGTCTTTGAAATATCCCCTTTGTAATAGTTCTTTAATTTTTTCATGTCCCCTTTGTAGTATCTAGGTACATTTTTCATATCTCCTTTGTAATAGTTAGAGATTTTACTGTAGTTAGGTTTGTAATATCTAGGTTTTGTTGTTTGATAGTATTCATAGATCAAATATGCCATTATTGAAAAGATACCTGAAAGAAGACCACCTATAATCAAATTTTGCACTTTTCTTTTTGTTTTCTTTTTCATAATTCACTCTCCCCTAGGCGTGTGCTCTCCATGTTAGTTAGAACAATTTTTGTGCCACACCTTTACTGTAAATATTTTGTCTTAATATATGCCAGTGCCTCTTTTTTGCTTTTTATTTCATTATCTAGATATCTTTTAAACACATCTTCTATAATTTCCTTGTAAAGTGGAGAAGGCTTTAAACCTAGTTCCTGTAGATCTTTTCCTGAGATAATAAGCTTTTTTTCTTCCTCTTTTTTTAGTATTGATATAATTCTCTCTGCTGTTTCAATATCTAGATAGCTACAGAAGAAGACAAGTAAATCTTTATCTATATTTTTTATCTTTTCATAAAGATGACTATTTTTTTCAGGTACCTGTTTAAAATTTGTCCTTTTTTCAAAAAACTCTTCAAAAAATCTCTTTGACTGTTGAAAGTGATACTTTTCTAAAACTAGATATGATATATCTAGAGGAAGATGATACATAAGTGCTAGAAGGTAGTTAGAGACCCTATCAATGTTCTTTTGAAAAAACATCTCAAAACTGATGATTGTATCCCTTAATCTTGTTATGATCTCTTCTCTTTTTGTATCAAAGTAAAATTCTGGAATAAGCTGATGTAAAACTTTATACTGGTTCATTAAAAAGATAATCTCAACAACCTTCTCTTCATTAAATGTGTATACAAACTCTAGATTTATTCTCCCTGCTGGAGCTACTTTTAGTAGTTCTTCTTCAACAGCAAGTTTTAATAGTTTTTCTGTATGTTTACCAAGTCTAAAACCTAATCTACCGGCAAATCTTAACGCTCTTAGTATCCTTATAGGGTCTTCAACAAAGCTAAGTTGATGGAGAATTCTTATCATCTTATCTTTTATATCTCTAAGTCCATTAAAAAAGTCTATAAGTATTCCAAAGTTTCCTTCTGTAATCTCAATTGCTAAAGTGTTTATAGTAAAATCTCTTCTGTAAAGATCTTCCTTTAGCGTTGCTTTTTCCACCTTTGGATAAGCCCCTGGATACTCATATATCTCTCTTCTTGCTGTAGCAAAGTCTATCTTTAAACCATTTTTTAATGTTATCTGTGCAGTCATAAACTCTTCAAATGTGTGAACTTTTAGATTATTTCTCTTAGCATACTCTTTGGCTAAAGTTGGAGCATCCCCTTCTACAATAATATCTATATCTAGATTTTTCTTTCCTAAAACAATATCTCTAACAACTCCACCAACAATATAAACTCTAAATCCAAGTTCTTTTGCTAATTTTCCTATATTTTTTAACTCCTGTATAAGCTCCTTTGGAAAAAATCTTTCAATTTTATTTTTAAAGTTAAGATATTTTGGCTTTACCCTTTCCCTTGATATAAAGATATCTTTTTCTGAGAAAAAGGGTTGTCCATGCAAAACAATAATAATCTGATTTTTTGTTACCATTCCTACAGGTCTGCCTTTATCTACTATAGGAAATATCTCTTGAGATGTTGTTGTTATATACTGCTCAATCTCTCCAACAGTTGTTTCTGGAGAGAAAACAAATATATCGTTTATAACAAAATCTTCTAATTTCACATTTTTTATGTTATGTCTTAATGCTTCTTTAATAACCTTTGAGAGAACAACACCTTGAAATCTCCCCTCTTTATCTACTAGAAATAAAACAGGTTTTTCTAAATCTTCCCTTTTTACATCTGTTATTAATGTATCTAACAGATAAACAGCTATATTTTTATCCATTATCTCCTTTACTAGAACATCTCTGTAAAGATTTGACAAAATCAGATTTTCTAGTATCGATTTAACCTCTGTTGTGGTAAATCCTTTAACTGTTGCACTTGCAGCATAAGGATGTCCACCACCTCCAAGGTTCATTAGTATCCTTCCAACGTTTATATCTTCTACTTTTGAACGACCAATCACTGTTATTTTTCCCTTTGTGTTTATAATTACAAAGAAAGCATCAACATCTTCAAAAACCTTTACCATACTTATAACAGAGGAGATATCTGGAATATACTCAAGACAGTAAGCTGTTGATATGGCCACTTTTCTGTTTTTTGAGAAAATGTAGTGAATATTTTCAGTTAATTGTTCAAGAATACGAAGCTGCTTGTCTGTTATTCTTTTTTCTAAAATCTCTCTAATAACATTTACATCTGCTCCTTTTCTTAATAGAAAAGCTGCAAAATGCAGATCTTCAGGAGTTGTCATTTTGTATGTAAAACTTCCAGTATCTTCATATATACCTAATGCAAGAATTGTTGCATCCTCTCTATCTATATATACATTTCTTTTAACTATCTCTTCAACAACAACAGTTGTAGCAGAACCATAAGGCTTTATATGAATAATAGTATTTTCCGGGAAAGCATCTTTTTCTAAAATCTGATGATGATCAAAGATCTCTATAGTTGGTAGATTTTCTAAATACTTTGATAACTTTTCACTAACATGTTTTATATTATGGCTGTCAACAAGGAATATTTTTTCTATATCTTTTAAGTTTTTTATATCTATGATTTTATCTTTAAACTTTTCCTTAAATCTTTTTAATGTAACGTTCACTGTTTCTGAAACATTTTCAGGTATGAGAATTTTTGCCTCAGGGTATATAAGAGTTATTCCATAAGCAGATGATAGAGCATCAAGGTCTGCCCCTTTTTCAAGAAAAACCACTTGCATTTTTTTATCCTCTTGCATATAATATTTATCTCAATTGCCCAGGTGGCGGAATAGGCAGACGCGCTGTCTTGAGGGGACAGTGCCCTTAACGGGCGTGTGGGTTCGACTCCCACCCTGGGCACCATTTAAATTCCAGCAATCATCAGTTCTCTAACAAAAACTGAAGGACTTCCAACATTACCATAAAATTTCAGATCCTTTCCTATAAAAACAATACTCTTTAAAAGTTCAACAAAGTTTCCTGCTAATGTTACTTCCTTAACACTTTGGACAGGTTCACCATTAACAAAAAGAATTCCTGTAGCCCCAACAGAGAAATCCCCTGTAACAGTATCTGCTGTATGAAGACCTATAAGTTCAATTATCTTAAAATAAGTCTTTTCTTTAAGGAAGTTTTGTATATCTTTATCTGTTTTTTGTAAATAAAAGTTTGTTATGCCAACTTCAGGCAGGTTTTTAAAATCTCTCTTTCCATTACCTGTAGAGATCTCACCTGTTTTTTTAGCTGTATATAGATTGTGAAGAAATCTTTTAAATCTTTTTTTCTCTATTAAAACAGTTTCCTGTGTTGGAACTCCTTCATCATCGTAAGTGAAACTTCCTATACCTTTGTGAAGCCTTCCATTGTCAACAATTATAAGCTCTTCTGGAAAGATATCTTTATTCTTTAGATCTTTAAATACTGTTTTTCCTTTTAACAGACTTTCTCCAGAGAACATGGGGAAAAATTGATAAAGCATCTCTGTCATTGCATAAGGGGGAAATAAAACAGGAATTTTTTGTGTTTTAATAGGCTTAGCACCAAGTAGAGAAACTGCATTATCTACTGCCTCCTGTACCATACTTTCAATATCCAGTTCCCCAAAAAATCTACTTGACGTTAAGTCCCATGCTATTTGACTGTCTTTCCCATAACTTGCCAAAACAGCTATATTTGAAGAGTAGATACTTCCCTTTTCATAAATATTAACTCCTTCACTATTTATAATGCTTTTTTCAACAACAGTTTCCTGAAAGCTTGCTACCCTAACAGTTTTTATCCTTTCATCTTTTTTATAAGCTTTTTCTTCCACCTCAACAGCTTTAAATATCTTTTCTCTCTCTGGAAGCTGTTCCACTGCAAAGGTATCGTAGTATTCCACTCTTTCTGTTTCCACTGGAGAAGAAAGATAAAGGTCATATTCTTCAGAGATATCAGCATTTGCTAGTGCTCTATTTATAACATCCTGAATATCTTTTTCTGTGATAACTGTTCCATATGAGAAACCTACTTTACCATTCTTTTCAACTCTTACAGAAAAACCTAGATCAACTGCCTTTTTAAGCTTATCTATATGAAGGTTTTTTGAGTCTGCGTATAATACTCTCTTCTTTTGAAAATAGATCTCCCATCTATAATCTTTTAAAGACCTTTCTGCTATCTCTAAAAGTGTTTCTAACATATTGATGGCTCCTTTTTAGACTGAATAATACTATAACAAGAATATTGATTTTACTGTTTTTTGTCATTAAATTTTCACAATCTATAAAATATGTTATTAGAAATCATTATTAAGAAAATAGGTGTCATGAACAAATTAAAAGTAGCATTTGCCACATTAGGATGTCGTATGAACCAGTTTGAGACATCAGCTTTGGAAGAGAAGTTTGTTAACCGTGGTTATCAGCTTACAGATTTTAAAGATATGGCAGATATCTATATAGTAAATACGTGCACAGTAACAAATGATGCAGATAGAACATCAAGAAAAACATTAAGACAGGCAAAAAGAAGAAATCCCAATGCTATTGTTGTGGCAACAGGGTGTTATGCACAGGTATCTCCTGATGCATTAGCAAAAATGGAAGAGGTAGACCTTGTTATAGGAAACTCTCATAAAACAGCTGTTTATGAGATTGTGGAAAACTTTATAAATGAAAGAAGAGAAGAAAAGGTTTTTATAGATAATATTTTTAGAAAAAGTGATTTTGATACATTTCAAATTAGCACATTCTACGAAGGAGCAAGACCTATACTGAAGGTTCAGGAAGGATGTAACAGTTTCTGCAGTTTCTGTATTATTCCTTTTGCAAGGGGAAAGGTAAGAAGTGCAACTATCAAAGATGTTGTTAATCAGATAAAGATACTTGTAGAAAAAGGTTTTAAAGAGATTGTCCTTACAGGAACCCAGCTTTCCCAGTTTGGATGGGATAATAATGAAAATCTTTACTCTCTTTTAAAAGAGATTGTAAAAGTGCCAAACCTCTACAGAGTTAGACTTTCATCTATGGGTATAAATGAGTTAGACGATAACCTTATAGAATTCCTAACATCTGAAGAGAAGATAGCCCCTCATTTTCATCTATCTATACAGTCTGCAGATGATAAAGTTTTAAAAGATATGAAGAGAAATTACACAGTTAAAGAGTATATAGATAAAGTGGAGAAGATTTTAAGTAAAAGACCTGAAACAGCTATAGGGACAGATATAATAACAGGATTTCCTACAGAAGATGAAAAAGCTTTTGAAAATACGGTAAATGTAGTAAAAGATATTCCCTTTTCATATATACATGTATTTACATACTCCCAGAGAGAAGGGACAAAAGCAGTTTCTTATGGAGATAAAGTTCCGCCTCAAGAAAAGAAAAGAAGAACAGCTATCTTAAGGGAGATATCTCAAGAAAAAAGTTTGTCTTTCAGGAAAAGATTTTTAAACAAGCCTCTTGAAGTTCTTATTATCAGCGAAAAAGAAGGTAAAAAGATAGGTATAACAGGAAACTATATACATATAGCATTTAACTCTGAAAAAGATATAAACTCAGTGACAGATGTTTTACTAAAAGATGTTAGGTTGAAGAGAGAAGATAATACAGGTATAGAGATAAAGGAGGAAGATGATGAGATTAATTAAGATTTTGTTAGCAATACTTTTTATTCTTAATGTCTCTTTTGCTGTAAATAGTGCAAGTTCTATTTTAGAGAAGAATGAAACATCTACCATCGAAACTGAAAAAAAAGTAAAAGAGACAGAGGAAGAGTATGGATACCCATACTATCCTGTATCTGACAAACAGCTTGCTGAGTATATTGGTAAAAACTATAAAAAGTTTAGAGGTATTACAGAAGATGGAAAGGTTGTGAATATCAAGGATCTCATAGATAGTAAACCTGCTGTTTTAATATTTTTTGCAATAGGAGATAAACCAGGAACATTTGATTTCCTTCCACATATGAATAAGCTTTATGAAAAATACAAAGATAAAGTAGCTTTTGTTGCTGTTTTATTAAGCAGATCCGACAAAGAGGAAGTTAAAGAACTAAAGGAAATACTTCCTTTAAAGATACCTGTATTAAGAGCATATAATGAAGCAATTAGTAGATATAAAATTACAAAACTAGACGTTCCTTATATAGTTTTTATAGATAGAAACGGAAAGGTAAAACATATCTTATTAAGACCAGAATCAGAGATGATAAAAGAGGCTCCGAAAGTAGAACATCCAGAGTATAAAGGAAAAACACAGTTTCAGAGAATAGAGATGAGTATGAAAACAATAGAAAAGTATATAGAGGAAATTTTAAAATAAGGGGATATAGATGGAGCAGATTGGACAGATAGAGTTTTTAATAGATAGAAATATCTTTTCTCTCTCTGAAGAAGAAAGAACAAAAGTATTAAAAGAGGAATTTGAAAAGCACGGTTATATACCAACAGATGAACCAGTTATTGTTAGAGAAGGGAAAATATCTTCAGTTAGAGCCATAGAAAAGGAAAATCAGGATGAAGTAGAACTTTACGTATTTGCCAAAGTTATAAAAAAGGGGGATAATTCAAGGACGTATATATCTGCAAAGGTTGTTTAAAAATATCCTATACATAAATTTATATGAGAAATAAAATTAGGAGGGCTAAGCATTGGAAAAAGTTAGGCTTTTAAAAAAACTGATAGATGCAATCTATGAGAGAAATTACGATGAAATTCATAGGCTTGTTGATATTTTAAATCTAGATCTTAATCAGATTTACGAGTATGAGGGATCACCCCTTCATGTAGCTGTTAAAGAAGGAGATATAGAGTTAGTTAAACATTTTTTAGAAAAAGGAGCTGATCCAAATATTCAAGGGGCATTTGGAGAAACTCCTTTACATATAGCTGTTGATAGAGGATATGAGAATATAGTAAAACTTCTTTTAGAAAAGGGAGCTAATCCAAATATTCAAAGTAACGAAGGGAATACTCCTCTTCATATCGCAGTTATAGCAAGTTCAGCGGATATTGCTTTTGAGCTTCTAAAAGCTGGTGCAGATAAAAGTATAAAAAACAAAGCAGGAAAAACACCTCTTGATCTTGCGATGGAATTGAATGATGAGAAGATGATAAAAATACTCTCTTAGGATTCTTGAAATAAAAAACAAAAATGCTATAATAAATATTCCAATTTGGCGGAGTAGCCAAGTGGTAAGGCAGGGGACTGCAAATCCCTTATACGCCGGTTCGATTCCGGCCTCCGCCTTTGAAATTAATCTTTCTAAAAGATCTTATCTCCTGATTTTCAATTTTTCTACATTAAGTTACTTGAAATTGAATCTAATAGACTTTTGTATATACCGGTTTCAGTTAAATTGCATTATTTCTAGATTTTTATTGTTATGTTTTATGCTTAAATCCATTATATTCTATTTATCAAACAAGTATCAACTTTGACAGTAGGAGTATTTGTATTACTATTGCTTTATAGTATTACACACTTTAAGGAGTAGGAAATGCATATTACAAAAATGACCAAAAAAGGTCAGATAACTATTCCTGCAGAATACAGGAAAAAACTAAAGTCTGAGTATTATGTAGTAGAAATAAAAGATAATGAAATCATAATAAAGCCTTTTGATTCTCCTGCAGGAAGTTTAAAAAAGTATGCTAAAAAAGGCAAAAATATTGAAAAGATTATTGAAGAAGAGAAAGAGGTATTAGAGGAAGCATTTGTTGAAAAAGCATAAAAATTGTTGATGCCAATGTCATTTTAAGATATTTCTTAGAAGATGATGAAAAGCTTTTTGAAAAAGCTGAAAGTATATTTGAAGATGCATTAAATCTTAAAGTGGAAATTCTTCTAAAAGAAGTTGTAATTGCCGAAGTTGTTTACGTATTGGAGAAGTTTTATAAAGTAAGCAGAAAAGAAATTTCCCAAACTTTGAAAACTTTAATCACTTTAAAAGGAATAAAAACAAAAAATAAGAACTTTATCTTAAAAGCTTTGGATATTTATAGTTATAAAAATTTAGATTTTGTAGATTGTATTTTATGTGCCATGTCTGAACAGTACGATATAGAAACTTT
>JALVKE010000208.1 GCA_027028005.1 Persephonella sp. | reverse complement strand
CTGAAATAAATGAAGCCAATGAAGAAATTAATGAACTTATTGAAATAATAGAAAGTTTCGGGGCAGTTGTTAAAGGAATAGACCCGTTCTTAGTTGATTTCCCTGCTTTACACAAAGGAGAAGAAATATATCTCTGTTGGCAGGAAGGGGAAGATAAAATAGAATACTGGCATAAAGTATCAGAAGGCTTTGCCGGTAGAAAGCATGTTTCTTTGTTACAGGAACAACCTGAAGAAAAAAATAGAACAGGAATTTAGATAAAAAAATTAAAACCTAAATTTTATAATTTAGTGGCATATTTGAGGGGAACTTCCTTATGCAGTCATTGGAATTTACAGTAAAAGTTATAACTCCAACCCTTATGGGAGGGGGCTTTGGTCAAAATGATGGCATTCGTCCCTCAGAAATAAAAGGTATGATGCGCTACTGGTTCCGTACAGTAGCAGGTTCAGTTATTGGAAATGATATCAAAGCTCTAAAATCACTTGAAGAAAAAGTCTTCGGCTCTCAAGAAAGAAAAAGTCCTTTTAGAATAGTAATTAGTGGTTTAAAAGAAACCGACAAAATAAACCTAAGTTGGCTTGATTTACCAAATGGGGTTAAATATCTTGGTTTTGTTATCAATATGAACAAAGAAAGATTAAATAATGTTATTAAAGCCGGCTCTGAATTCAAAGTTAAATTTTTATTTAAAAATTCTGTGGATAATAAAATCATAAAAATAGTTACTTATTCTTTTTATCTTGCTACAGCATTAGGAGGCTTTGGTTTAAGGCCAAGAAGAGGATTTGGAAGCTGGCAGATTCTAAGTATTGATACAAGAGGAATAACTGAAGATTTAGAATATTTAAAAAATTATGATTTGGGAAATATTAAAGAAGTAATTATTAAGTTAAGAAACTTAACTGGATTGAATCAAAATAGAAACTTAAATTTCAGAACCGTCAGTGAAAACTTTATTTGTATTCACAAACTAAATGGTAGTTCTTGGAAAAATGCTTTTGATGATTTAGGGAAGCGATATCAAAGCTTCAGGAGAAATGGTTTATCAACAACTCCAGAATATCACAACATTAAAAACTATATTAAATTTGGCTGTAACTGGAGAAGAATAAACAAAAATAATTGGAATTTTGCCTTTGGTTTACCAATTCAGATTAATTCCAAAAAAGGAATTCCTTCATTATTAGGCTTACCACCTAAGAAAAACAGAAGAGGTAATATAATTCCAACCTCTATAGGTATTTTCAAAATAAAACACAACAGCGAAATTTTAGAAAGATTACCTTCTTCCGTTTGGTTTTCCATAAAAGAAAAAGATGGAAACTATTATGTAGTTTTAACTTACTTAGAAGGAAAATTATTCCCAGATGAAAATCACGACAAAGTGGTATTCCAGTTTGATAAAGACCTAAACTTGCAAAGCAAATGTAAAAATCCTCCTAAGAGTGTTGAAGTAGAATACGATGCAAATGATTTAAAACAAAGGGCTAAAGACTTTGTTAGTAGAGGAAGATAATATGTCCATAAAAACAAAATATCTTTTCCAAATAACAATTCCATCAGTGCAAAAGCTAATAACTGCGTCAAGAAAATCCCACGACTTATGGGCAGGAAGTTTTCTTATTTCTTATTTATTAAAAGAAGCCGTAAAACCTTTAAAAGACAAAGAGAACATTGAGTTTATATTCCCTCATGAAGATTTACTTGAGAAAGAAGAAGATGAAATAGCAAACGTCCCAAACAAAATTTTATTCACCATAGAAGCATCAAAAGATGAAATCAAAGAACTTGGACAAAATTTAGAAAAAAGCATAAAATCAAAGCTAAAAAATTTAATAAAAGCAGAATTTATTGAAGAAAAACTGCCTGAGATGAAGTGTGGCTCAAAAGAGCTGATGGAATATCAACTTGAAAACTTTGTAAATGTAATCTGGGGAGCTGTTCCTTTAGAAGAAAACAACTACATAGCCTCTTTAGACAAACTGGATAAATATATAGCATATAAAAAATCCTCAACTCTACCAAATAGAAGATTTATAGAAAGCTACAAATTAATAGATTTAGAAGAAGAAAATCCCTTTGTAGAAGGGCTTAGCTTTGAACAGATTTATAAATATTTCATAGATGAAGAAGTCAAGGAACCTCACTTTGTAAAAGGAGCTTATAGATGCACTCTCTGTGGAGATAGAATTATCCTTGAAGCAACTGGGAATGATTATAAAGGAAATTGTTTTTGGGAAGACTTATGGAAAAAAGAAGAAAAATTATTTACCAAAGGGGAAAGACTTTGCGGAGTATGCCTTGCAAAAAGAACATTTAAATTCGGAGGTTTCCCTTCTGTAAGTGAAATAGCAACAACAACTTTTAAAATTTTTCTAAAAGATTATCCGAAAGCAGTTAGAGAAATAATTAACGTTATAAAATCTGCTGAAAATGAGAAAAAATATTTTTCTGAAATTCCTCAAACAGTTCCAAAACTACAAGAAGAAAGTCAATTAAAAGAATTATTAAAAATTGATGGAGAATATCTAATACCTCAAGTCTGGGAAACTGATGAGGAAAGACCAGATATCGCAAGAAGACTAACGGATATTTATAAAAAGCTGAACAAATTTCCTTCTGATAGCTTTGCTATTTTACTTATGGACGGCGACTCAATGGGGACAAAGCTTAGAGTTCTTTCTAATATTAAAGAACAAAAAGATTTAAGCAAAAAACTCTCAGAATTTACGCAAAAAGTAAAAGAGATTGTAGAAGATGAAAATTATGGAAAACTTATATATGCTGGTGGTGATGACGTCTTAGCACTACTACCTATAGAATTTGCTTTAAAATGTACATATGAAATACAAGAAAAATTTAGAGAAAAATTAAATAAAATAGAAGACAAAATCCAAGACAAACTTCCCGACGAAAAAAAGGACAAAACAGAATACAAATTTACAATGAGCAGTGGACTTTTGTTTGCATATCATAAACTTCCTTTAAATTATATTTTAAACAAGGTCAGAGAATTTGAGCAGAAAGCCAAAAATATTGGAAAAAACAGAGTTTATTTTGGATACATTAAACATTCATTAGCATATGCAGAAGCTTCTATTTCTTGGGATAAATATAAAGCTTTTAAAGAACTATTAAATAAAGAAAGCCAAATCCCAAACACATTTATAACCCAGAGCTATGAACTTTTTAGAGAACTTGAAACTACTAATAGTGAGATGAATGAAAAACTGTTTAAATCTTTACTAAAAAGGAAGTTAAGCGAAGAAAAATCAATTGAAATTATAGAAACCTTTAAGAGATTAGATAATCAATTTAAAGACCCCTTAAGGCTGATAAACATCTTAAAAATAGCAAAATATATAAACAAAAGGTAATAGAAAATGAGCAGGTATCTAATAACACCCATTGATGTTTTAATTTTTGGAGATGGAAAACCTT
>JALVKE010000207.1 GCA_027028005.1 Persephonella sp. | reverse complement strand
ACAAAACCGAGCTTTACATAAATATTTTGGATTAGTAGCTGAAGCTTTAAATGAGCAAGGAATTACTTTTATTGAATTTATTAAAAAAGGATTTGAATTAAAATTTACTCCTGAAATAATAAAAGAACAAGTATGAAAATCATTACAAGAAAAAGCTTTTGGCAAAAAATCAACAACTGAATTATTTAAAAGTAAAGAAATCGATGAAATCTATGATACTTTAAATCTTAAACTATCAGAATTTGGTATTTATATTCCATTTCCAAGTAAAGAAAAATAGTAAAATGATAACTTTTGAAGAAATAAAGGATAAAATAGATGAATTAGATATTACAAAACCTGACTTAATTATATATCCGAGAAGAGGAGGTTTATTTTTAGCAATGTTAGTTGCTTATAAATATAATATTAAAAATTTTATAGGTATAGATATTTCTAACTACGATGAAAACAATGTTAAATTAAATTCAGTAAAAGTATGAAATAAATTATCAGATACAGATAAAGAGAAGTTAGTAAAAGCAAGACAAATCTTAATTGTAGATGATATAATTGATAGTGGTGCTACGATAGAAACTATTATTGATTTGTTCTCATCTGAATTAGATGTAACTTATGAAGTTTTAACTATTATTGATAAAACTTTAAATCAGATAGGAGGAACGCCTCCAATGTCAGATTATATATTATTACCAGAAAAAGATAATAACTCTTGGATAGATTTTCCTTGAGATAATTGAAAAAATAAAAATGAAAATAACTAAGGAAATAGGGATAGACCTTGGACATCGTGTAGCCCAACACGATAGTAAATGTTATAATTTACACGGACATAGATATAAAATTATTGCTGAAGTTGAAGGAGAATTAAAATTAGAAGGTTCTGAAAATGGAATGGTTATGGATTTTGGATTTCTTAAAGAAATTTTAATGGAATTTATTGATAAAAAATATGACCATTCTTTTACAGTTTGAAAAGAAGACAAAAAGGTTATTGATTTCTTAAAGACCACTGATTTTAAGTATAATATTATTGATAAAACACCTACTGCCGAAAATTTAGCAGAATTATGGTATAATGAAATGAAAGATGAAGTTATAAAAAGAACAGATGGGAAAGGAAGATTATCAAAAGTTATTGTTTTTGAAACTCCTACAAGTTCAGCAGAATACTCTGGATAGCATTTAGAGAAGTGAGAAATCACTTTTCAATAATGCTATTCAGCATTCAACAAAAAAGTTGTAAAAATAAAAAACAAAAAGGATAAGCAATGCTTAATGTTATTGAGTTAAGTCGGGTTATTCAAGGAGAAGGTAAGTTTATGGGTAAGCCGAGTTTGCTTATTCGTATGACAAATTGTAATCTTCATTGTATTTGGTGTGATAGCAAGCAAGCAAGTTGGAATGCGAAAAAGGGTAAATTTACTCTCAATCAAATTGAAGACTTTATTGCTAAAAATCCTGATATTAAATATTTATTCATTACAGGAGGAAATCCAACAGATACACGAAATATCAAAGATTTAAAGGCTATAATTTCCTTAGTGAAATCTTATGGTAAGTTTGTGTATATTGAGGATAACGGGACTAATTATACAGAAGGTCTTTACTTAGATTTTGTATCTTTAAGTCCTAAACTTTCTGGTTCTATTCCAGTAGGAACTCGTTTTGAGAAAAATCATAAAGGTTATCTCAAAAGACAGAATACAAGTCTTAAACAATGGAATTCTAATTATGATTGTCAGTTTAAATTTGTTATTACAGAAAAGGCTGACTTTTCAGAAATGGAGTTTATTGTAAGAGATGTCGGTATTAAAAAAGACCAAGTCTATCTAATGCCTGAAGGAACTACAATGGACGAGCTAAATCGTAATAGAAAAATGGTTTATGGTTATGCTTTAAAGCAAGCTTACAATTATACAGAAAGGCTTCATATCGTTGTATATGGAAACCAAGAAGGTATTTAAGCAAGAGGACTTGTTTCTCTTGCTTTTTTATGATATACTGAAATAGTATGAAACAACAGATAAGAAAAGCTGATACAGAATTAGCAGAAAAGAAATTTGCTGAAATGTTAGAAGCATTAGGTTTTGATTATAAAAATAACCCACAAATGAAAGATACACCGCATAGGGTTATTAAAATGCTAACACAAGAAGTGTTTAAAGGCGAATACACAGATTTGCCAAAAATGACCGCTTTCCCAAATGATACTAAATATGACGGAATAGTATTTCAAGGAGATATTGATGTTAAATCAATGTGCGCTCACCACTTTATGCCGTTTAAAGGAAAAGCTTATGTAGCATATATTCCGAAAGCAAAAGGGAAAGTTTTAGGTCTGTCTAAATTGAATAGAATAGTAGATTACTATTCAAGAAAACCACAATTACAAGAAAATTTAACAAAACAAATTCATGATGAAATTGCTAAAATAGTTGGTAAAAATGATGGCGTTATGGTTTTGATTGAAGCTAATCATATGTGTGTAGCAATGAGAGGGGTTAATCAAAATTCAACAATGAAAACAATTTATTCATCAGGAGCTTTTAAAAAAAATAATAGTTTAGCAAGAACAGAGTTTTTAGAAGCAATAAATAATTTAAATTAAAATATGAAATGAATAACAAAGAAGGTCAAGTATAAGAATTTAATCCCTGCTGATTATAATCCAAGAAAATTGACCAAGAAAGAAAAAGATGATTTAGAAAAATCAATTAAAAAGTTTGGTATTGTAGAAATCCCAGTAGCAAACTTAAATAATAATCTATTAGCAGGACATCAAAGAGTAATGTTAAAATTAAGTGAGAACCCTGAATATGAAGATGATGTGAGGTTTCCAGATAGATTATTGACAGAACAGGAGGAAAAGGAATACAATATTAGGAGTAATAAGAATACAGGTTCTTGGGATTTTGAATTATTAGCTAATTTCGATAATACTGATTTAATTGAATGAGGTTTTGAAGATATAGAATTACCTGATTTTAATTTTGATGTGTCTGATGAAGATTTTATTGACCATAAAGTAAAAGAAGAGTTAAATAATAAAACAGAAAAAGAGAAAGGTCAAAAAGATATTATAATAGAATGCCCTCATTGTAAAAAAACATTTAATTATAAAATATAAATTATGAAATTGTTTTTAGCGGCATTGAACTCTGAATTAGATAAATTAAAACATAGAACTAAATATTTATTAGTTAGTTATTCTGATTTTCAAACCCCAAATAAAGAATTAAATTTTACGAAGTATATACAAAATCTATATACTGATGATTTACTTTTAGATAGTGGAGCTTTCTCTTATATGGGACAACATAATAATGGGGAGGTCAAAATTGATTGGGATAAGTATATTGAAGATTATGCTAACTTTATAAATAAATATGATATTAAATATTTTTTTGAACTTGATATTGATATAATTGTAGGATTGAAGGAGGTAGAGAGATTAAGAAAAAAATTAGAGGACTTGACAGGTAAAAAACCTATTGTGGTGTGACACGAGAGTAGAGGAGTGGATTATTGAAAATGAATGGTTAAAAATTATAACTATATTGCTATTGGAAGTTTAGTAAAAAAAACAAAAGGTTATAAGAATAATTATAAGGCCTTAAAAAGCTTAGTGGAGTATGCTAATAAACATAATGTAAAGGTTCACGGATTAGGCTTTACAAGAAAAGAGATTTTACATATACCTTTTTATTCTGTTGATAGTACTTCCTGGGCAGGAGTTAGATTTAGCTATACATATTATAAATATATAGGTAAAGGGACTATAAAAGGGAATAATATTTATGGTTTTAATAGAAGTAAAAGAGGGGATTTATTAAATCATAATTTATTGCAATGAAACAAATTACAAGATTATATGATAAAACATTTTAATTAAAAAAAAATATGAATAAAACAAAAGTAGTAGCTATTGTTAGTGGTGGTTTAGACAGCACTTCAATGGTGTTAAAATTAGAAAGAGAAGGATACGAAGTAATCCCTCTAAACTTTAATTATGGTTCAAAACATAATAATAGAGAAAGGCAATCAGCAAGAGAGATTTTTGGGGATAGACTTATTGAAATAGATATTGATTTATCTTTCTTACAAAAATCTTCATTGATAAATAAAGATAAAGAAATAGCATCTGGGGGATATACAGAAGAAAATGCTAAACAAACGGTAGTCCCTTTCAGAAATGCTATTATGGCTTCTTATACGGTAGCAATTGCGGTAGAAAAAGGAGCAAAATATGTAGCAATCGGAAACCACGCAGGAGACCATTATATTTATCCAGATTGTAGACCAGAATTCATTGATGCATTTAGAAAAACAATTGAATTTGGAACAGAAGGAGAAGTTAGTTTATTAGCACCATTTGTAAATATTTTTAAATCTGATATTGTAAAACAAGCCGAACCTGAAGATGCTGATATTTTAGCAAAAACTTATTCTTGTTATAGAGGTGGAGAAAAGCATTGTGGAGTTTGTTCTACTTGTCAGGAAAGAAAGAAAGCATTTAAAGAGGCAGGAATACAAGATAAGACAGAATATATGGAATAGACTTGTATTCTATTTTTTTTTATGTTATGATAAAGATATGTTAAGAGATATAGCGGAACAAACAGGTTTATCTCAGAAAGATGTATTGAAAGTTTTAAGAGTATTGTATAAAGTAATTAGAGACAAATTAGAACACGGAGAAACTATAAATATACCAAGAGTTGGTAAATTTTATAGTTATGATTACAAAGAAAGATATGTGGTAAACCCAAGAACAAAAGAAAAATTATTATCAAAAAAAAGAAAAACTCCTAAATTTAAATTTTATAGAAAATTTAAAGAGGACTTAAATAACATTAAATAATATGGCAGGAAGACCAACAAAAAGAACTCCAGAAATAGAAGATAGATTAAGACACGCATTTTCTATTGGAGCAACTATATCAGAAGCTTGTTTTTATGCTGACATAGGGGAAGCTACTTATTATGAATGAGTTCAAAAAGACCCTGAATTTGCAGAGCAGATGAATAAATTAAGAAATAAGCCTATTCTTAAAGCAAGGGAAAACATAGCTAAAAAGATAGCAAATGGAGACTCAGATATATCAAAATGATATCTTGAAAGGAAAAGAAAAGCAGAATTTTCTACTCGTTCTGAACAAGAAACAAAAGATACTTCAGGGCAAGATAACTATCTATCAGACATAGAAGCTAAAAAGAAAGCAGAACAAATATTAGGATATGAAACAGAAAACATTATTAAAGAATAATACAGATTTTCTTAAAGAGCTATCAAAAGCAGAACAAGGGGATAAGAAAGCAAGAAAAGTTGTAATACAGATACTTGCTCCAAGAAAAGATGATACAATAGAGCAATTAACTGAAAAGAGAACAATCTTTAAAAGGCTTTTTTATTTAAAATCATTAAGATATGCTGATGCTCCTTATCATTACGAGATTAGAAAAGTTTATGCTGAAAATAGTAAATCTATCTTAGAAAAGCAAGTCCCTAAATGAAAAAATATCTTAGTAATAGGTTTTAGGGAAAGTGCTAAAACAACTGAAATAATGATAAATGAAGTCTATGATATTATCTATCACTATGATTATTTTAACTTAATCAATGTATCAGCATATGACAACAAGCCTATGACTGATATTATTACAGATATTTTTGAGGGGTTGTTATTATCTAAAATAAGTCTTTATATCCCTAATTTAATTAAAACAGAATTTAAAAAGATAGATAAAGAAAGACAAACAATGGCTGATTTTAAGACTACTACAGGAGTTAGATATAAAGGTTATACTATTAGAACAACTAAAAGGGGTGCGAGGGACCAAACTATTGATGAAGAAACAGGAGAAATTGAAATGGTAAGACCTATTAAAAATATCTTTGAAGATTTTGAGAATGAGGCTACTATCGAAAGTATTCCTATTACAGAGAAAGTAAGAGAGGTTATGTTAGCAGCTATGGCTGGATTAGACCAAGCAAAAGGAGTTAATATATTTTCTGCTAACCTATTATCTAATCAAGGGAATGTAAAATATTTTATGGAAATGGCTAAATCCGACCCTGAACATAGTAAGTTAATTCTTATCCCTATTATTAAAGACAACAAGCCTTACTGACCCGCTAAGTATGTAATGACTGATGCGGAAGCTACTGACATTAAAATATCTATTGAAACATTAAGAAGAAATACTCCTAATTTTGATACAGAGTTTATGCTTAATCCTTCTGAAGATGAGAGTTACTTCAATCTTCAAGAATTAAAAAAGCAAGAACAATTAGTTAAAGAACCTGAGCTTGTATCAGGAGAATTTAAAATGTTTTATAGATTTAATCCATCAGGAAGATATGCAGGAGGAATGGATATTTCAAAAGGTATTGGAAGAGATAGCTCTACTTCTGTATTCATAGATTTTTCTACTATTCCAGCAAGAGTAGTAGCTACATACAAAAATAATAAAATAAACCCTACTGATTTTGGGGATGAAATAGCGAGACAAGGACATATGTTAGGGACTTGTTTAGTGGCTCCAGAAAACAATTATGAAACTGCTACTTTATTAAGATTAAGTCAAGTATATCCTACTTCAAGAATATACAAGCAATCTATAATGAAATATATTAAAGCAAGAAAGATTAAAACAGAGGTGTTAGGTTGAAATACTAATAAAATGACTAAATCTAAAATGCTTGCTGAATTAAGAGAGGCTATTGATAAAGGTTGGTTACAAATAACAGACCAAGACTTAATAGATGAGTTAAAGAGTTATACTATCATAGATGTTGAAGACAACACTCCTAAAAATAAAGTAACAAGACACTGAGATTTACTTGTATCGTTAGCTATCGCGTGAGCTATGAGAGATGAAGCTACAAGCGCTACTGATATTGCTGATAGAAAAATGAAACAGATTATTACTAACAAACATAGTTTTAAGAGATAAGACTTGATTTTTTTTATCTTTTATATTATAATACTTTTATGAAATAAAATTAACTTAAAAAAATTGAATTGATACATACACAGACCAGTTACTGTGTCAATTCATATATATTGAGGCTATAGCGTTAGCTGGGAGGTCGTGGCGAATTCGGGATATACGACCTTAAAATAAAGGGTTTATAATTTATCAATGTAACCGTCCCTCCGCATTGATTATAACCATAAATTATAAACAAGGTATCCATATACCAGAGCAACGAGGGCTGTGTGATTATTATGGTAAAGCACAGATATCATACTTTAACATCACTCCAAAAGGGGTAGGACAAAGAAAGACAAGATATATTTTTCTTACAAAGCTATAAGCTGAATGTCTGTTACATTTGTTTATGTATCTGGGACTACATACTATACTTGAATTAAATTTCTAGGTAGTATATCCCTTTTCATATCCAAAGAAATAGGACAAAGAAAGACATATCTTGTTTTTTTTATTAACAATAATAACTTGTATTACTTGTGATACTTGTATAATTAGATAATATATGTCTAAAAGAAAAGCAACAAACAAACAAAGACTTAGTCTTGATTTAGAGTTAAGGACTGGATTAACAGAAGCAAAATATAATGGAGAAGTATTTAAAATAATTAATTTAACAGATAAAGCTAAAAACAAAAGAACTATAATTCATACAAGAGATAGTCTTTATGAAAGTATTAAGTTGTTCAAGAAACTAAAAGGGCTTGCTATTATCTATAAAGAAGTTAAATACACAGATGGCTCATATCAAAAAGAGTTAGTAATGCCTCAATCTATATCATTAGAACAAGCAGCTAAATATGAGATATACAAATAACTTGTTTTTTTTTTATTTTTATGTTATAAATTAACTATGGCAACAGGTAATTATTTTGTCTTAACAGAAGACGAAAAGAAAAGGCTTGACGAAGCTAAAAGGACCTTAAAAGACTATAAACAACAGGAATTAACTATTCTCTCAAATAACTATAAATTTCCTACTTACAACTGACTTAATTTAATTTATTTGTATATTATGGGAGTAGAAGGACAATTTCCTAATCTTTTAGGCAACAACCCTAATACTTTTATAAATGACTTTATAGAATTAGGAGATAAAATTAAAGAACAGGTAAAACTTGATTTAATAGATTTACAATTCAATGTTGGATATTCTATAAGTAAAAAAGGAGAAATGGTTGTGTCAGGGGCTAATGTTAAATTCCAAAATGAATATAACGATGAAGATTATTCTTTTTCAGAAACAATAGATTTAATAGCAGAAGACGCAGTTGATTACGGGTCAGGGTTTATGATGTTATGAAAAGATGCTAAAGGTATTTTAAGAAACAAACATATTGACCCTATGAAAATAGTGTTTAATCAATATGACTTTAAGAATGGAGTAAAAATTCAACAGATAAGAAAGACATTAAGAAGTATTTTAAGTAATTCTAAATACAATGAGACAGCAAAAGAAGCTTTAAAGCAAGAATACGATGATTATACAGAGCATTTAGAAGATATTATTGTTTTATACAAAACAGCAACTCCAACAGGAAAATTAAATAAAAAAGGACTATCAGGAGATAAAATAGATATTTGAAGTTTTGAAAAAGAAATATTATTCTTTACGGGGGAAACTGATTTCCCGCTCTATTGAAAATTTGATGCTATTAAAAGAAGAGGTTTTCAAGATGCTTTAGGTATTGGAATTTATGAAAAAGGCTTTAATGTTTTAATGGGATTAAAGAAAAATAGAGAAAGACTTGAGGTAGTAATGGAAATTCTTTCTAAAATGGCTTTCTGAAAAAAGAAAGAAGGAACTCCAGATGGGGATGCTATTATAGGGAATAAATACCAAGAATTAGAACCAGGTATTATTATGGCTTACAATGAAAACCCTATTGAACCAGCAGAATTAGGAGGGGAAAAACAATTCCAAGTCTTAATGCAAACATTAGCAGGACTTAAAGAAGAAGCAGGGAGTAAACTGACTGTTAATGAAGCCTTACAAGGAAAAACACTCCCATCAGGTTATTCATTTGCTTTAGGTAATCAACAAATGGAAATGGCATCTTCTGTCCTTAAAGAAATGCAGAAGAATTATGGGAAATGACTAAGAATGATTTATAAGCAAGTTATTATTCCTTATATTCTTGAAGCCTTTGATAGCCAAGAAGCTTTAAATAAACATTTATCAGCAACAGATATCAGGAAACTAAAACAAGGGGCTATAAATGATTTAGTAGCTTTAGCAGAAATCAAACATTCCATTAACCCTCAAACAATAAATGAACCATTTAACTATGAGTTAGAAAAAGAAAAAGCAGAAAAACTTGTAGAACAAAAAGGTTTTATCCCTGATGAATTATTAGACCAATTAAAAGAAAATATCAAAGACATTGATATAAATATTACAGGGGAAAGAAAATCTAAAGCTCAAACACAAGCATTTATTGATTATGTGTTACAATTAAAACAAGCTAACCCACAAGCATTAGATGATACCCAAATAATTAAATTATTAAAAGCAAAAGCTAAAACCGATGTCGGACTAACGCCCGATGAGGTTGATGAATTATTAGCAAAAGATTAACATAAAAAAATATGGCGGACCAATTAAAAATAAAAGAAGGACTTGTAACCAATGAAGAATTACAAAAAATAATTTCAAAATTTGAAGACAGAGAAAGAGGATTTGTATCAACATTTTCTGAAAATAGCAGAAGACAGTTACTTTATGCTTTACTTATTGAAGGTAAAAAGAAAATAAAAGCTGTTAAGGTCGGAAAAGCAAGAATTGGATATGAATTATCAGATGATTTAAAGAAAAGACTTATCACTAACAATTTCTCAGGAGTTGTGGTAGATGAGGCTGTTTCACAATTAGAAAAACAAAATATCATAGAAGTTAAATAATTTATGAAATCAATAGAAATATTAGAAAAAATCAATAAGATTAAACTTAACAAAGACAAAGAAATAAGTAAAGTCTATAAAATAGACAGACCTTATGAACTTTCAGACAAAGAAAAGGAAGTCGTAAAAGAAATATTCACTAATCCTGAAATGTTTTCTATTTTAAGAAAAGCTTTAAATCTTTTTACTTTTGATGAATTAGGTATAGAAAGAGCATATATTAAAACAGCAACAGATATAGAGATAGACGAAAGAATAAGAAGTGCTTTAATTGCTTTATATCAGTTAGTTAAAGTAGATAAAAATATTCAAAAAGAAAAAGAGATAGACCAAGAATTAAAAGATTTACAAGAACAATACGAACAAACTATAAAGCAAGAAAAGGAAAACAAAGAATTAGAGAAACAAAAAGAATTAGAACAAAATCCTTTTAAAGGAAGGTAATAATACGGGTTTTTGCGAGCTTTCCCAAACAAAAAAACTTCTGATTATAAATTATCTACTTGTGGGAGCAAGTAAAACATCCTTAAGATAATAAAACTATGGAAAAATTAACACAAGAAGAATTAGAAATTCTTGATAACTTCGCAGCAGAGAATAATCTTGATAAAAATGAAGATGGTTCTGAAGTTGAAAAAACTGCTGATTATTACAAAATGTTAGCTGAAAAAGCTGAAGCTCAATTCAAAGAAGGAGATAATGAAGATGAAAAAGAAAAACTTTTAACTTACAATATGCAAAAAAGAGCATTGAAAGCTTTAACAAAAGCAAATTCTGACAATAAATCAGAAGAAGAAGTAAAAGTAGAGGCTAATTCAGACTTATTAACTTATGAAACTCTTTCAAGAGATGATTGAGATGCTTTAAGAAGGGCTGGATACAAAGAAAAGGACAAAGAAACAGAATATATTCTAAAAGCTTTAAATGGTGGTTTAGTTAATTCTGTTTCTGAAGCTCTTCAAGATGTCGGCATTAAAGCTAAACTTGAAGCATTTAAAGCTGAAGCTGATACAGCTAATGTCATTGATGAAGATAACGATGGTTTCTTTGAAAAAACACTATCAGAAGCTAAGCAAGAATTTGACACAACAGGAGCAATCCCTGATGATGACAAACTTCAAGAAAAATTAGTTGATGAAGTCGTAGATGAAATCAGAAAGATAGCGTAAAGTAAAAGTTCATAGTAATCTTCATCTTTAACTTAAATTAACTATGAAAAATAAAGATGTAGATGCTAAATATAAAGGAAAGGCATTTTATACAAGAGTTTTAAAATCAATGGCAGAAACAGGACATATTTTAGGAGATGTTACTGCTAAAATTATTACTAAAGCAGATACTGTTTATAATCCAAACATTACAGTATCAGCAGCAAAAAACTTTACACAAAATTGTATTATTCCTACTGGGAGTTGAGATATGTCAGATAATTCATTTCAACTAACAAGATGAGTGGGTAATGCTTTAAGAGATTGTAAGGTTGATTTAGAAACAGTAGAGTATAATGTTGAAAAATATCAAAGAGATGCTCTATTTGCTGGAATTATGAAAAAACTTAATACTAATACTGTTTCTGATATTGTAGCTGGTGCTACCCCAGTATCATCTGCAATAGATTTATCTACTACAGAAAAAATCCAAGATTTCGTGATGACTGTGTTATCAGAACATAAGAAATACATTGTTGCGAAACCAGTAATTGATAATGGAAGATATGTTCCTGCTCCAAAGCAAGGACAACCATTTATCGCTGCTGCTTCACCAATTATCAATAAAATTTCTGCTAAATTAGGATTAGTAAATCTTGAAAGTGGAGCAAAATCAGATTTTGGTAGAATTAGAACTACTATTGGAGGAGTATTATTGATTGATTTACAAGACGCAGCAGATGCTGATGATAGGATTATTTATGGAACTGCTGGAGCCGCTTTCTCAGCATATAGAGAAGACAACGGATTTGGTGTTAAATTAGTATCAGGAGAATTAAATTCAGTTGAGAGCGCAGCTGCTGCTGATGTGGATATTGCTCAAGGAGATGAAATTATTCAATCAACTTCATACTTCGGAGGAAAGATTAAGACAGAAGCACACGTATTTGATGCTGATAAACCATTGATTAACGCAGGAACAGCAACAATCTAATCTTTTATAGATACTTTATACAGGAAATAAGATTTAATCTTGTTTCTTAATAAGGTATTTATAAAATGCCTTTAATTAATACTATGAACTTACAAGAAATTAAAAAAAGAATAATAAAAAAAGCAACAGTTAATAAACAATTTTATACTGACGAAGATATGCTTTTTGATATTAACAGAGAATACAAAAGACTTTGGAAATTAGCTTCTCTTTCTGGATTAGGTATCCCAAGAGATACAGAAGAAATAACTATTACAAAAGGACAAAAAGAATTTGATAGACAAATAAAAACTTTAATTCCAGTTAAAGTAGAATTTAAAGGAGAAGGAAGAAATGATTATATTTGTTTAGAATTAACAGAAAAATGTAAAACTAATGAATGTCAGAATATTTTTGATTTAACTTATACTTTTGATAATGAAAAAATAATGCTATCTAACGATAAGAATAAAGGGACTTTAAAAATAACATATCCAAGAGTTGAGCTTACTGAGTTAGTCAATGATACAGATGAGCCTGATATATTCTTAAAAGAATGAGAAGACTTATTATGACTTAAACCAGTAGTAGAACAGACATTTACTTACAAACCTGAAAGATACGAGTATTATGCTAATGAATACCAAACTTTATTACAAGATTTTAAAGCTCATTATCAAGTTAAAGAACCTAAACAATTTGTTAAATTCAAAAATAACTTTAAAAGATAATTATGAAAAATATAACTTATAAAGAAATAAAATTCTCTAAAACAATGGGGGCGGATAAAAGAAATCCTAATCTTGCTTATCTTAAAGTAAATAATTTTGATGCTAAAACAGATGGTTTTTATCCAGCAAAAGGATTAGATAGTGATATTTTTTCAAGTGAATGAGAATTAAAAGGGTTATTTTCTACTAATCACGAAACTCCTTTTTATGTAATCTATAATAAAAATACTGATAAAAGTTACTGAGATTGATATACAGACCACACACCTGATAATTTAATCGTAGATGGGGAAGAAGTATTATCTTGAAGTGATGGTAATTATGGAATGAGATTTGGGACTGATGATGGAAAAATCTATGATGGTGCTGGAGTATTAAAAGGCGATACAGGAAGCCATCACGATATTTATATAACTCTTCACGATGGACTGCATTATTATTATTTTAGCAAGAATGGAAAGATATATAGACAGATAGATGATGAACCTCTTGTAGAAGTTTTTGATGGTATTCCAGACAATGTGAAAACAGCTTTTACTTATAATGATACTATTATCTTAGTTAGTAATTTTGGTAACAGAAATTTTATTTATTTTTGAGATAAAGAAGATAACACAAAGTTTATAAAAAGAATATCATTATACAATACTTACATTTCAGCGATAGGGGTTCTTGAAGGTAAGTTGATGATGTTACATAATATCTTGAGAGCAACTAATAAAAAAGAACACGAAACAGAAATTAGATTATCACAATACAATGGAGAAAATTTCACTATGGTTAATAGTATCTTGCTACCAAATGGACAAACCAGGTTTTTTAACAAAAATTTATATTCGGTAGGGAATAGTATAATGATTGCATACATAAAGCCCTATGACCGTGATAAACCTACAAAAGGAAGACGATTTATCATTAAAGCTACTGCAGAAGGTTATATAGAAATGTTACACGATGTTACTTTTAAGGATGATACAAGCACTAATATTATATCTGGAGTTTTTGTTGGTCCTGATGCTAATTTTGTATGAGGTTGAAATAAACCTCAAGGAGGTTCTACTTATTATGCTACTCTATGAAATGATAGAAGTCATAATAATGAAATAGATGAGTTTGGGGGTTTATGAAAAGCAGAATATATAACTAATCTTTTAGAAAGCTCAATTGAACAAAAAAGTCTTAAATCTTTAGTTATCTTTTTTGAGCAGTTATTTGATGATACACAAGGGAAATTAACTATTTATTATAGATTATCAGACAGAGAAAATGATGAAAGCAAAGACTATTGAAAAGAGTTAGCAGTTATTGATATTAACTCTATTAAAGAAAATGGATTAGTCAATAGAGATGAAACTTTAACTAATACAGAAATAGCAGATAATGATTTAGGATTAGGAATACAAACTTATGAAATAAACACTCTTCCTGATGGTTCTCAGCTGCCAGATTTTAACGAAATTCAGTATAAGTTTGTATCCGAAAAAGGTTTTTCAATTATTAAAGCCTATCACGGTTTTGATAAAGAAAGAAGAAGTTTAACAGTATAAATTATGACACTTACAAATGAACAAAAGCAAGAAATACAAAAAATCGTAAAAGAAGAAATAGATAAAAAATTTACAAAAAGAATAGAAGAAATATTTGGAAAATCTGTTTCGCAATTACGAAACTTTATAGTTAAAAACATAAAATAGAATATTATGATTTATAAAAAAAACAAAAAACAATATGGGGATGAGTTTAAAGATATTCAGAGAAAGCTTGGGACAAAAGCAGATGGTTATTTTGGTCCTAAAACATTGGCTAAGGTTAAAGAGTTTCAAAGAAAGAATGGCTTAAATGTAGATGGAATTATAGGACCTAAAACATTGGCAAAACTTTATCCCAATAATCTAATTCAAGGAGATAATATCCCTATTTCAAAAATTAAAGGGACTAATCCTATTGGAGAAGATTTTAATGTTAAAACACAAACAGAGGAGTATATTAACTCTAAAATCAATTCTAACCCCTCTAATTTAGCTTCTAACAAGAGTTCAAATACTAATATTAACTCAAATAATGCTAATATAAGCCAAAATACGGGTTACAATAACTTTCAATTATTACAACAGAAACAACAAGCAGTAGAACAAGCTCAAAAAGATGTTCAAAATATAGAACAAAAGTTACAAACTTTATCAGCAAGTCATACAAAAGATATTAACGATGCTACTTTTAATTTAACAAAAGATTTAATCGCCGCTAAAGATAGATTAAGGAAAATACAAGATGATAGTCTTTCATTTCAATTAGACCAGAATGAGAAATTAAGAGGGGAAGGGGGAACCAAATCAGATTATCAACATATGACAGGTCAAGCTTTAAGAGATTATTCTGTCCAATCTACAATAGAAAGTAGGAATTTAGCAAGACTTTCAGAAACTTACAATAATATTAAAAATATTAAAACTGCTATTGATAACGAGTATAAAGTTAAAGCTGACGCTCTTAATTTTGAATACAAACTAAAAATGAATAGATTAAATCAAGTCCAAACTAAATATTGAGATATAATGGATAAACAAGACCAAAGAAACTGAGAAAAAACTAAAATGGCTGTTGAGTTTGAAAATCAAAAGAAATTAATTCAGATTAAAAATGGATATACTGCTAAACAAGCGTTGCTATCAAAAGGATTAGGATTACCACAAGAAGTTAGAGAAGCTATTTCTAATGATAACTTAGGTTATGATAAAAAAGTGAAAGCTTTAAACGAAGCATTTTCTCGTGGGGAATTAGATTTAAAAACTTACAATGAAATGAAAGGTAATTTAATTGAAGAAGACAGAATGAATAAAGAAGAAAGAGATATTTTAGATACTAAAATCAATGATGCGGATTATGTAATCAAGCAAGTAAATAGATTACTTGAAATGGATAAAAATTTTGATTTAAATGATTATGAAGGTGTCAGTGGTTCATTTTGAAGTTTATTTAGAGGAACAGATGCTTCTATTGTGGAAGATGTTATAAAAAATATTCAATCAAATATCGTTATTGGTTCTTTAAATAAAATGAAAGGACCTAAAACAGATAAAGATATTGAGGTTTTAATAAGAGGAATAAATGATTTATCAACTGATATGCCTGTTGAAGATATGAGAAAAAGTTTAACAGAAATTTATCAAAAAATGGCGAAAGTTAAAAACATTTATGAAGCAGAAAAGAATAAAAAAATGGGGATTATAACACCTCAAAAGAATAATAAAACTCCTAATGATTACTTGAATATTCAAAACGAAACTCCATTAGATATAAATAAGGGAACTACAATTGGACTACCTCAAAATCAAGTGTATCAATGAAATAAAGCAACTCTTAACAATCCATTAAACAAATATCCAACTGTTATTGATTTTAGAAATACTTCTAACCCTATAATTCAAAAAGCAATACAAGAAACAGACCCTAATCAATTACAAAAACTATTACAAGGGATTTCAAAAGTTGAAAGTTCAGGTAATTATTTTGCTATAAGTAATTCAGCAATTCCTTCTGGAAGATATAAAGGACAAAGAGCATTAGGTAAGTATCAAGTAATGGAAGGAAATATTCCTCAATGAGGAAAAGAGGTAGGAATAAATAATTTAACTCCTGATGTATTCTTAAAAAATCCAGCTATTCAAGATTTAGTTGTAGCCCGTCAGTTTGCTAAAAATTTAAAAAAATATGGTAATCTCGATGATGCTATTTCTGTATGATTTACAGGGCAGCCTTACAGAATAGGGAAGAATAGAAGAGATACAAATATTTCAGGAAAAGAATATGTTTCAAGAGTTAAAAAATATATAACATAAAAATTATGAATGAAGAAAAATTAAAAAGAGATATACAAGAAATGATTAACGCTGGTGTTCCTGATAATAAAATTAAAGAATTTGTTAAAAAAAATAGAGAATTAAACACCTATATTACAGAAGCTAACAAACCAGATAATCTTTTCTTCGGAGAAAATTCTTTAATTTCTCATATTACTGAAGGTGTTTCTAACACTTATAATAATATGTTAAATCTTCAAACAAGAGGAAGACCAGAAGAGGCTAATTTATTAGACAAATTTAATGCTGCTAGTGTTGGACTTATAGGAGGTATTCCAGCTGGGTTAGGCTATGGTCTTTTAGAAACTGCTGATGATTTAACAGGGGAAGTAGTAAGTGATGCTCTACAACCTGCTTTACAATCAGAATTAGCACAAAATATTGGTTCTATTATATCTGATTGAAATCAAAAATCACACGGAGGATTAGCTATCGCAGCAGATATGTTAGGAACAGGAGCAGTAGTATCAGGAGCAGCAAAAGCTGGTTTAAAAGGAGCTATTGAGGGATTAGGTGTTCCCGCACGAGCTATAAAAGAAGCCCCCTCTAAAATCAATAACTTGTATAGCTCTACAAAAGATATTTTTGGGAAAAAAGGTGTTTCAACTATTAGCCCTGATAAAATCAATGAGGTTACTCAATCAAAAGAATTAGGTATTGGAAGTTTAACTCCAAAACAAAAAGAAGCTGCTATCAAAATCCCGAATGAATGAGCTAATGAAATCTTAGATGCGGAACAGAATATTGATTTGAGTTTAGATAATAAAAATCCTCTTGATATCTCAGTAGAAAAAGCAAAAGAAGTTTTGAATAAATTTGAAGACATAAAAAGACAAAAAGGGAAAGAAATCGGAAAAGCAAAAGAAAGATTAAAAAATACTAAAATAAATGAACCAGCAAGACAGAAGCTTAAAAATTTAGTAAATGACTTCGAGCAAGAATTAGATGATGCAGGATTAGTTAAAACAGAAACAGGTTGAAAAGTAGTATCAGATGAACCCACAAAATATGTTAGAGATGAAAAAACAATAAATGAAATCAATAATATTATAAAATCAATTCAAAATTCTACAACACTTGATAGATTAAATAGGGGATTAGAACATTTAGATAATGCTATTATTAACTGAGATGCTCCTGGCGAACTTACAAAAGGGGTTCAGGGGTTAGCAGAGAATATCAGAAGACAATTAAAAGATATAAGAGATTTACATTTAACAGATAATGAATTAAAGAATTATGTTGAATTTAGTGATTTAGCTAATTTTGCTAAAAACTTTAGAGGTATAAGTGCCAGAAATCAAGATAATGCTTTAAAAATTTTACTAAGACGACAAGGTAGTTTACTTGATGGAGAGTTAAGAGATGCGTCTAAAAAACTTGAAGAATTAGGATTGCCAAGATTAGATGCATTAGGAGAGTTTCTAACATCTACAATTAAAGCTTCAGGAAACAAAAACCTAAAAACATTATTTAGTCAAAAAATAGGAGATGAAATTGCTAATGCTATTCTTACAAAAGGAGGTTCTCTTCCAATAGCAGCAGTAAAAGGATTAGGGAATATAGCAACTGCTCCTTTTAGAAAAGATATATTGAAAGAATTAAGGAAATGAGGAAATGTATCTGTAGAACAAACAAAAAAGACTAAAAAACCTAAACCTAAAAAACAAGTTAAATATGAAGACTTACCAAAAGAGAAACAGAAAGAAATAAAAGAAAAGGTGTTAGAAGTCAAAAAGCTTGAAAAAGAAAAAAAGGTTTATGAAAAGAAATTAAAAGAAAAAGAAAAAACTCTTAAAAACCTTGAAACAAAAAAACAAACAGAAGTAGTTAAAAGAGCTATCAAGAAAGTTAAACAGACTGTTAAAGAATTGAAAAAGAAAATTAAAGAGATTATTGATAAAATAAAATCTCATATCACAGATTTAGATAATCAAGGAGGTTATATTAACTTTCAAGCAATAGCAGATGATATTGATAAAGCTATGAAGAAAGATAATATTATTTCTGAAATTAAAAAAGCCAAGAGCAATGGTAAGAGCTTTGATACTTTTTTTAAGAGAGAAACAGCACCCACTATGTATCACGGTGGTTCAAAGACAGATTTTGATATATTGGACCCTAATTTTAAGTTAGAAAAAGCAAAAAAGGGTCAAGTAGACCAAGCAAGTGTAACTGCAGAAGGACCTGGTGTGTATTTTACAAATTCTTTAAAAGAAGCCCAACAATATGGGGATAAGATAGATGTGCGAACATATTTACCGACTAATACAAGAATTGTAAATGATTACGACAGAGTATTTACAAAAGATGAGATAGCAAATATTGTGAATAAAATTCCGAAAGAAGATTTAGAAATACCTATTTCTAATTGGAGTGAAAATTATAATGAAGGATTAAAAGATTTGATTAAATCTATAACCGATACCGCAGACACACCAACTGACCAATTAATGAATATATGGGCTGAAGTATATCAATCATCTAATTCTAAAGGTTTTCTTAAACTAATGAATGATGTCGGTATAGATGGTATAGAGTTATCTGATATAGCTGCTAATAGACAAGGAGCAAATACTTGAACTATTATTTATAATAAAGACAAATTCAAAACTAAATCACAATTAAAAGAACTTTGGGATAAAATTAAATAATTATGAAAATAACAAAAGAAGTGATACAATCAATTAAAGCTTTAAAAGATTTTGATTTAGATTTAAAACTTTTAAGAAAATGATTAGAACAACAAATTATTAAAGATAATAAAAAATAAATTATGAATGAAGAAAATAATAGACTAAAAAGGATTGAGGACTTTCATTTGAATGGTCCAAAAGTCGCTTTTGAAATATTAGATAAATTAGAAACTCTTATTCCTATTTTTGAGAAGTTATCGCAAGATGACCTCGAAAAACTAATAGGAGCTGATGGTAAAACACCAGTAAAAGGAGTTGATTATCTTACAGACAGAGAATTAGAAGAGTTAGATAAATTTATTCAAGATACAGTTATCAATAATACAGTAACTCTTGAAGAAATTTTACAAGCAGTTAAACCAGAAATTGCTAAATTAAAACCTAAAGACGGAAAAGATGGACATACTCCAACAAGACAAGAAATTTTAGATATTATTCTTTCTGTTAAGGATGTTTTTAAAGGAAAAGATGGGAAAACTTTAACAGGCGATGAAATCATAGATAAAATTAAAGAAGCAAGTAAAAAACTTCATATCAAAGATTTAAACGGTTCAAGACCATTATTAAGAAAAATTACTAAACTTCAAGATGATATTGAGAATATAGATAAAAAAGTATATATAACTCAAAATCATATTGAAGAACAAACACAAGGCTCATCAACTTTTAAAGATTTAACAGATACACCAGCTGACTATTCAGGACAGGCAGGTAAAGTTGTTACTGTTAAATCAGATGAAAGCGGGTTGGAATATACATCAGTAACTGACACTGATGAGAAAGTAAAAGCTTCAGCTACTGATACCGCTGGTTATCTTGATAGTAAAGTAGATGGGGGTACGATTGAAGTATCAAATGATAAATTAAAAGTTAAAGATGGGGTGTATGCTGGTGTGAGCCACCCTCACACAGCTTCTGATATTTCAGATTTTGATACAGCAGTTTCAAATAATAGTGATGTAAGTGCCAATACTAATAAAAGACACAACCCAGTTACAGTAACCGATACAGATGATATAGATTTAACTTTAACGGGGCAAGATATAAAGGGAGATTTAAAAGCGACTGCGATTTCAAGTAAGACTTCCAAAACTGTAACAGGAGTAGAAGAATTGCTTATCAATGATGGTGGAACCCTCAAAAAAACTACAGCACAAGCTATCGCTGATTTGGGTAGTGGTGGTGGTGTTAAATTACCTCTAATGAGTATCCCCACAGTATCAGGGGGGTCAAATAATTATATTTATGAAAGGATATTTAAAAAAGATAATGGAAATGTATATATAATGTATTCTTATAATGTTAAATTATATATAGCAAGAGCGAAAACAAGTGGGAATAATTTAATACTAAATAGTGGTGGGGGTAACTCCTTACCTGATTATTGGTATCAATCATCTTACAATAGTTATTCTTCAGCCCAATTAAATACAAATGATAACTACTTATTTTTCAAAAGGGCAAATCAGACAGCAACTTACAGAATAGATGTAACTACAAAAACAATTGCTTCTATGAGCGTGTCTGGGGCTATCCCAGATAGTGCTTCCGAAATGTTTTCTGATGGTACTTACTTGTATTATATAAAGAGTGGGGAAACAGCAATTAAAAAATATTCTGTTTCTGGAACTACATTAACATATATAGAAACATTAACTGCCCCAATCACAATAGATTATAAGAGTAATACATATAACACCCCTTTCTATGCTAAAGGCTTCCTATATTGAATTGACCACGATGAAAAGAAATTATATAAAATGAACTTTTCAACATTAACGATTGAAAGTGATTTTACTTCTATTGATGCTGCTTTCATAGCTACTAATAGATATTCCCCATTAGGGGGTTTTAAGGGTATGTTTGAATGAAATGGGTATATTCAAATGTTATTCTTAAAAAATGACTCTGAAGATGATATCAGAATTGAAACACCAATTATAGATGACCTTAATTAAATAACATATGAAAATAGTAAGATTAAAAAACAATAAAGTGATAGGTGTTTGAATGGAAAACGAAGCAAAAGATTATGAAGCACAAGAACACTTACAAGACTTTACAGAAGACATCAAAGTTAAAGAAAGTTTAGAAGTTTGAGTTGGTATGACAAAGATTGGTAAAACTTTTAAAGACATTCCAGACCCTGAATTAGAAAAAGAAGTTAAATTAAAAGAAATATCTCAAAAAATTGGAGAAGAAATTTTAAAAAAATTACAAGTTGAGAGTAAAGCAAAGGTATATGAAAAAATACTTAATGAACTTACAGCAGTAGCAGTTGCGAATGGGACAGCCACAGACGAATTGAAAAAAATTGCGACAGTGATTGAAACAGAAAGGCAAAAAGGGGCTATTGAAAAAAGTAAAATTTAAAAAAACAAAACCCTTTCTTTACTTTGCTATCTAATTATAGCGGAGATAAGGAAAAGGGATAATAGATAAAATTATGAACCCATACGAAGAATACAAAAAAGAACAAGCAGAGAAACTCAAACAACAACGAGAACAAGAGTTACTGAATTTAGTCAAAGATATTAAAGAAGATAAAATTGACCTGTCAGGCATTCTCTCTGTTTTAAAAGAAATATCTCAAAAAGAATATTCCCCTGAAATCAAAGTAGATGTCCAATCCCCTAAAATTCCTGAAATTAAGATACCTAAAATTGAATTACCACAATTCCCAAAAATCAATATCCCCACTCCTGAAGTCAATGTAATAAATGACAATAAAGAATTATTGGATAAATTGTCTTTTGATGATATAAAAACAATTTTAGAAGCTATCAAGAAAAACAATCTAACTGGGGATAAAGCTATTGTCAAGTCTATTAAAGAATTAGAGGAAGCTATTAGTGAATTACAACCTACAATAACTTCTGTTTCTGCTGGTGGAGTAGATAATAAAATCTTACAGGACATAGCAGATAATACCGCTTCCAACCCTATTGAATATTACATATTCAATGAACTTTATAAAGACAGCGGAAATAAATATATCTGTAAAGAAACAAAAGATGGTGATTGGTTAATTCAAAAGTTTGACATAAATAAAGTTATGTCTTATGCTACTATTTTAAACAATCCATCTATAACAGATTATCAATCAGCGAGAGATGATATTCTGAACTTAAATTACGAACAAGCACATAAAGCATTTTAAACATTATGACAAATATATTACCAACATTGAGTGCTACAGGAACAGCACCAAAAATAATAACGAAAATAGATAACTATCGTATCTATGTAAGGGTTGGGAGTGTTAGAAAGACAGAACCGAAACCTCGTGGTGGTTTAGACTTTCAGAATAACGAATACGGCTCATCTTGGTGGATAAACAAAAACCTTGATGGATACAATGGAGTTAGATTTTCTGAGGGATTTGGTGGCGGTATGGATGTCAGCAATGCGATTATGTTCGTCCATTTTTCAGCAAACGCTTGGAACCGTATTCAAATTTCCACAAAAGACGATGATGGGTTTGTAGTCCACCTTATTACAGATACAGGTTTTTCAGATGTTAGACATTATCGTATAGGAGGATTTGACACTAAAGTCGGGAAAGAAGTAGGAAGACATATCATATCAATAGACCCAACTTATACAGGGCATTCTGATACTGGGAATTTTGACCCTACTGTTGTAAAACAAATGGCTTTCACAAACGATACCACAGGAGCCAATGACTTTGCTTGGTTCTTTGCTTCAAGTCTTGTAAGAGTATACAAAACCAAAGAGGGTGCAACAGGGTTTTATGGAAACAACCCGAGCTTCAAAAACTACGCTGACGAAGCTTTAACAGTAGGCTGGGGGTTAGTAGAGTTATCCCCTAAAACCTATCAACTTATAGCTCCATTCAAGATAGGGGATGCTATCCATTCTAATTCAATAGACTTCACAGATGATGGCTCAACTATAATCGCTCCAAGGTCAAATAAGGACGATGGAGATTACAGGCTACAATGGAACGACAACTCAATTCCTTTCTATTTGGATTTGCAAGTCAATGACAAAGTAAATCTCAATGGAACAGTATTTGACTGGGGAGTTAAATCATATTTTGATTTTAATTCAAGCGTAGGAGCAGAAGTTAATCTAACCAATGTGGTATTCAAAGGTATGGGTGAAATAGAATTTGGTTCAGATGTGAGCGGTTCAGTTACAATCTCATCAGAAAAAACCACAATCAACGGAGCAGACCTTACAGGGACAATCAACAATGATGTTTATCTAACCACCGAAACTGATTTACACGATTTGGTTATCAATGGCGATTTACATATTGATACTGGGATAGATAGCGACTTAATTTTCACCAATGTAAAAGTAGTTGGAAAGGTTTTCAACGATAGCAACAAAAAATTAAATATTTCTCTTAAAAATTCAGATGTTACTACAGACGAAGCAGGAACGGGCAATGGCGAAGTAAATCTATTAAACCCAATGTATATCACATTCAAAAACTTACCAGCTGACAATGCTTTATATGTAATCAAAGAAGATGGAACAAAATATCTTTATGACGATACCCAAACAGGCGATTACACAATCACAATACCTAAAAGTTACGAAAATGAAACTTGAAAAGCAGTTATCAATAAAGCTGGGTATCAGCCGCAGGTAGCTTCTTTCACAATATCAGCTGGTATTGCTGTGAATATAAACACTAACTTAATTAAAATTAAAACGCCCGATGGTTCAGATATGTTCCAAAATCAGACTTCTAATTTAGTTACTGTAGAATTTAACGGCTCTACCCAAGCCAATATTGATATTGGCGATGGGATTGCTCCATTACAAGCAACCTATGACGAAACAGAAAGAGCCTTACAAACGGAAGCTGGTATGTTCTGATTAGCAAGCGGAAAGGGGGCTTGTTCTATGTTCAACTCTGCTTCTGGAGATTACTTGTTTATGCCATCAGGTTGAAGATTAAGAAGAAGAGATGCTGGCGATGCGAATGCTACCCTCCAAGCTTTCGCACAATCACAAGACGGAATAGTCGTAGACGATATAAACGGTTCAGTAGCCTTCCTTACTTCTGATAGCCCACAACAGATAGCAGAGGCTGTATGAAAAGCATTAAAAGCTGTAGATTATGGAGAAGGAACTATGGGTGAAACATTAAAAGACATTGAGGACTACTCAATTATTAAATTATAAAACTATGAAAGAAAAAGACGAATTATTAAAAGCAATTGCTAAACTTGAAGTCAAGCAGGAATATACGAACGAAACTCTCAATGGTTTAAAAACTGAAATTCAACTGGTTAATAAAGCTCTTATAAAATTAACAAATGTAAATGATAGACTGAATAACCTATCTAAAAGGGTTGATGAGCATATTGAAAGCCACGAACGAAGACTTGCTAATCTTGAAGAAAGTGATATAAATTCAAAAATAAAATGAGCCAAAATCACTGGGGGTATCATAGTTATTTCTACATTATTGAGTTTTGTAATCAATAAAATTTTTTAAAAATATGATAAATTTTACAGATAAAATTACACTTACTTATACTGGGGCAGATGAAATGTATCGTGAAAACCCTCTCTGAATTAGGACGAGGGTTTTTGCTGATAGATTAAGTCTAAAACCTGATGAGTATTTTGTATTTGAATTAAAACCTGATTATACCGATGGAGCTTCAATCATTAGAATTTTATGATGTTTTATAACACCTACTGATTGAAGAATACTTGTCCCAAGTCAGCCTCACGATTATATGTATAAGTTATTAGGAGAAAATAAAAATACATTAACAGGTTTGATTTGGAATAAAAGGACTGGTAAAATAGTTAAAAAGAATGTAATTGTAAAATTCAATAGAAAAGATGCTGATAAATTGATTGAAGAGAAAATGGTATCTTATGGAGGAGGTTTTATCTTGAGAAAAGGAGTTTATTATTCTTTAAGACCATTTGGTTATTTCGTTATTAAAAATAAATTAAAAAAATATGATAAAAGACACAATAAAAAAATATAGTGGTATCACTGCTATTCAAGATTACTTATCAAATGTAAAAAATGCTGAAAGAAACGGGACAGGACTTACCGAGCCAGTAGCTATTGCTGATGAGTTATTAGTTAAAGACTATATTAGAAATTTAAATACTCCAAAAGGAAAACTTACTGGCTATTCCACTTTCGCAGAAGCAAGCAAGGGTATAAATATTATTACAAGCCAAAAGCAAGGTTGTTGCCAATGTGTGGCATTCTCATTTGAAAATATACAAAAAAAGTATGATGTTAATAGAGGCTATATTGTAGGCGATTATGTATCAGACCCAAGTATAAATTACTCACTTTTCAATGTAAAAGAAAATGCTATGGTTGGTATGATGCCATCTGTTGTATATTCTGAATATTTTAAAAATGGCTTTGTCCCTTATATATCAAAAAAACAAAATGGTAAATTTAAAGATTGATATACACCAAGAGATTCAGAGTTCGCACAAAGGGCTAAAAAAATAAGAAGAACTTTTACTGGTAAAAAAGTAGCACAAAATTATGGCTTCTTTAGTTTTGATAAATTTGAATCAGAATTAAAAAAAGCACGAGCCAAATATGGTGCTAAAAGAGTGATGTTTAGAATATCTAAACAATCAACAGCAGGTGTTAAATGATACAATGTTGAAACTCCTTATATTCAAAAAGACAGAGAATTTAAGTATCTTAATGGAGGTCATTCAATGGCTGGTGATGGGGAAATTGGTGTATATCAACACGAGAACGAGCCAGCAGTATATATCTATGAAAGTTATGCTATGACGAGATTTCATCATTTAAAGAAATCTATTTTTGATTTAGTTGTAAAATCTTGAGAGATTTATATTGATGTAGATAATAAAGTATTTACTGAAAAACCAAAACAAACAATACCAGTATATAAAAGAGTTGCTAAAAGATGCTACAAAAACAAACCTTGTAGAAACTTAAAATGAGAAGTGATTTTAATTCAAAAGAAATTAGGATTAAAAGCAGATGGTATTTTTGGGATAAAAACAGAAAAAGCAGTTAAAGAATTTCAAAGAAAAAATGGTTTAAAGGTTGATGGAGTAGTTGGCAAAATTACCTGAAACAAAATGTTCTAAACATTTTGTTTTTTTTCTTTTTTTATGATATATTTAATTAAACCAATACAAAGGATTGCTATGACACAATTTTTCTATGATGTTTGTTTTAAGCATCAGATTTTTAGACAGACCCCGACTGAGTTAGTGCCTAACACTAAATGGGCTAACCTACCACAAAATCATAATCTTGTAGTAGGAGAAAATATCAATCACAAAAAACAAGAAGTTTACTTTTTAACTGAAGTTGATTGTGATATCTGTAAAGGAGTATCAAATGACACGGAGTATGAAGCAGTGGGCTAAAAATCTATGGAAAAAGAATAAATACACTGGAGCAGTAGCATATGACTATGATAAAGCTCTTGAGAAAATGGAAAAAGAAAAGAAAGGAGGTGATAATAAATCTGAAATGACTTGGAGTAATAAACTTCAGGTCATTCACAAATAATGTGAAAATTAAGAGGGCTGATATTTGGCTCTCTTACTTGCTTTTTAGAATATTATAATATATAATATAAATACCAAAGAGCAGGGGGCTTGTATCCCAACCTGAATCGGAAAAAATCTTTTGAAAAAAAGATAATAATAAGGCTAATTTACATAACTATGACATCAATATCAAAAAAATATCAATTAAAAGGCTGAACTCGTCAGAAGTTTAATAAAGTTAAAAGAAGTTTTTATCAAAAAGAAGATAAAATAATCAGAAAAGAAATTACGAATGATAATGTAGCTCAGTAGGTTAGAGCCTTACCTAAAAAAGTAAGAGGTCGTGGGTTCAATTCCCACCATTATCAAAAAATAAGCTACCAATTCGTGTAAGTGTTCGTGCTTGCCCGAACGAGCTTTGGGCGAAACGATGGGACTGGGAAGAAAATTGTATAGAAGGCTCCTTCGTGCCTTGCCCTAAAGTCTGTAACTGACCCAGCAGATGTTTTATAGACAAACCTACACTTCTAAAGGTAACTTTTAGTAGTGATTAGGGCTAAGGGTTTGGGAAATCCAAGCCGACATTAACCACAAATTGAAGGTTAGGTTTGTGGTTTTTGTTTTTTCCTTAAATTTACTATCTATTTCCTTAAATTTGCTATCTATTTAAAGAGTTTTAGTAAAAAATGATACTTTATATATCTTACACAAAAACACCTCTTAAAACGGCTATTTTAGCCTTACTTGATTTTTATGTCAAAATAACATATAATACTAATATGTTTAGTTCTTACATATAATACTAATATGTTTAGTTCTTAAATGTGTGCTTATATTAGAGCTTTTTAATTAAAAATAAAATGTTATATAATATTTCAATAAATCAATTAGTTTTATCTGATTATCCAGAGATAGATTTAAAAGACGCTACTATTTTAAATTATTTAATTTATATCTGTGGAAGTCCAAACAGACATATAGAGAAACAAAGAATAAATGGCTATACTTGAA